>NZ_JBIRJC010000003.1:0-381754 GCF_044329365.1 Kitasatospora sp. NPDC017646 | reverse complement strand
CGGAGGCCGTGGAGGAGCCCGCAGTCGACGTTGCGGAGCAGGTCGAGGCGGTGACTGCCGAGGCTGAGGTCGCCATCGACGTCGAGGAGCCCGCCGCGGAGCTTGAGGCCGCTGCGGAGGCGCTAGCCGTCGAGGTCGAGGAGCCTGCCGTTGGGGTCGAGGCCGTGGCCGGTGCCGAGGCAGTGACTGCCGAGGTCGAGGTCGAGGGCGAGCCGGAGGCCATCGCCTTTGAGGTGGGGGAGCCCGTGACCGAGGCGGAGGCCGTGGAGGAGCCCGCAGTCGACGTTGCGGAGCAGGTCGAGGCGGTGACTGCCGAGGCTGAGGTCGCCATCGACGTCGAGGAGCCCGCCACGGAGCTTGAGGCCGCTGCGGAGGCGCTCGCCGTCGAGGTCGAAGCGACGACTGCCGTAGAGGTCGAGGTCGAGGAGCCCGCCACGGAGCCCGAGACCGTCGCCGAAGCCCCTGCCGTCGAGTCGGAGCCCGAGCCCGTCGTCGAGGCCCTCGCGGCCGACACCCCTGCCTCCGAGGAGCCCGCCGACCGTCCCGCGAAGCCGGACTTCACCCCCGGCCGCCCCGTGACCGCCTACTCGGCCGACGAGTTGCTCGCCGTAGTCCGCTGGATCGACGCCGACGGCAGCGAGCGGAGCGACGAGGAACTGCTCCGCGCGGCCATGAAGGAGTTGGGCTTCGCCCGTCTCGGCCCCCGGATCAAGGAGGCGCTGGGCGCCGCAGTCACCGCCGCGCGCGGCTGACGCCCGGCCGACGGCCGTACGGCACAGGGCCCGGGACGCACTCGCGTCCCGGGCCCTGCGTCATGCGGCCGGGGCGGCCGGACCACAGAAGAGGGGTCAGCCTGCCTTGTTCCACGGCTGGCTGGCCATCAGCGCCTTCACGTTGGAGATGTACTTCGGGTTGGGGATGTCCAGACTGCCGACGATCTCGCCCGTGGTCGGGTCGGTGACGGTGTTGTAGTGCACGTTTCCCGCGCCCGCGTTGTACGCCGAGATGACCAGGTCGAGCAGCGGCGTCTTGCCGGTGGCAGGGTCGGGGGAGAGGTCGTACTTGCCGCCGAAGGAGGAGTCGCCGTAGTAGGCGACCAGCCAGTCGAGCAGCTGGGTGCCGAGCTGGACGTTCCCGTTGAGCGTCTTGGGGTCTGAGCTGGTGCCGTACTTGCCGTTCATCCAGCTCACGGTGTTCTGCATGATCTGCATGGTGCCGATGCCGCCGTCGCAGGCGAGGATGCCGGACTGCCAGCCGCTCTCCTGCCAGGCGATGGCCTTGACCAGGTTGACGGGCAGCGGCGGGAGCTTGTCGGTGCCGCCCGCGCTGAGGGTGAGGACCCGGGACTGCCCGGCCGCCGCCGTGAGGGCCGCGCCGACGGCCGTAGTGGGCTCGTCGGGCTGGGGCTTGCTCGGCTGGCAGCCGCTCTGCAGCGGCGGCACGTGCGGGACGGGCGGCGCGGGCGGCGGAGGGAGGGCGACGGCGCCGGGCTTGGCCGTGGGGACCGGCGCCGGGATGGCGGGCTTCTCGACCGGCGGCTGGGTGGCGGGTGCGCCGGCCGCGTTGCCGCCGCCGCTCTTGGCGTTGCCCGCCGGGGCGCCGGGCGTGGCCTTCGCCGACTTGCCCGGGCTCGCGCTCGGGCTGTGCGAGGCGCTGGCGGAGGTGGAGGCGGAGTCGCTGGGCGTCGGGGTGGCGCTCGCGGACGGGCTGGCGCCGGCCGTCTCGCTGGGCGCGGCGCTGGCGGCCGTGAGCGTGGTGCTCGACGCCGCGTTCGGGTGCTTGTCGGCGCTCTCGGTGCCGCAGCCCGCCAGGACGGCGGTCGAGACGGCGACGGCGGAGACCAGAACGGTCGTCCGCCGGGTGGTGCTCAACTTCATCGGTGATCCCCCCACTTGTCCCCGGCGACCTGATGGTTCCGGCGAGTGGCGGTCATCCTACGATGTGGTTTCCTCACCCTGGATGAACGGGTGGTCGATCGCTCGCCGGAGGACGGTCGGAGCGGTCACCAGGGAGGGCCCGTACCAGGTCAGGTGCCGTCCGCTGACCAGCGCGACCGGGATGCCGGGGAACGCCTCGGGGCCGTCCTCGGCGGTGAAGCTGTATGGCTCGTCCGGCAGCACCACCAACTCCGGTCGCCCCGACAGCAGTTCGGTCAGAGGCACGGCCGGGTAGCGCTCGGCGTGCTCGGCGTGGACGAGCCGCAGGCCGAGGCGGCGCAGCAGGTCCCCGGCGAAGGTGTCGCGGCCGAGCACCATCCACGGGCGGCGCCAGATCGGCACGATCGCCCGCGGGCCGTCCGCCGTCGGCCGTCCGCCCCGTGGGGATGCCGTCGGCCGGACGTCGCGCCAGGCCGCCTCCGCCTGGTCCAGCCAGGCCGGGCGCGGCAGTCGGCAGGCGACGGTGAGCAGTCGGTCCAGCGAGCGGAAAGCGTCGTCCAGGGTGCGGATGCCGGTGACCCAGACCGGCGCTCCGGCGGCCCGCAGCGCGTCCAGGTCGGGGCGGCGGTTCTCCTCGTCGTTGGCGATCACCAGGTCGGGGGCGAGCGCGAGGACGCCCGCCAGGTCAGGGTTCTTGGTGCCGCCGATCCGGGCCACGGTCAGGTCGGCGGGGTGGCTGCACCAGTTGGTGGCGCCGACCAGGAGCCCCGGCGCGGTGGCGGCGACGGCCTCGGTCAGCGAGGGCACCAGCGAGACCACCCGGCGCGGCGGGCGCGGACCGAGCGGTACGGGCAGGTCGAGGTCGTCGCGCGCTTCGGAGGGGTCGCGCGGGTCGGTGGGGTCGGCCATCCGGCCACCCTATGTCCGCCCGGCTGCGCTCGGCTCCGCTCGGCTGCGCGCGGGCGGTCGGGAAGGGCCGTAAATCGCCGGGCGATCCCCGGGAACCCGTCGCGGCCCCGGGCCGACTACCTGGTCCGGGTCCGCAGCGCGGGTCCCGGCCTGTCTTCGAACTCCGCTTTCGGGAGTTCGAAGACAGGCCCCGGCACGACCACCGACCAGGAGAGTTCTCATGCGCCCTCGCGTCGTCTGCGGCATCGCGGCCGCCGTCGCCCTGTTCGCCACGGCCTGCGGAAGCGGCGGCGGGGGCAGCGCCTCCATCACCGCCCGGGCCGTTCCGGCCGGGGGCTACCCCGTCACCGTCGCCGACTGCGCGGGCAAGGAGACGACCGTGGCCAAGGCCCCGACCAGGATCGTCACCAGCAACGCGGCGAGCCTGGAGATGCTGCTCCAACTCGGCGCGGGCGACCGGGTGATCGGCACCGGCTTCCCGCCCGGCAAGGGCACCCTGCCGCCGGCGCTGGTCGAGCAGGGCGCCAAGGTGCCGGTGCTCGGCGACAAGGCCGTTCCCAAGGAGAAGCTGCTCGGCTCCGGCGCTGACCTCTACGTCGACACCTTCGGCGCGATGCCGATGATGGGTGGCGGCGCCACCGGGCCCACCGAGGCGGAGTTCGCGGCGGCCGGCATCCAGCACGTCTACCTGCTCTCCACCGCCTGCGCCGGTACCCCGAAGGCCGCCAAGGCGCCGCGCACCGACCTCGCCGGGATCGAGGACGACATCCGCCGTCTCGGTGCCGTCACCGGCACCGCCGCCCGCGCCGAGGAACTCGTCACCGGGATGGAGAAGCGGATCGGCGAGGTCCGCACCGCGCTCGCCGGGGTCCCGGAGGACAAGCGGCCGAGCTACTTCGTCTTCGACTTCGACGCCGGGACCAAGCAGCCGGTCGCGGTCTGCGGTCGGCAGGTGGCCAACGCCGTCATCACCCAGGCCGGGGCCCGCAACGTGTTCGCCGACTGCGACGCCGACTTCAAGCCCGGCTCCTGGGAGGACGTCGTGGCCAAGGACCCGGACTGGATCCAACTGGCCGTGCGCAACCGGGGTAGTGAGGAGGCCACCCGCAAGGCCTACGACGACGCCGAGACGTTCCTGCGGAGCTTCCCGGCGACCCAGGGCCTGAAGGCCGTCCAGGAGGGGCACTTCGTGCGGCTCGGCTCCGAGGTGACCACCATCGCGGGGGTTCGCAACGCCGACGCCGTGCGGCAGATCGCCGCTACCGTCCACCCCGATCTCGTCAAGAACGGGCAGTAGGCCGTGGCTTCGGCCCTTCGTGCCGAGGGTGACCGGGACGACCGGGAAGCCCGTGACGACCGTGACAACCATGACGACCGGGGTGCCCGGCACGACCGATACGGCCGGGGAACCCGTGACGGCCGGGGAGCCCGGGAAGCCCACTGCCCGGCCCGCACCCTGCGGGCCGGGCCGCTGGCCGCCGCGCTCGCCGTCGCCCTGGTGCTCGCGCTGACCGCCGCCGTCTCGCTCGGCTCGGTGGAGCTCCCGCCCGGCGAGGTCTGGTCGGTGGTCGCCCACCACCTCACCGGCCGCGCGCCCCAGCCCGGCACCCGCGACCTCATCGTCTGGCAACTGCGCGTCCCACGCGCCCTGTTGGCGGCCGTGGTGGGCGCCGGACTCGGCCTGGTCGGCACCGCCGTCCAGGCCCTGGTGCGCAATCCGCTCGCCGACCCGTACCTGCTGGGCATCTCCTCCGGCGCTTCCCTCGGGGCGGTCGCCACCATCGTCCTGGGCACCGCCTTCGGCCTCGAACTCTCCTTCGGTAGCGCGCTCGGCCTGACCGTCTCCCTGGCGGCCTTCGCCGGTGCGCTCGCCGCGTTCTCCCTGGTCTGGCTGATGGCCCGGCGCGGCGGCGGCTTCTCCCCGCTGCGCCTGGTGCTGGCCGGCATCGGCATCGCCCAGTTCCTCGGCGGCATCACCAGCTACCTCGTCCTGCAGACCAGCGACGAGCAGCAGACCCGAGGCGTGCTGTTCTGGCTGATGGGCAGCCTCGGTGGCGCCGTCTGGGCCCAACTAGCCGTGCCCACAGTCGCCGTGGCACTCGGACTGGCCCTGCTCCAGGCCCGCGCCCGCGGGCTCAACGCGATGCTGATGGGCGACGAGACGGCCGCCGGGCTCGGTGTGGACGTCACCCGGCTGCGCCGCGAGGTCTTCGTCGTCACCAGCGTGCTCACCGGCGTGCTGGTGGCCGTCTCCGGGGCGATCGGCTTCGTCGGGCTGATGGTGCCGCACGTCTGCCGGCTGCTCGTCGGCGGCGACCACCGGCGGTTGCTGCCGCTGTCCGCCCTCACCGGGGCGGTGCTCCTGGTCGTGGTCGACACCGTGGCCCGCACCGCCCTGGACGGCCAGGAACTGCCGATCGGCGTGGTCACCGCCGTGCTCGGCGCCCCCACCCTGCTCTACCTGCTGGACCGACGACTGGAGCGCAGTTGAGGATCGCCGTCGAGGACCTGAGCGTCGCCCTGGCCGGTCGCACGGTGGTGGCCGGGGTCCACCTCGTCGCCGAGGAGGGGGAGATCGCCGGGCTGGTCGGGCCCAACGGCAGCGGCAAGTCCACCCTGCTGCGCACCGTCTACCGGCACCTGCGGCCGAGCGCCGGGAGGGTGCTGCTGGCCGGACGGGACCTGGCGGCACTGCGGCCCGCGCAGTCCGCCCGGCACATCGGCGCGCTGCCCCAGGAGCGCGGCGGTGACTTCGAGCTGAGCGTGCGCGAGGTGGTGGCGATGGGCCGCACCCCGTACAAGCGGGCCTTCGCGGCCGACGACCCCGAGGACCACCGGATCACCGCCCGGGCGCTCCTCCGGGTCGGCATGGCGGATGCCGCCGACCGCCGGTTCGCCCAACTGTCCGGCGGCGAACGACAGCGGGTGCTGCTCGCCCGGGCGCTCGCCCAGCAGCCGGACGTCCTGGTGCTGGACGAGCCGACCAACCACCTGGACGTCCGGCACCAGGTCGAACTCCTGGCCCTGCTGCGGGAACAGCGCCGCACCACGCTGGTCGCGCTGCACGACCTCAACGCCGCGGCCTCGGTCTGCGACCGGCTGCACGTGCTGCACCGTGGCGCCCTGGTCGCCTCCGGGACGCCGCGCGAGGTGCTCACCGCCGACCTGCTGGCCGAGGTCTTCGGCGTACGCGCTGCGGTGGTCGAACACCCGCTCACCGGGGACCCGTTGATCGCCTACGACCACCGTTCCCCGGCGCGCGCCGCCGAGCCGCTCCGGTAGTCCGGGGCGGCTCGGCCTCAGTGGCTCGGCGTCGGTGGATCGCTGTGGGTGACTCGGTCTCAGCGGCTCTCGGTAGGGCTCTCCGTAGGGCTCTCGGCAGGGCTCTCGGTAGGGCTCTCGGCGTGGCTCTCGTAGTGGCTCGGCCGGCCGTCCCGCTCCACCAGTCGGCCGAGCCTTGCGGCCTCCTCGTTGCGGAGCAACTCCCAGCTGCCGTCGCTCCGGTGGAGCACCGCCGAGTGCCAGGGGGTCATCCAGGCATCGGCCGCCGCCAGCAGCCGGACACCGAACTTCGGCGCACCGGCCGGCTGCGGGTGGATGGACAGCCGCACCGACCGCGGATGCTGCTCGGCGATCAACTCTCCCCAGGCCCGGCTGCGTTGGATCACTCCGTAGGCGCGGCGGCGGCACTCGCGCTGCAGGGCGGATCTGGTGCCGGGGAAGCCCACGGAGTCCTCGGTGAGGAAGCGGGTGATGCCGCGGTAGAGCCGCAGGGTCTCCTGTTCCGTCAGCACCTGCTCGCGCAATTCCTCGACGCTCGGCGCGTACCGCTCGTGCACCCGGGCGCGCTTGTCGTCGTACGGCAGGTCGCCGAGCACCGCCCGCAGGTCGAAGGTGCCGAGGTGGCTCAGGCCCTCGCGGTCGATCATCGCGGTCAGCTCGTCCGAGTACGCGTCGATGCGGTCGTCGGGGACGTTGATCAGGTCGCCGAAGATGTGACCGTCCGAGCAGATCAGGATCCGTGCGCCGGGCGGGTGGATCCGGCCTATCCGGGCGCAGAGCTCGTCGAGGAAGGTCAGCGACAGCCGCTCGCCCTCGTCGGGCAGGTGACCGAGCACCTTCGCCGGGTTCGGCGACTTGCACGGGAAGCCGGGCAGGGTGAAGACGATCGGCTCCCCGGCGTCGATGAAGTCCGCCAACTGCGCCAGCTGGAAGGGGAAGTGCTCGGGTCGGGCGTCGAACTCCGGGTCGGCGGCGCGGCGGTGCGGGAGCAGCAGGCCGAGGATGCGGGCGGCGATCCGTTCCGTAGACCGCTGTTCCGGGGTGCTGGTGAGGCTGGTGACGCTGGTGACGAAGGGGGTGGCGGTGCCGACGGGCGGCATGGTGGGTCTCCTCCACGGATGGGCGGGCGTACGGCTTCGGGCAGGCGGAGCCGTGGGCGGGCAGGCGCGGGGTGGGCGCAGGGCCGGCGGGCGATGCTCAGTCGCGCCGGTCGTAGACGACCGGCAGCCGGTTGACGCCCCGGGCCAGGACGGCGGGGATCCAGGCGAGTTCGTCCAGGCCGTCCCCGGGCGCTGCGGCCGGACGCAGCCCGGGCAGCCGGGTGAGCAGGGTGCCGACGGCGATCTGGAGTTCGGCCCGGGCCAGGGCGGCGCCCGGGCAGTAGTGGATGCCGTGGCCGAAGGCGAGATGGGCGTTCGGCGTGCGGTCGAGGTCGAGGCGGTCGGCCTCGGGGAACTGTTCGTCGTCGCGGTTGGCGGCGCAGAGCGAGACGATCACTGAGTCGCCGGCCGGGACGGTGGTGCCGAACAGGTCGCTGTCCTCGGCGAAGAAGCGCCAGGTGGTGAGCTCGAACGCGGCGTCGTGGCGCAGCAGTTCCTCCACCGCCCGGCCCAGGCGGCCGGGCTCGTCGAGGTTCGTGCGCAGTTCGGCGAGCTGTTCGGGGTGGCGCAGCAGGGTGATCAGCATGGTGGTGATCTGGTTGGTGACCGGCTCCTGCCCGGCGACCAGCAGCTGGAACACGATCGAATCGAGCTCCTCGCGGCTCAACTCGCCCGTGTCGTGGGCGGCGACGAGCCGGCCGAGCAGGTCCTCGCGCTCGTCCCGGCCGGGGGCACGGTGGTCGGCGCGCTTGCGGGCGACCACCTCGGCGATGTACGTCTGCAGGCCGCGCAGCCGCGCCTCGTACACCGGACGCCCGGGGTCCTGGGGACCGACCGGTTGGACCACCTTGCCCCAGTCGCGGTCGAACCGGGCGGCCAACTCGAAGGGCAGGCCGATGACTTCGGCCAGTACCCGGAAGGGGTAGTGGGCCGCGAAGCCCGCCACCAGATCGGCCCCGCCGACTGCCGGGAGCTCGTCCACCAGGGCGTCGGCCAGCTCCTGCAGCCTCGGCCGCAGCGACTCCACCCGGCGCGGGGCGAAGGCGTCCAGCACCAGGCGGCGCATCACGGTGTGCTTGGGCGGGTCCTGGTGCAGCAGGTGGACCTGGAGCTGGGAGTGCTGTGGCTCCGGCATGATCGAGGCGAGCCGGCGCCAGTTGTCGTTGCCGAGGGCGTGGTTCTTGCCGAGCCGGGGGTCGTTGAGGGTCTCGTGGGCGGCCTGGTAGCCGGTGACCAGCCAGGCGTGGATGCCGCTCGGGAACTCCACCCGGTGCACCGGCCCGGCCTCGCGCATCCGGCGGTAGAGGGGGTACGGGTCGGACTTGTAGTCCGGGCCGTGCAGCGGGACGGGGCTGGGGAGCGGATCGTGGGCGTGCGGGCAGCGCGGGGCTCCGGCGCCGGTCGCGGCTTCGGCCGGGGGCGGGGTGCGGACGGTGTCGGGCATGGCTGTGCTTCCTCCGGAGGGGTGGGGCGAGGACGGCTTGCAGGCGGGTGTCAGGCCTGCGGGCGGCGGTAGAGGGTGAGCAGGACGACGGCGGTGGCCGCGACCAGGGCGGCCAGGGTGATGCCCGCGTGCGTCCCGGTGCCGGGCCGGTCGCCCGCCAGCGCGGCGGCGGTGGCCAGGGCCGGGCCGAGGGCGAAGCCGAGGCTGCGGGAGAGCTGGACGGCGGAGCCGGCGGTGGCGAGTTTCCCGGGCGGGGAGGCGGTCATCACCAGCGCCTGGGTGGGGCCGCCGTTGAGGCCCATCCCTGCACCTGCCAGGGCGAGCCGCGCGGCGATGTCGAGGGTGGACCAGCCGGAGTCCACGGGGATGAGCAGGGCCAGGCCGCAGGTGGTGACGACGGCACCGGTGAGCGCGGTCGGCCGGGCGCCCCAGCGGTCGGCCAGCCGGCCGCCGACCCGTCCCGCCAGCACCATGCCGAGCGGAAAGGCCAGCATGGTCAGCGCGGTGGCGGTGGCGCTCTCGCCGTGCGGGCCGCGCAGGTACTGGACGAGCAGGTACTGGCAGGCCGCGAAGCCGGCGGCGAGCGCGAGCACCGAGGCGTTCACCCCGGCGGTTCCGGCGGCCCGCAGCAGCTCGGCGACCGGCCGACCGCCCGGGCGGCGCAGCCACAGCAGCACCAGCGGCGCGGCGGGCAGTGCGAGCAGCAGCCACTGCGGGGCCTTCGGCGCCAGGGTGAGCCCGAGCAGGACGGCGGCCACCGCCGCACCGATCAGCGCGGCGTCTTCGAGCGAACCCCGGTCGGGCGGGCGCAGCCCGCCGCGTCGCGGGGCGTTCCGCCGCACGAGCAGGACGGCGGCCAGACAGACCGGCAGTTTGACGAGGAAGATCGCCCGCCAGCCGAGGTGGTCCAGCAGCAGGCCGCCGACCACCGGGCCGGTGACGGCGCCGAGCGGTCCCAGCGTCGCGGGCACGCTCATCGCCCGCCCGCGCAGCTCGGGCCGGACGGACGTCGCGGCCAGCACCGGCATCAGGACGAACAGCACGGCCCCGAAGGCGCCTTGCAGCAGACGAGCCGCGATCAGCCAACTCGCCCACGGGGCAAGGGCGGCCAGCGCGCTGCAGGTCGCGAAGCAGCTGACCGCGAGCAGCAGCGCTGATCGGGTGCCGACCTGGTCCAGCCATCGACCGGCGGGCAACAGCAGCGCCACCAGGGGGAGTTGGTAGCCGAGGACGGCCCACTGGGCGATCCCGGCGGAGACGTGCAGGCCGGCGGAAATGTCGGTGAGCGCCAGGTTGACCACGTTCATGTCGAGCATCGCGACGAACGAGAGCAGCCCGGCGGCCACGACCAGGCTCCACCGGTCCGCCGGAATGGGCTGATTGAGCGTCAGATCGTCGGTGGGTATGGGGTTCTGCGCTCGCATGGAGATCCTCCGTTCCCCCGTTGCCGTACCGGGCACCGCCTCGGCGGCGGCGTCCGGTACAGCAGTCGGGGGCGCGGGGGTGATGGTTCCGAACACTTGGCGGAATTTTCCGGGGCGGACAACTTTCAGCTGACGAATGACAGATGACAGATGACAGATTTCGAAATCTGTCATCTGTTTGCTGTTATCTGTCGTCTGTCATCTGTCATCCGCGACCAGTCGTCCGTTCCCGGTATGCGCCCGGTCCGCGCCCGGTCCGCGCCCGGGTCGCCCAGCCGAGCGCGCCGTTCAGCAGGCCGCCGCAAGCTCCCCGGCCTCGGCCGCCCGCAGTCGCGCTACCAACTCCTCACGCGCCCGGGCGACCCGGGAGCGAACGGTGCCGACCGGGCAACCGGCGACCTCGGCCGCCTCGGCGTAGGTGAGGCCGACCACCTGGGTCAGCACGAAGGCCTCCCGCCGCTGTACGGGCACCCGTTCGAGCAGGTCCCCGAGGGCGATCCCGTCCTCGAATCCGGCCGCGGGGGTGCTGTCCTGCCGTTCCGCGGCCTCCTGCCAGTCCGACAGCGCCGCGCAGCGCGGCCGGGCGGCGGCCATCCGGTAGCGGTCGATCACCGTCCGCCGGGCGATCGACAGCAGCCAGGTGCGGGCCGAGGAACGCCCGGCGAAGGCCGGGAGGCCACGCAGTGCCCGCAGGAAGGTTTCCTGGGCGAGGTCGTCGGCGGACTGCACGTCGGTCAGGTGGGCGACGAAGCGCCACACGTCCCGCTGGGTGGCCCGGACGAAGGCCTCGACGTCGGAGGCCCCGCCAGAGCGGGCGCTCAGCGCGAGCGCGGTCAGCTGGTCGTCATCCACGGCGGCCTCCGACCTTGCCGACCTTGCCGGTTCCGAGCTGGCCGGTTCCGACGGTGCCGGTCCCGGCCCCGCGGATCCCGCCGGTCTCGCCGGGCGCGACCCGTCCGGTCCTGGCCCGACAGCCGTGCGGGACGATGGTGGTATGAGATGCGCGCAGCTCCGTACCGCTCTGTCCGCCCGGCTCGACGGCGAACCGACTGGCCTGGCCGGCACCCGGCTGGACAAGCACCTGGCGCGCTGCACCGGCTGTCGGGACTGGCTGGAACGGGGCGAGCGGCTGCGCGCTCAGGTGTCGGCGGTTGCTCTCGACGGTCCGTCGGAGGCGTGGGCGGCCGAGCTGCTGGCCCGGCTGGGCGTGGACAGTCCGGTCGGTCGGGCGCCGGAGGGGCCGCAGACCGCGGAGCGGTAGGACGGTGGCGCCGGTGCGAACCGGTGCGCCGTCGAAGTGAGGCATGGGAAGGTCCCGAGGGGAAGGCTGGGAGCGGCACCGCGCACGGCGGCACCGCAGGCGTCCGGGGGCCGGCGCGGCGCGCCGCGCCTCCCGCAGGGAGGTCAGCGGACGCGGACGCGGGCCCGAGCCCTGACGGCACGGCGACGCGAGGTACGACGGCACTCGACGTGACGGCGTGGAGCACGGCGGCGCGGCAGGGCGACCTGCCCGACGCGACGGTCCCGGAGGCGGCCGGAGTCCGGCCGGAAGGGGGAGGGGCGCGGCGGGCGCGTCAGCAGGCGAGCGCGAACGCCGGCGGCCCACGCCGGACGACGGCATGCGTGAGCAGCACCGACCGGAGCAGCCGGGCCGGCCGGTCAGCGGGCCGGGGCGCGGGCGGTGGCCGGTAGCCGAGAGGGCGGGCGAACAGCGCCAGCAGCGGGAGCAGCAGCGCCCCCGCGACCACCGCCCCGAGCGCGGCGAGCAGTTCGAAGACCCGGACCAGCGCGGCGTCACCGCGCCAGAGCAGCAGCGCACAGGCGAGCGCCGCCAGCACGTGGGCGATGGCCATCCCCGTCGACATGCCGTGGGTCATCCCGCCGGACATCTGACCGGACATTTCGGCGGCCATCTGGTGCGTCATCCCCGAGGACGTGCCCGGCGTTCCCGGCATCCCGGTCATCCCCGGCATGCCCGTCGCCCCCGACAGGCCCATGTCCATGGCCGTCCCGTCGAACGACCCCGCCGCCCCGTGGTGCATCCCGGCGATCGGCCGCAGGCTGCCGATGGCCGGAGGGACGTCCGGGTCGATGCCTGCCATCCGTGCCAGCTCGACGGGCGAGAGCCCGCCGACGGCCCGGTCCGGGTTGCAGAGCAGCAGGGCGGCCCAGTCCGTGGTGGCGAGCCGGCCGAGACCGGCGCCCCCGCGGCCGACCGTCCCGGCCTGTTGGAACAACAGGTGCAGCGCGCTCTGCGCCACGACCATCCAGATGCTGATCACACCGATTCCGCGCCGCTTCCCGGCCAGCAGCCAGGTCAGCCCGAGGACCGCTCCGAACGCGCCGAGCAGCACCTGCGGCGAGACCCCGGCCCCGGCCATGGCGACGTGCGCCGTGGCGGCCATCGCCACGCACAGCGCGGCGAAGACCGCGGCGCGCAGCAGGCGGATCCGGTCGGTCATCACGATGGCACTCATCGTCGCACCCGCCGCGCCCCGGCCGTACCGCACCCTCCGGTCATGGCCGGTTCCGGCCCGTGAGACCATGCCCGACCCGTCGGGTCGACCGATCAACCGCTTGTAGCACCGTTTCACATGGAGCCGTGCCGCCGCCCCGGCGCGGCCTACCTCGGCGACCGCGCCACCGGCCGGCGGCTCCCACGCCCTGTTCCGCAGCGCGTCGTGGACGGCCGCCGGCTCACCGGCCGCGCGCTGGGCTGTGGGCGCTGGTCGCTGCTCCGTACCCTACCCGTCGGTCGGAAGGACCCGGCGGGTTGCGGCTGACTCAGCGTCATGCCCGGTGCGGTCCTGCGGAATCCCGGCCGACCGAGGAGCGTCGGCCGCGGTCGGCGTGCTGCCGGGGAACGGGGCCGGACAGGCGGTGGTGTGCGTCACGGCGAGCGGATCCGATGCGGAGCACAATGCCCCGCATGACCGATCGTCCGACATCCCCCGAGCCCGAGACCGCGCCCGAGCCCGAGACCGCGCCCGAGCCCGAGACCGCGCCCGAGCCCGAGACCGCGCCCGAGCCCGAGACCGCGCCCGAGCCCGAGACCGGGCTCGCCGACCGTCCCACCACCGACGTCTGGGCCGCCCTCGGCGGACCGGCCGAGCTGCTGGACCGGGTGAACTTCCACGGCCCGCAGGGCGGCCTGCCGTCCGGCCTGCCGGTGCGCCGACTGGCCAGGGCCACCGTGGCCGCCTGCTCGCTGGCCGCCGCCGAACTCGCCGCGCACCGCAGCGGCGGGCCGGTCCCCGCCGTCCGGGTGGACGAAGGGGCGGTCGCCACCTCCTTCGTCAGCGAGCGGCACCTGGAGATCGACGGCCGCAAGCCCGTCGGCTTCGCCCCGCTCTCCGGCTTCTGGCGCACCGCCGACGGTTGGATCCGCACCCACGCCAACTACCCGCACCACCGCGACCGGCTGCTCGCCGTCCTGGACCTCGCCCCCGACGCCGGGCCCGAGCAGCTCGCCGAGGCGCTGGGCAAGCTGCCGGCCGAGCAGGTGCAGGAGCGCGCGTACGAGGCGGGGGCTCTCGCCGTGGCTGTCGCGCCGGTGAGTAAGGCCGTGCACCCCCTGGTGGAGTGCCGGGAAGTCGGCGCCGCGCCCGTCCGTCCGCTCCCCGCGGCCCCGGTGGACCGGCCCGCCGCCGGTATCCGGGTCCTCGACCTGAGCCGGGTGATCTCCGGACCGGTGGCCACCCGCACCCTCGCCCTGCTCGGTGCCGACGTGCTGCGGATCGACTCGCCGCGGCTGCCCGAGGCTGACGACGCCCACACCGACACCGGTTTCGGCAAGCGCTCCACCCGCCTGGACCTCGCCGACCCGGCCGACCGGGCCACCTTCGAGGGCCTGCTCGACACGGCCGACGTCGTCGTCAACGCCTATCGGCCCGGTGCGCTCGACGCCCACGGCCTCGCTCCGGAAGCGCTGTTCGCCCGCCGCCCTGACCTGATCCTGGCCCAGATCTGCGCCTGGGGCTGGACCGGTCCGTGGGCGGGCCGCCGCGGCTTCGACAGCCTGGTCCAGGCCGGCACCGGCATCGCCGCCCACGAGGCTTCCCCCGACGGCCGGCCCGGCGCCATGCCCGCCCAGGCCCTCGACCACGGCACCGGCTACCTCCTCGCCGCCGCCGTCCTGCGCGCCCTCACCGAGCAGCGCACCCACCGCCCCGGCGGCCGCCACCTGCGTTTCTCCTTCGCCGGCACCGCCTCCTGGCTGCTGCACGGCATCCCGTCCGAGCCGGCGGACGGGCCGCACCCGGGCACCGAACCGTACGACGCGGCGCGCTGGCTCGCCGAGACCGACTCGGCGTACGGGCGGCTGCGGTACGCCCTGCCGCCGATCGGCTACGACGGCGCGCCCACCGACTGGGCGCGCCCGCCCGGGCGTTGGGGGACGGACGCGCCGGTCTGGCTCTGAGCGACGAGGGAAGGGTGGGCGGTCGCGGTGTCAGTGGGGTCTGACAACATCCTGCGTATGACCGCCGCACACGCCACCGACTACACCTGGTTCGAACAGCGCTACCCCGTCCTGGGCGAGGCCTACTGCCTCACCCAGGTCCAGGGGATCGGCGCCGACGAGCTGCTGCGCCGCTTCGACACCCTGACCGGCCGGGAGGTCACCGGCCTGGACGCGGTGATCGCGGCGTGGGAGACCTTCGACGACGGGGAGGACGAGCAGGCCGAAGCGCTGTTCGACCTGGACGAGGACCGGCTGCTCGTCGCCGTCACCGAGCTCGACGGCTGGGCCCTCGCGGTCGAGCCGTACGGCTACCTCGGCAGCCTGCACGGCGTCATACCCCGGCTCGCCGAGGGCACCCGGCTGGTCTCGCACTTCCGGAACGCCAACGCGGTGGACCACTTCAACTGGTGGGAGCACGGCTCCTGCCGGCTGCAGTTCGAGCCGCTCTTCGCCGACCAGCGGCACGGTTCGGACGCCGAGGCCCCCGGCACGGTCGAGCTGCTGAAGGCCTGTGGCTTCCCGTTGGACGGTGAGCGCTACGCGCTGCACACCGAGGCGGCGTTCGCGCTCGCCGAGCGGCTGACCGACGTCCGGTTCGGACCGGAACGGCTGGAGGGCGCCACCTTCCGACTCGGCTACGCGCCCCGGCCGTAGTGCGCTGCGCGCCGGGGCGGTGTCGCGCGAGGGCCGCGGGAGGCGGCGGTGCCGGCGACGGCCTTCGCGGTGGTGGCGGCGCGTCAGACTCCGGCCGGAATCCGCTTGGCCCGGCCGCGCACCTGGACGGCGGTCACGATCTCGACCAGGCCCAGGATCACCAGCCAGCACCCGGCCAGTACGGTGAGCGCGGTGATCGAGCCGACCGGCCAGACCATCAACAGCACGCCGGCCACGGTGTTGGCCACGCCCGCGAAGGCCTGCCAGCCGCGAGCGGGCATCAGCGGGTCGGAGATCGCGGCGGCGAGCTGGGTGATGCCGCGGAACAGCCAGCCGATCCCGATCCAGATGGCGAGCAGCACCAACGACTGCACCGCGCTGCGGAAACAGAGCAGCCCGAGCAGCACGCAGATCGCGCCGCTGATGAAGGCCAGCACCCGCAGCGCGGTGGTGGCGTGGGTGCCGAACGCGGCGACCAGCTGCACGATGCCGATGACCAGCAGGTAGAGGCCGAACAGCACGCCCACCACGAGCAGTGTTTCGTGCGGCCACACGAAGACGACGATCCCGAGGCCGAGCGAGACCACGCCGGCGGCCAGCAGGACCTGCCAGGCGGCCTTGGCGAGCTGGCCGAGCGGGCCCTGGATCGGGGTTCCTTCAGGGGTGATGGTCGGAGGGGACACGGCGGCGAACTCCTCGGAGTCGGGGGCAGAGAACGAACCCCAGCCTCTTCGTGCCGTCATCGGGCCGCATGGTGGGTGCGTCCGTTCGAGTCATCCCGGCTGCCGGAACGACATCCTCCGGCCATCTGTCGCCGATACCATCCGTCGGTATGACTTCTGAAGGGTGGGGGACCCCTCCGGTCGAGCCGATCAGCCAGCACTACATCGTCTGCGGGGGCAACGCACTGGCCCACCGGCTGGTCCTGGAGCTCGTCGAGCACTACGAGGTCCCGGTCGTGGTTCTGGTCGCCGACCGCACTCGCGACCACGCGCCGCAGATCGAGCAGATCGCGGGCGTCGCGGCCGTGGTCGAGTACCCGAACCTCACCGGGGAGGCGCTGCGGGCGGTGTCCATCGACACGGCCCGGGGCCTCGCCCTGGTCGAGGGCAGCGACCAGGACAACATCCACGCCGCGCTCAGCGCCCAGGGCCACAACCCGGACATCCGGATCGTGTTCCGGATGTTCAACCAGCGCCTCGGCGAGAACATCGAACGGCTGCTCAGGAACGGCGCCGCGCTCTCCGGCTCGGCCACCGCCGCCCCGGCCTTCGCCGCCGCCGCGCTCGGCCGGCCCAACTCGGTCGAGATCGACGGGCGTTACCTGCACATCGCGTTCGACGACGCCATCACCCCGGACCGGATCTGCGTGGTCGCCGACCACATCGACCGGCAGGACCTCAGCAAGATCCGCCTGCTGCCGGAGCAGGAGGGCGACTCGGCCGAGTTCGTCCGGCTCGCGCGCGAGTTCGGCGACGACGGACCGGTCCGTCCGGGCGGGGTGCGCCACGATCCGGCGCCGGAGCCCGGGCTCCGGCGCGTACCTGGGCGTGAGCCGGAGCCAGAGCCGGAGCCCGTGACCGAGACCGTGACCCAGACCGAGCCCCTGGCCGAGGCCGAGACCGAGACCGAGCCCGTGACCGGACCCGGCACCGAACAGCCGCCGGGCGGGATCGCCGCGTTGCAGGCGCTGCGGATGGAGCCCCGGGAACCGATCAGCTGGGCACGGCGACTGCGCTGGCGGGTCCTCGACACCATGCGCTTCCTCACCAGCGCCCGGCTGCGAGTGGTGCTGCTCATCGCGCTCGCCGCGGTGCTGATGGCCTTCGCCGTGCTCTGGTACCTCAACCGGGACTTCGGCTGGACCGTCTACATCTCGTTGCTCGACCTGGCCGGCGCCGCCCAGCCCGACCAGCAGGCCGACATCGCCGCCGGAACCGGGACGGGCGGGATCTGGCAACGGGTCGCCCAGGTGGTGATCACCATCTGCGGGATCACCTTCGCGCCGGTCGCCACGGCCATCGCGGTCGAGGTGCTGGGGTCCGGGCGGCGCGGGCTGCCCCGGCACCCGAGCGCGGGCACCCGGGACCACGTGATCGTCGTCGGGCTCGGCAACGCCGGCACCCGGGTCGCCACGCAGCTGCACGAGATGGGGGTGCCGGTGGTCTGCATGGAGCGCGACCCGCAGGCCCGCGGCATCGCCGCCGTCCGGGCACTCGGCATCCCGGTCGTGCTGGGCGACGGGCCGTTCGAGGAACAGCTGAAGCGGGCCCGGTTGAAGCACAGCCGGGCTGTGATCGCGCTCAGCGGGGACGACGCCACCAACCTGGAGGCGGCATTGGAGGCGCGCCACGGCAATCCCGAGGTCCGGGTGGTGGTCCGGCTGTTCGACGACGACTTCGCCGGCCACTTCTACAAGACGCTGGACAACGCGGCCTCCCGCTCTGTCTCCTACCTGGCCGCACCCGCCTTCGCCGCCGCCCTGATGGGCAGCGAGGTGCGCGGGACGCTGTCGGTGTTCCGGCACGTGCTGTTGATCGCCGAGCTCACGGTGGAGGACGGCAGCGGGTTGATCGGCCTGAACCGGCACGACCTGGAG
Organism: Kitasatospora sp. NPDC017646; assembly: GCF_044329365.1. Lineage (NCBI taxonomy): Bacteria > Bacillati > Actinomycetota > Actinomycetes > Kitasatosporales > Streptomycetaceae > Kitasatospora > Kitasatospora sp. NPDC017646. The sequence goes on along the minus strand of NZ_JBIRJC010000003.1, from coordinate 364,003 downwards.
GACCCGGGCGGCGTCCGGGTGATCGCCGCCCGTTTCGCCCGCAGCAACCAGCTGCACTGGGGCTTCGCGGACCGCACCCGGCGCCTGGCCCCGGGCGACCGCATCGTGGTCGCCGCCACGCGCAGCGGACTGGCGCGGCTCAACACGGCGTTGGTGGAGGAGGGCTGACGGGGGCGGGGCGCAGCTGGCGCGGCAGCGGCAGCGGCAGCGGACGAGTGACGACTGACAACTGACAACTGACAGATGACAGTGAACGGGTGACAGCTGACAGCTATCAACATCTGAAATCTGTCAGCTGTCACCCGCCGTCCGGCCATCCCCGTCAGCGGTTCTCGAACTTCGGCGACCGCTTCTCGGCGAAGGCCGACATGCCCTCCTTCTGGTCCGCCGTGGCGAACACCGAGTGGAACAGCCGGCGTTCGAAGCGGACGCCCTCGGCCAGCGTGGTCTCGAAGGAGCGGTTGACGCTCTCCTTGAGCATGATCGCCGCCGGGGTGGACATCGCGGCGACGGTCTCGGCGGTGGCCAGTGCCTCCGTCAGCAGCTGGTCGGCCGGGACGATCCGGGCGACCAGGCCGGCCCGCTCGGCCTCCTCGGCGCCCATCATCCGGCCGGTCAGGCACAGGTCCATCGCCTTCGCCTTGCCGATCGCCCGGGTCAGCCGCTGCGAGCCGCCGATGCCCGGGAGCACGCCGAGCTTGATCTCCGGCTGCCCGAACTTCGCGGTGTCGGCGGCCAGCAGGATGTCGCACATCATCGCGAGCTCGCAGCCGCCACCCAGCGCGAACCCGGCCACCGCCGCGATCACCGGCTTGCGCAGCGCGCCGAAGCGGTCCCAGGGGCCCAGCCAGTCGTCCAGGTAGACGTCCGGGAACCGGTTGCCCTGCATCTCCTTGATGTCGGCGCCGGCCGCGAAGGCCTTCTCCGAGCCGGTGACCACCAGACACCCGATCTCCGGGTCCCGGTCGAAGACGGTGGCGGCCGCCACGACCTCGTTCATCAGTTGGGTGTTCAGCGCGTTGAGCGCCTTGGGCCGGTTGAGCGTGATCAGCCCGACCCGGCCCTTGCGCTCGACCAGGATCGTCTCGTAGGTCTCGGTCTCGGTCATCGCCGTTACTTCCAATCCGCTGCTCGGCCATTCCACTGCTCGGCGCCGGGGTGCGCCCTGACCACCCAACGATCTACGACGCGCCCCGCCTCGCGCCAGTCTTGGCATGCGAGACGCCGGTCACCAGTCGGTCACCAGCCGGTCGCCGGAAGACCAGCCGCCGGAGCAGCGGAAAGGCCAGAACCGGGGCTGGGGCGGCTTCGGCGTCGGCATCGGTGGAGGCGTCGGGTGGGTCATGGCCTGCTCCAGGCTGTCCGGGAAGGGGCAGCGGGGTCGGCCGGGGCCCGGTCAGGCCAGGCCCAGCTCGTCACCCTCGCGCGGGGCGAGGAAGCGCGCGACCTCGGCCTCCGTCACCCGGGCCAGCGCACGCGGCGACCACTGCGGGTTGCGATCCTTGTCGATCACCTGGGCGCGGATGCCCTCGACCAGGTCGTGGCCGTCCAGCGCGGCGCAGGAGATCCGGTACTCCTGGTCGAGCACGGCTTCCAGCGAGGTCAGCGTACGGGCCCGGCGCAGTGCGGCCAGGGTGACCTTGACGGCGGTGGGAGAGTTCCCGAGTACCAGCTCGGCGGACTCCTTCGCCTCAGGCACACCGGAGTTGAGCAGTCGTTCGACGATCTCCTCGACGGTGTCGGCCGCGTAGCAGGCGTCGATCCAGTCGCGCTGTCCGGCGAGTCCGGCGGGCGGGGCGGGTTCGGCGTGGGCGGCGACGCTCGCGGCCGGATCGGCGCCGCGGGCGAGCGCGCCGAGCAGTTCGGGGATGCGTGCGGACGGGACGAAGTGGTCCGCGAAGCCGCACAGCAGGGCGTCGCCGGGGCCCATCGAGGCGGACGTGAGGCCGAGGTGGGTGCCCAACTCGCCGGGGGCGCGGGCGAGCAGGCGGCTGCCGCCGACGTCCGGGACGAGGCCGATCCGGGTCTCGGGCATCGCGATCGTAGAGCGCTCGGTGACGATCCGCACCGCGCTGTGGGCGGACAGGCCGATGCCGCCGCCCATGGTGATGCCGTCCATCAGCGCGACGAAGGGCTTCGGGTAGCGGGCGATCAGGGCGTTCAGCCGGTACTCGTCGCGAAAGAAGGCGCGGGTGCCGGCCCCGCCGGCCTTGACCTCGTCGTGCATCGCGCGCAGGTCCGCGCCCGCGCAGAGGCCGCGCTCGCCGGCGCCGGTCAGGAGCACGGCGCGCACCCGGTCGTCGGCGATCCAGTCGTCCAGCGTCGCGCGGATGGTGGTGATCATGCCGTGGGTGAGCGAGTTGAGCGCCCGCGGGCGGTTCAGCACGATCCGTCCGAGACCGCCGTCGCCGTCCAGGACCGCCTGGACCTCCGCCGCCGCTGCGCTCATCGGAACCGCTCCCGTCCCCTCGGTGATCTCGTCTTCCGCTGTCCACCGTACCGGGGCGGGTGGGCGGTTGTGATCACGAGGCCGGTGTGATCGCGGTCCCGTGATCGCGGTCCCGTGGCCGGGCGGCACGGTCGGGGCGGGCCGTCCGGTCGGGGTCGGCCGTATGAGCGGCGCGGCGCGGTCGTGGCTGCGGGACGGCGGCCGGATCATCAACATCTCGAGCGGGGCCGCCCGGCTCGCGATGCCGGAGATCACCGCCTACGGCGCCACCAAGGGCGCGCTGGACACCTTCACGCTCAACCTGGCCAAGCAGCTCAGGTCGCGCGGCATCACGGTCAACTCGGCCGTGCCCGGCGTGGTGGACACCGACGTCAACGCGGGCCGGCTGCACGACAATCCGGAGGCGGAGGCGTGCGCCGCCTCTCTCGCCGCGCTCGGCCGGGTCGGACAGCCGGAGGACATCGCGGACATCGTGGCGTTCCTCGCCTCGGACGACGCGCGCTGGGTCACCGGGCGGGTCGTCCGATGCCACGGGCGGCGCGGGGCTGTAGGCGGGGACGGTGGGAAAACGGATGACAGCTGACACATTTCAGTAGTTGAAACCTGTCAGCTGTCATTCGTCATCTGTCGGTTGTTACCTGTTAACGTGAGCCGTGAGCCGTGAGCCGTGAGCCGTGAGCCGTGAGCCGTGAGCCGTGAGCCGTGAACCGTGAACCACGACCCACGGGGCACGCGCCCCGTCAGCCGCGCACCCGCCCCGAGACCTCACCGAACCCGACCACCGTGCCGTCCGGCCCCGGGGCCGTCGCCGTGATGACGACCTCGTCGCCGTCCTCCAGGAAGGTCCGGGTCGTCCCGTCCGGCAGCTTGAGCGGTTCCTCGCCGTTCCAGGTCAGCTCGATCAGCGCGCCGCGGGTGTCCGGCTCCGGCCCGCTGACCGTGCCCGAGGCGAACAGGTCGCCGGTGCGCAGCGAGGCGCCGTTGACGGTCATGTGGGTCAGCTGCTGCTGCGCCGTCCAGTACATGCCGGCGAACGGCGGGCGCGAGACGAGGTGCCCGTTCAGCCGGACCTCCATCGCCAGGTCCAGGCCCCACGGCTCGCCGCCGCGGTCGTCCAGGTACGCCAGCGGCTCGACGTCGCGCTGCGGCGGGGTGACCCGGGCGTGCTCCAGGGCGTCCAGCGGCACGATCCACGGCGAGACCGAGGTCGCGAAGGACTTGCCGAGGAAGGGCCCGAGCGGCACGTACTCCCAGGCCTGGATGTCGCGCGCCGACCAGTCGTTGAGCAGGCAGACGCCGAACACGTGCTCGCGGAAGTCGTCCAGCGCGACCGGCCGGCCCAGCTCGGACGGCGTGCCGACGACGAAGCCGACCTCGGCCTCGATGTCCAGCCGCCGGGACGGCCCGAAGCTCGGCGCGGCGTCGGCGGGCGCCTTGCGCTGGCCGTGCGGGCGCACCACCGGCGTGCCGGACACCACCACCGTGCCCGCCCGGCCGTGGTAACCGATCGGCAGGTGCTTCCAGTTGGGGGTGAGCGGATCCGAGCCCGGTCGGAAGATCCGGCCGAGGTTGGTGGCGTGGTGCTCGGAGGCGTAGAAGTCGACGTAGTCCGCGACCTCGAACGGCAGGTGCAGCTCGACATCGCCCGCCGGCAGCAGGGCCGACGACAGCGCCTCGCGGAAGGACTCGTCCGTAAGCCAGGTGGTGAGGTCCGCCCGCACCTGGGTCCACACCGAACGCCCGGACGCCATCAGCGGGTTGAGCGAGTCCGCGTCCAGCAGTACCGACGGCGTGCCGACCGCGCGGGCGGCCGCCCCGGCGTCCAGCACGAAGTCCCCGACGCGCACACCGATCCGGCGCCGCCCCGGCTGGTCGGCCTCGGTGAAGACGCCGTACGGCAGGTTGTGCACGCCGAACGGCGAGTCCTGGGCGCTGGCGAGCCAGCTGCTGGGGGTGCTCAACGGTCCTCCTGGACAAGTGGACTGGGCGACAGCAGGCCGAGCGCGGCCAGGTCGTCCAGGGGTTCGGCGATGCTGCAGGTGCCGAACGCGGTGAACGAGTTGCGGATCACCGTAACCTGGTGTCCGCTCAGGGCGCGGACGGCCTTGGCCAGCACCTCGCCGTCGCGCTCGGCCAGCACCTCGGCGGCCGCGGCGTGGTCCGTCTCCTGCGCGGCCAGCAGCACGTTGAGGAAGCCGTGGTGCTCGAAGCCGGTATCCGGATCGGTGTGCCGGACGGCGTTGTGCAGCCCGGCCGTGCACTTGTACGGCAGGCCGCGCCGGGCGCAGCCGGTGAGGAAGGCGGCCAGCTCGTCCTCGTCCGGGAACGCCTGCGCGACGACCCCGCCGGTGCGGAACTTCGCCCGGTATGCGCTGTCGACGAGGACGTCCAGCGTCTCGTCCAGCCCGTCCCCGCGCAGGAGTTCGCGCGGCAGCTCGACGGCGGCGGGCACGTCCGGAGGCAGCAGTCGGTCCAGCTCGGCGACCGCCTCGGCGGCGTCCCGGGTGGCCAGTTCGACCCCGGCGAGCTCGAAGGGTGCGGCGGCGGCGAGCGCCGGCCCGAGCTCGGGGCTGCCCCCCGGCAGCACGAGCCCGACCCTGAGCGGCCCGGCGCCCTCCACCGCCGCGGCCAGTTCGCCCAACCGGCCCGCCCCGCAGAGGAGCGGGCCGACGGCGTCGGCGTACCAGGCCGTGCGGTGGGCGCGGTGCGCGGGCACCGCGTCGACGACCGGCAGGTTCCCCGGCGGGAACACCGCCGCGTCGTCGAAGAGTCCGCGGAACAGCTCCGGGATGGCGAACGGGCCCGCGGAGGGGAAAGCGGGGGTGTCGGAGCTCATCGCCCCGGCCCCCGACCCGCCCATGTCCACGCGTAGTTGGAGTCCTCAGAGGCCCGTCCGCCCTCGCCGAGCTCCAGCGGGCGGAAGGTGTCCACCATGACCGCCAGCTCGTCGAAGAAGTCCACGCCGATGCTGCGCTCGTACGCGCCGGGCTGCGGCCCGTGGGTGTGCCCGCCCGGGTGCAGCGAGATCGAGCCCTGGCCGATGCCCGAACCCTTGCGGGCCGCGTAGTCGCCGCCGCAGTAGAACATGACCTCGTCGCTGTCCACGTTGGCGTGGTAGTACGGCACCGGGATCGACAGCGGGTGGTAGTCCACTTTGCGGGGAACGAAGTTGCAAATGACGAAGCCGTTGCCCTCGAACACCTGGTGGGCCGGCGGCGGCTGGTGGATCCGGCCGGTGATCGGCTCGAAGTCCCGGATGTTGAAGGCGTACGGGTAGAGGCAGCCGTCCCAGCCGACCACGTCGAAGGGGTGGTGCGGCACGGTGTAGCGGGTGCCCGAAACACCCTGCGGGCCACGGTGCTTGACCAGTACGTCGACGTCCCCGGGGGTGTCGACCACGAGCGGCCCGACCGGTCCGCGGAAGTCCCGCTCGCAGTAGGGCGCGTGCTCCAGGAGCTGCCCGTACTTGGACAGGTAGCGCTTGACCGGGGTGATGTGGCTGTTCGCCTCGATGCAGTAGGCGCGCAGCGGCTCGTCCCCGGACGGCACCCAGCGGTGGGTGGTGGCGCGCGGGATGATCACGTAGTCGCCCTGGCCGACCTCGATCGAGCCGAAGACCGTCTCGACGGTGCCCGAACCCGATTCCACGTACACGCACTCGTCGCCGAGCCCATTGCGGTACAGCTCGCTGGGGGCCCCGGCGGCGACGTACGAGATCCGCACGTCGCCGTTGCCGAGGACCAGACGACGGCTGCTCACGACGTCCGCGGACTTCCACTCCTGGTCCGCGAACAGCTCGTGCAGCTTGAGGTGGCGGGGGAGCAGGGGGTGGTTGGGCACCGTGGACTGGTCGGGCAGTTCCCAGGGTGCCGCGTTGACCACCGCCGAGGGGATGCCCCGGTGGTAGAGCAGCGACGAGTCGGAGGAGAACCCTTCCTCGCCCATCAACTCCTCGTAGTACAGCCCGCCTTCGGGTGTGCGGTGCTGGGTGTGCCGCTTGGGCGGGATGTTGCCCAGCTGCCGGTAGTACGCCATCTCCGTGCTCCTCCTCGACCGTCCGTGGGCCGACCGTCCGTGAGTCGACTGCCCGTGAGTCGACTGCCCGTGCGTGGACCGCCCGTGCGTCGACCCCCGTCAGGGTGTCCCGACGCTACAGGTTGCCGCGGCGGTCCTGCTCGCGCTCGATGGACTCGAACAGCGCCTTGAAGTTGCCCTTGCCGAAGCCCAGCGAACCGTGCCGCTCGATGAACTCGTAGAAGACGGTCGGGCGGTCGCCGATCGGCTTGGTGAAGATCTGCAGCAGGTAGCCGTCCTCGTCGCGGTCGACCAGGATGCCGCGCTTCTTCAGCTCCTCGATCGGCACCCGCACCTTGCCGATGCGCTCGCGGAGCTCCGGGTCGTCGTAGTAGGCGTCCGGGGTGTTGAGGAACTCCACGCCGCGCGAGCGCAGCACGTCCACGGTGGTGAGGATGTCGTTGGTGGCGAGCGCCATGTGCTGGCAGCCGGGGCCGGTGTAGAACTCCAGGTACTCGTCGATCTGGGACTTCTTCTTGGCGATGGCCGGCTCGTTGAGCGGGAACTTCACCCGGTGGTTGCCGCTGGCCACGACCTTGGACATCAGGGCGGAGTACTCGGTGGCGATGTCGTCGCCGACGAACTCGGCCATGTTCACGAAGCCCATGACCCGGTTGTAGAACTGGACCCACTCGTCCATCCGGCCCAGCTCGACGTTGCCCACGGCGTGGTCCAGGGCCTGGAACAGGCGCTTGGGCGAGCCCTCCGGGTGGGTGACGGTGCTCTTGGCGACGACGTAGCCCGGCAGGTACGGGCCGTTGTAGCGGGAGCGGTCGATCAGGGTGTGGCGGGTCTCGCCGTAGGTGGCGATGGCCGCGCGGCGCACGGTGCCGTTCTCGTCCGAGACGTCGTTCGGCTCCTCCAGGACGGTGGCGCCGCTGGCGCGGGCGTGCTCGATGCACTTGTCGACGTCCGGGACCTCCAGGGCGAGGTCGACCACGCCGTCGCCGTGGCGGCGGTGGTGGTCCAGCAGCGGGCTGTCCGGCTGGACGCCGCCCTTGATCACGAAGCGGCAGGAGCCGGAGCGCAGCACGTAGGACTTGCGGTCGCGGCGCCCGGTCTCCGGGCCGGAGTAGGCGACCAGCTCCATGCCGAACACGACCTGGTAGAACTGGGCCGTCTGGGTGGCGTTGCCGACCACGAAGACGACCGCGTCCTGCGCGGTGACCGGGAACGGGTCGGAGGCCTGGTCGTGCTCGACGAGACCGACGAGGCGGCGCAGCTGGTCGGCGTCCAGGCCGGCCTCGCGCTCCTCGGGGGTCAGCTCAAGGGCGTGGGTCTGCGGGGTCATCGCTCGTTCCTCCACTCAGGGCCTCGGCGTTGAGGCTTCCGGGGGTTTCCGGGGCTTTGGGGCATCCGGTCGGATCGCGTGGATCGCTGCCGCACGGCGAACGGGTGGGCGGTGCGGTTGCGCTGAGCTTGCTCCTGTCGTGAGGGTTGGGCAACAGGTCGATTTTTCACTGCTCAATGTGTACAAGCTGATCAGGAATTCCCGCCCCTGGCTGCACAAAATGTGCTGCCTCCGGGCGGTGCTCGCACGAAATCTGCGCAACCGGCGACTACCGGCCCTCGGCACGTGGCCCGTCGGCGGACGGGAGGTGTCGCAGGAACCAGTCCCCGGCCAGCTCAGCGGCCTGGTCGAGGGTGCCCGGCTCCTCGAACAGGTGGCTCGCGTGGGGCACCACCGCCAGCTCGCTCCCGCCCCGCAGCCGGGCCCGCGCCTGCCGGTTGAGGTCCAGCACGGTGGTGTCCAGGGCGCCGACCACGAGCAGCGTCGGGGCCTCCACCCGGCTGAGGACGTCCGGCCCGGCGAGGTCCGGGCGCCCGCCCCGGGAGACCACGGCGCGCACCGCCGGGCCCAGCTCGGCGGCGGTGTGCAGCGCGGCGGCCGCGCCGGTGCTGGCACCGAACAGACCGAGCGGCAGGCCGCGGGCCCCGTCGGTGTGCTCCAGTTCCCGCGCGACGGCGGTCAGCCGGGAGCTGAGCAGGCCGACGTCGAACACCTTGCGCCGGTCCGGTTCCTCGGCCTCGGTGAGCAGGTCGAACAGCACGGTGGCCAGCCCGACCCCGTTGAGGTACCGGGCGACGTGCCGGTTGCGCGGGCTGTGCCGGCCGCTGCCGCTGCCGTGCGCGAACACCACGATCCCGCACGCGCCGGCCGGCACGGTCAGCCGGCCCGCCAGGCGGACCCCGGCGACGGGCAGCAGCAGCTCGCGGTCGACGCCGTCCGGATCACCGGACCGTCCGTCCTCGCCCCTGGCCTCGGCCAGCAGCCGCAGCACCTCGTCGTCGCCGGTCTGCGAGAAGTCCGTGTAGAACTCGCCGATCGCGAAGAACGGGGACGGCGTGTCGACGCAGACCAGCTCGTCGGCGACCTCGGCCAGCCGGTCCGTCCAGTCCCGGGGTGCCACCGGGACGGCGAGCACCACCCGGGCCGCGCCACGCGCCCGGACGATCCGGCAGGCCGCCTTGGCGGTGGATCCGGTGGCGATGCCGTCGTCCACCACGACCACCGTGCGCCCGCGCAGGTCGGCGGCCGGGCGGTCGCCCCGGTAGCGGCGGGCCCGGCGCGCCAGCTCGGTGCGCTCGCGCCGCTCCACCTCCGCCAGCTGGTCGTCTCCGACCCGGGCGAGCCGCAGGACCTGCTCGTTCAGCACCCGGACGCCGCCCTCGCCGATCGCCCCCATGGCCAGCTCGGGCTGGTAGGGCACACCGAGCTTGCGGATCACGCAGATGTCCAGCGGCGCGCCGAGCGCCGTCGCCACCTCGGCGGCCACCGGCACCCCGCCGCGGGGCAGGGCGACCACCACGGTGTCGCGGCCGGCGAGATGGGCGAGGCGGGCGGCCAGCTGGCGGCCCGCGTCGGTGCGGTCGGTGAAGTTGGTTCCGGTGACGTGCATGACACGGCCTCCGAGTTCCACCGTACGCCGGTCGTGGCAGGTCGGTGCCGGGCACGTCCCGGGTGCGTGCCGGGTGCGTCCCGGGCACCTGCCGGGCGGGTCCCGGGCAGCTCGACGGGCACGTCCCGGGCGTGCTCCCAGGCCCCCTGGCCCGCGCCGGGACGGAGTGGGCGTGCGGCCGGGACGGGCCTGGCCCGGGGCCGGGAGCGGGACGGGACCACACCCTCGTGCGGCCGGGACGGGCCTGGCCCGGGGCCGGGAGCGGGACGGGACCACACCCTCGTGCGGCCGGGACGGCGGGCGGCGAACGGTGAGTCGCAGGGGCAGTCCTCCGAACCCGCCCACCACCGAAGGAGCGCCCGACATGACGGGCACCGTCATCACCGACCTGCGCCGCCGCGGCGCCGTCGACCCCAGCCGCCTGCTCGCAGGCCCGCTGCGTGCCGTCGGCCTCCAGTGGCTCGAACCGGGGCACAGCGCCGAGGTGACCGCCGAGGGCGCCGAGCACGCCCTGTGCGTCACCGCCGGCTCCGGCCTCGCCGCGCTGCCCGAGGCCGTCGTGCAACCGGACCACCCCGAACGGGCCGATGCCGGTCTGCCGCTGATCGAGGGCACCGCGGTGGTGCTGCCGCTCGGCTCGCGGACCGTCCTGACCGCCGGCACGGCGGGGCTGGAGTACTTCCACGCCGTCCTGGCCGTCACCGCCGTCGATTCCTCCCCGGAAGGCGCCGGAGAAGCCGAACCCGCCCAGCTGGTCGTCAGCACCGGTACCGGCTGCGCCATGGTCCTGCTCGGCCGCGACGGCGCGCGGGTGCGGATCCGCTCGCTGGCCCGCCGCACCATGATCACCAGTGCCTGCGAGGCCTTCGACCAGCTGCGGCTGAGCCCGGGCGCCCATCACATCCTGCCCGGCCGGCCCGACGTCGAGACCGTCCTGTACGTGCTGCGCGGCGCCGCCGTCATCGGCCAACTGCCGGGATAAGCCGACCACTTGGCCTCGGACGGCGACCTCCTGCTGGCCCGCCGGGTTCGTACCCTACACCTGGAGGCCGGTCTGCTCGGCGTGGAACTGCTCTGTCTCACCCCGGCCGCGCCCCGCCACCGCGCCGGAACCAGGGCCGCCCTCGTCCGGCGCCGAGCCGAACGCTGCGACCGGCCGTGAGCGCCCCCGCCGTCCCCAGCACCCGACCCGCCGACCCCCTCCCCGCCGACGCCCTCCGCGCCAACGCCCCCGTCACCCTCGCCCTCGTCGAAGCCCCCAGGAGTCACCCGTGATCCTCGTACCCGTCGTCGTCCCGAGCACCGCCCCCGCCTACCAGCGACTGATCGACCCCGAGCAGCGGCCGTCGGTCCGCGCCGGGCTGACCGTCGAGACCCTGCCGCCCGGCGCAGGGTCGACCAACTTCCCTGCGAGGCCGTCGAATCGGCCACCGTGGTGCTCGCCGGCCGGCTGTCCTCGGGCGGCCGGATCCTCTCCCCGGGGGAGACGCTGCACCACCCGCCCGGCAGTAGCCACCGGCTCACCGCCCTGCGCGGCGCGCCGACCGCCGTGCTCACCGTCCGTCCCGTCCGCCTGGTCGGCGAGCGAACGCAGGATGTCGACGCTGGTGGCCGCCAGTCGCTCCTCGCCCGCCCGCAGCCCGACGGTCAACTCGCCGATCGGCAAACCGTTGTGGACCAGCGCGAAGCCCTGGGCGCGGCCGTCCAGCCGTCCGGCGGTGGCCAGTGTGCGGCGTCCGGCCCGGGTGGTGACGGCCAGGGTGCCCCCGGGCAGTCTGAGCTCCTCGGGGACCGTCGCGCACAGCGCCGCCGGCAACTGCTCCGGGTCGACGACCTGCCGCACCCGCTCCGCGAGGGTCCGCAGCACCTGGTACGGCTGCACCCGCTCGCCGTAGTACAGCCGGTCCACCAGGGCGACGACCCGTCGGGCGCCCCGCGGCAGGGTGGCGCCGAGCGCGTACACCAGGGCGATCAGCACCAGGGCCGCTCCGCCGCGCCCCGGCAGCAGCCAGGCGGACAGCACGGCGGTGGCCACCACGAACAGCCCGGTGACCCCAGTGCCCAGCAGCAGCCCGATCAGGACGCTGCGGGCGGCCCGGTCGAGCCGCCAGCCGTGGTCCCGGATGACCAGGACGGCGATCGCGACCGCCCAGACCACGCCCGCCGCGGCGAACGGCCAGTAGCTGAGCCAGTAGTGTTCGGCGCGGTTGCGCATGCAGAGGTCCTGCAGCCCGACCCAGAGCAGGTACGCGCCGAGCATCGCCGCCACCCGCAGCCGGTGCCGGCGGTTCTCGCTCCCGCCGCCGTCCGCGCCGACGCTCGCGCCGCCGTCCGCGCCGACGCTCGCACCGCCGGCCCGATCGGTCGGCCGCAGCAGGCGCGACAGCAGAACCAGCGCGACGAACCCGAGCAGGCACTCGCTGATCAGCAGGTCGTGGCCGCCCAGGCCGTCGACGACGGTTCGGGAGAAGAACGCGGGCGGACTGGAGGCCAGCGGATCGGGCCGTCCGAAGGCCGTCGGGTCGGCGAGTTCCTGCGCCACCTCGGCCGTCACCCACAGCGACACGGCCCCGATGTACCACCACCAGCGACGGGTCGTCAGCCGCCTGTGCGGCAATCAGAGCGGCAGTACGTAGATGAGCGTCACGTTGACCGCACTCAGCAGCACGTCGAGGACCAGCGCGGCGCCGACGATGCCCGGATCGCTCACCTCGACCCAGATCGGTGCCTCCACCGCGCTGGGGAGGACGTCGGGGAGCGCGTAGAGGAGCATCACCCAGCCGAGCGGGCTGCCCGGGCGGTGCGCGTGCAGCAGCATGCCCGCGGCTGCGGTCGGCAAGGCGTAGACCAGGATGGCGAGTTGGTCGCGAGGGTGGGAAGCGCCGGGTTCCCCCAGGTGGACGAGGACGTAGCAGATCCAGACTGTCGCGGCGACGAAGCAGACCGCGGTGGCGATCGTGGCGGCGGTCAGCTGGCGCTCAGCCCACGTACGGGGCGGAGGAGAGGTCACCGTGATCATGGCACCACCTCGATCTGGGCAGCGGGTGTTCCGCCGGTCGCGATGCGGTCCGCCGGCGCCCTGTCCCCCGGTGTTCCTGTTCGGTCCCAGTGTGGGCGGCCCGGCGTCCCGGACGCCTGGGGCAGCGGCCATGAATCCCGTGCGGGACCCTCGGCGGGCCTTCCCGGCGGCCCCGGAGGCGGCCCGCTTGCAGCCGTAGTCACGGGCCACGCTCACGGCCACGCTCACGGACCCGCCGTGCGGACGACCCCTGGGCATGTCACGGAGAGTCACGTGATCCGGCACCGCCCCAACGTGGTGATCATGGACCTCTCGCTGCCCGACGGCTCCGGACTGGAGGCGGTCCGTCGGCTCTGCGCCCGGGAGCAGCCGCCGCCGGTGCTGATGCTGACGATGTCGGACGACGACGGCAACCTGCTAGCCGCCCTCCAGGCGGGCGCCCGCGGCTACCTGGTCAAGGGCGCGGGCCGGGAGGAGGTGCTGCACGCGGTGCGTACGGTCGCCGCGGGCGGCGCGGTGTTCGGCGGAGAGGTGGCCGGGCGGATCGCCGCCCTGCTGGCCGGGGCGAAGATGCGCGAGGCGGGGCAGCTGTTCCCGGACCTCACCGCCCGTGAGGCCGAGGTACTGGACCTGGTCGCGCGCGGCTACGACAACCGGCGGATCGCCCGGGAACTGGTGGTCGCGGAGAAGACCGTCCGCAACCACGTCACCCACATCTTCGAGAAGCTGCACGTGGCGACCCGCGCCGAGGCGGTCGCCCGGGCCCGCGACATGGGTCTCGGCGACGGCTGAGCCGCCTTGGCGGCTGCCGCACCCGGTCCGGGGGACGTGGCTCGGGGGCGTGGTCCGGGGGAGCCGGTCCGCCGACCGGCACCCCCGGGGTCTTGCTGGCCCTGTCGGACCTACGGCTGCATCTCGTACGAGTCCGAGAGGGCCTCGACCCGGGCCCACACCTTCGCGGCGCGCTCGGCGTCCGCCACCGGGCGGCGCACGTTCGCCAGCGCCCACGCGGCCTGTTCCTCGGTGGTGGAGGCCTTGCCGTGCAGCTCGGTCGCGTGCGCGGAGAAGTCGCGGACCAGCGCGTCGAAGATCTGGTCCAGCACGTCCGCGTCCAGACCGGTCAGTTCGGCCTGCTCCAGCACCAGCTGGCCGTAGACGATCAGCGCGAACAGCTGGCCGATCTCCAGCAGGAAGTCCAGGTCCGCCTGCTGCTCCTTGCTCGGGGCGTGCTTGAGCAGCAACTCGCAGAAGCCGTCGGCCTGTTCGCGGAAGCGGGCGACGTTCGGCAGCTGTGCGTGCCGGTCGTAGGCCGCGCGCCAGTCGTGGAAGCGGATCGCACCGAGGCCGCGGGCCGGTCCCTGGCGGAACAGGAAGGCGTCGTCGGTGGCGTCCAGCCTGGTCGGCACCGGCGCGTAATCGGCGGGCGCGAACAGGTAGTTGCCCATGAACTTGAGGATCAGCGCCAGGTTGACGTGGACGGTGCCCTCCAGCTTCGGCAGGCCGCGGATGTCCTTGGCGGCCTTGTCGAAGTAGGTGTCCGCCTCGAAGCCCTTGGCCGCGATGACGTCCCACATCAGGTCGATGACCTTCTCGCCCTCGGTGGTGACCTTCATCTTGGTCATCGGGTTGAAGAGCAGGTAGCGGCGGTCCTCGGAGGAGGCGGTGCGGAAGTAGTCCACGGCCCGCGCGCTGAACAGCTTCATCGCCACCAGGCGGGCGTACGCGTCGGTCAACTCCCGCCGCACGTGCGGGAAGTCGGTGACCTTGCGGCCGTACAGCACCCGGTTGTGGGCGTGGGTGACGGCCTCGTACATCGCGTGCTCGCATATGCCGACCGAGGCGGTGCAGAGGTTGAACTTGCCGACGTTGACGGTGTTCAGCGCGGCGTCGAAGGCCGCCTGGCCGGTGTGCAGCACGTCCTCGGCCCGGACCGGGTAGTCCTCCAGGCGGAACTCGCTGACGTACATCTGGGCGTTCACCACGTTCTTGACCAGGTGGTACGCCTCGTGGCGGCTGTCGGCGGCGAAGAAGACGTAGCCCTCGGGGCCCTCGACGTCCGAGCGGCGGCCGAAGACCGAGACCAGGCCGGCCACGTTGCCGTTGCCGATGTAGTACTTGGGGCCGTTCGCGGTGAAGCCGCCCTCACCGTCCGGGGTGAGGATCATGTCGGTGGAGTAGATGTCGGCGCCGTGCGTGCGCTCGGACAGGCCGAAGGCCATCACGTGGCCCTCGGCGAGGAGCTTGGCGGCGCGAGCCCGGACGGCCTCGTTCTCGCTCTGCCACACCGGGCCCAGGCCCAGGATGGTGACCTGCCAGGTGTACCAGTAGCCGAGGCCGTAGAAGCCGAGGATCTCGTTCAGCTCGGCGATCCGCGCGGTGTCCCAGCGCTTGTCCGGGTCGGCGGCGGAGGGGGTCAGGAACTCCGCGAACAGCCCTTCCCGGGCTGCGAATTCGAGGAAGTCGGCGTACCAGGTGCGGTCGATGTAGGTGTCGATGAGCGCCTTCTTGCCGCGGGACTCGAACCAGTCGACGGTGGCGCGCAGCAGCCGGCGGGTCGGCTCGTCGAACTGGGCGGGGTCGTAGGTGCGCGGGTTGAAGAGCATCAGGGGCTCCCTGGGATCGAGGGTGGGGAACAGATGACGGAGTTCGGCGAACAGGAAACAGAGTTCAGCTAACAGATTTCAGATGACAGATTTCAGAGTTCGTCATCTGTCTTCCGCTCCCCGCCGCCCGCGAGTCGGCGCAGCGTGGCGAGCACGTCGTCCAGCCACGCGACATTCATCCGCTCGAACTCGATGCCGCCGCGCAGCACCACGTGCTGCAACTCCTGCTGGATGTCGAGCGCGGCGAGGGCGGGGAAGTCGCGCTGCTCGCCGTGCAGGTACCGGGCGAGCAGCGCCGCATGGCTCTCCCGGTGCCGCTCGACCTCGGAGATCAGCGCGACCAGCGCGGCCGGCTCGTCGAAGGCGGCGGCCCGGATCTTGACCGCCAGCTCGTGCCGTACGGTCTCCGGCTCGACCGGTTCGCGCAGCCAGTCGGCCAGCGCGGCCCGTCCGGGTCCGGCCGCCGAGTACACCTTCTTGTCGGGGCGGCCGTCCTGTGCGATCTCCTCGGCGGCGACCCAGCCGTCCGCCTCCATCCGCCGCAGCACCCGGTAGATCTGCTGGTGGGTGGCGGTCCAGAAGCGTCCGATGGAGCGGTCGAAGCGTCGGGCCAGTTCGTACCCGGAGCCGGGCTGCTCCAGCAGCGAGACGAGGATCGCGTGCTCCAGTGCCATGCCCGCATCCTGCTATGCAACGAGTTGCATAGGCAACGTTCCCTCAGCGTGTTGAGACGCAGGTCACCGCTGTGATCGGATGGTTATCTGCCAATTCGGACAATCAGGTGTAAAACCTTTGTGAAGGGCAGAATAGGTACGGGGCGCGCCCTTTTCCATGGTCCGAACCACAGGAGGTGGTACCGGTGGCAACCCACTTGCCGACGGGCATGGAGCACCACCCGGACATCGTCGAACTCCGGGAACACTACGAGCGGGTCACATCGACCCCCCGCGCCCAGGGCATCGAAGCCCTGGCCGTACTGGCCGGCCTCTTCCTGGCGGCATCGCCTTGGATCGTCGGCTTCACCGCGTTCAGCACACTGACCGTGACCTGCCTGATCGTGGGTCTGGCCTACACGGCCCTGATGGCCGGCTACGGGCCGGCCTACGAGCGCACCCACGCGAGGGCTTGGGCCGCCGCCGCGCTCGGTGTCTGGACGATCATCTCTCCCTGGGTCGTGTCGGGCTCCGTCGCGCACGGCAAGAACATCGTCACCTGCGTCATCGTCGGTGCGGTGATGTTCCTGCTCGGCCTCGCGGCGATCTCGATGGCGACGATCACTGCGAACGGAGCGTCGATGCGCCGCGGCCGGGTCGGCCGCGCCAAGGGCTGATCTTCCCCGCAGCCCGTGTCCGGGGCGCGGAGGGCACCTTTGCCCGCCGCGCCCCGGCGCGCGTCCGAGAACTCGTTCCGGCGGGTCGCAGGTTACGGGTGCGTCATCCGCAGCACGTCCAGCGCCCGGTCCAGCTGCTCCTCGGTGAGGTCCCCCCGCTCGACGTACCCGCGCTCCAGCACGACCTGACGGATCGTCTTCCGCTCCGCCAGCGACTGCTTGGCGACCTTCGCCGCCTCCTCGTACCCGATGTACCGGTTCAGCGGCGTCACCACCGACGGCGAGGACTCCGCGTACTCGCGGGCCCGTTCGACGTTCGCGGTGATGCCGTCCACCGTCCGGTCCGCCAGCAGGCGGGCGCTGTTCGCCAGCAGTCGCACCGACTCCAGCACGTTGCGGGCGATCACCGGGAGCATCACGTTCAGCTCGAAGTTGCCGCTCGCGCCGGCCAGGGTCACCGTCGCGTCGTTGCCCACCACCTGGGCGGCGACCATCAGCACCACCTCGGGCAGCACCGGGTTCACCTTGCCCGGCATGATGGACGAACCGGGCTGCAGGTCCGGCAGGTTGATCTCGCCCAGCCCGGTGCGCGGGCCGGAGCCCATCCACCGCAGGTCGTTCGCGATCTTCGTGAAGCCGACCGCCACCGTGCGCAGTTGGCCGCTCAGCTCGACCAGTGCGTCCCGTGCGCCCTGCGCCTCGAAGTGGTCGCGGGCCTCGGTCAGCGGCAGCCCGGTGGCGCGGGCCACCTCCTCGATGACGGCCGCCGGGAAGCCGGGCGGGGTGTTGATGCCGGTGCCCACCGCCGTTCCGCCGAGCGGCAGTTCGGCGACCCGCGGGAGCGTGGCCAGCAGCCGCTCCCGCCCGTGCCGCACCTGCGCCGCGTAGCCGCCGAACTCCTGGCCGAGGGTGACGGGCGTGGCGTCCATCAGGTGGGTGCGGCCCGACTTGACCACCTGCGCGAACTCGACGGACTTGCGCTCCAGCGACTCCGCCAGGTGCTCCAGGGCCGGGATCAGGTCGTGGGTGACGGCGGCGGTGGCGGCGATGTGGATCGAGGACGGGAACACGTCGTTGGACGACTGGCTCGCGTTCACCTGGTCGTTCGGGTGGACCGTCCGTCCCAGTCGCTCGGCGGCCAGGGTGGCGATCACCTCGTTGGCGTTCATGTTGGACGAGGTGCCCGAGCCGGTCTGGAAGACGTCCACCGGGAACTGGTCGTCCCAGCGGCCCTCCGCGACCTCCTCGGCCGCCGCCGCGATCGCACCGGCCGTCTCCTCGTCCAGGACCCCGAGGCGGGCGTTCACCCGCGCCGCGGCAGCCTTGATCCGGGCCAGCGCGGCGATGTGCGCGCGCTCCAGCCGCTGGCCCGACACCGGGAAGTTCTCCACCGCCCGCTGCGTCTGCGCCTGCCACTTCGCGGCGGCCGGCACCCGGACCTCACCCATCGAGTCGTGCTCGATCCGGTACTCCTGCGGCTTCTCCCGCTCGTCATCCATCGTGCGCTGCACCTCCTGTACGGGCCCGCTCGGCCCGGTCACGGGTCTTCCGATCACCACAGCCGCACACGGGCCCGGGGTATTTCCACTCGAGGCCGGCGATCTCCGATCCGGTGGACGGCCAGGTCCGGTGCGGTTTACGGCCGGGGGATCTCGGCGCGGACCAGCTCACCCGGCTCGGTGCCGGCCTGGGCGACCGAGGACCCGTCGGGCGCCCAGATCCCGGATCCGCCCGAGCTGTCCGGGAACACGCCGGTGGGTCCCGCGGAGGTGGACAGCACCACCCAGACCCCGTGCGCGGTGGCACGGTCCCGGCAGTGGCCGTCCCGGCGCTCGGCCTGCGCGGCACCCGGGCCGTACAGGGTGGAGGCGACGTAGGCGTCGATGCCGAGCGGGGCGGTCTCCTCGGCGTGCGCGGGGTCGGCGACGTCGGCGCAGACCGCGAGGCCGAGTCGCAGGCCGTCCAGCTCCAGCACGACGGGCTTCTCGCCCGCGGTGAAGCGGTCGGGCTCACCCTCGCCGTGCAGGCGCATCTTCCGGTAGACGACGTCGGCGCCCCCGCCGGTGACCGCCAGGGTGGCGATGGACTCCCGCCCGCCGACCTCCGCGACCGGCGCGCCGACCAGCGCCAGGGTGCCGGTGGCGGCGCAGGCCTCGACCAGCGGTGCGAGCCGCGGATCGGCCGGATCGACGGCGGGCGCGGCCAGGTCGTAGCCGGTCAGCGACAGCTCGGGGAACACCACCAGGCGGGTCCCCGCCGCCAGGACGGCCTCGGCGTGCCGCTCGACGTTGACGGCCAGGGTGTCCGGGCGGCCGCGGTCGGCACAGAGGGGCTGGGCGACGGTGACGGTCAGCGGCGCGGACGAGGGCACGGCGGGGCCTCCGGTCGGGTGGGAGTCGGTGGTCAAGATCAACCTATGCGGCCGCCGAGGAGCCCGGCAAGCGTCGGGGACCCGGTGCGGCCCCGCCGGCCGACCGCCCCCGCCGGGCGGTACGGACGGAGTGGACGGATCTCGGCCGTTCGACCCGTGATCACTCGAACGAGTGAGATATCGGCCGGATCGCTCCAAACGGTCGTACGGCACTTCGTACGCTCCTGACCGGGTCGGGTGGACACCGGCCGCCCTGGCGCCGCGGCCCGGCCCGGGGAACCGACGCAGGGGGGCGGACCGGATGACCACAGGACACGACGACAGCCGTACGAACGGCGCGACTGGCACGGACGGCGCGGACGGCGCGGACGGCGCGGACGGCGCGGACGGCGCGAACGACATGGACGGCGCGGTCGGCGCGCCGGACGGCCGGGGGAGCGGCCGCGACGCCGGACGCGGCCTGACCAGGCGGCAACTGCTCGGCGCCTCCGCGGCGCTCGGCGGTGCGGCCTGGCTGCTGCGCGGCACGATCGGCCCGGACAGCGCGGAGGCCGTCACGCCGGTACCGCCCGGCCTGCCCGCCGGCACCGAGCTCTACCAGCGGGTCTTCGAGAACTGGTCCGGCGAGGTCCGCACCGACCAGCTGTGGACCTGCGCGCCGCGCACCCCCGAGGAGGTGCCGGCACTCGCCGACTGGGCGCACGCCAACGGCTGGCGGCTGCGCGCCTCCGGCCACCGGCACACCTGGGCGCCGCTCACCGTCGCCAACGGGACCCCGGCCAGCGCCCGCGTCCTGATCGTGGACACCAGCCGGTACCTCACCGCCGTCGCCGCCGACTCGCCCACCACCGTCCGGGCGCAGACCGGCGCCGGTATGGAGGCGCTGCTCACCCACCTGGCCGACCGCGGCCTCGGCCTGACGGCCTGCCCGGCGCCCGGCGACCTCACCGTCGGCGGCGTGCTCGCCATCGGGGGCCACGGCACCGCCGCTCCGGCGCACGGCGAACTGCGCCCGGACGGGCACGGCTACGGCTCGGTCAGCAACCAGGTCGTGCGGCTCACCGCCGTCGTGCTCGACCCGGCCACCGGCCGCTACGCGTTGCGCACCTTCGACCGCGCCGAGGCCGACAGCGCCGCCTTCCTGGTGCACCTGGGCCGCGCCTTCCTCACCGAGGTCGTGCTGCGCGTCGGGGCCGACCGGCCGCTGCGCTGTGTCAGCCGACTGGACATCCCGGCGAGCGACCTGTTCGCCCGCCCCGGGACCGCCACGGGCGGCGGCGGGCTGCTCGGTGGACTGTTCGGCGGCGGCGACGGCCCGCGCACCCTCGCCGACTTCGTCGAGCGCGACGGCCGGGTCGAGGCGATCTGGTTCGCCTACACCGACTACCCGTGGCTCAAGACCTGGACCGTCAGCCCGACCAAACCGCTCGCTTCCCGGGCCGTCGACCAGCCCTACAACTACCCCTTCTCGGACAGCGTTCCGGAACCGGTCGCCCGGCTGGCCGGCCAAATCGTCTCCGGTGCCTGGGGATCGGCCCCCGTGTTCGGCCAACTCCAGTACCTCGTCGCGAAGGTGGCGCTCACCGGCGATCTCACCGACGTCCTGCTCTCCGGCGGACTGCTTCGCGAACTGCTCTCCGGTGACCTGATCACCCACCTGCTCGCCGGCGGCCTGCGCTCCGATCTCTGGGGCCCTTCGCGCACCCTGCTGCAGTACGTGCGGCCCACCACGCTGCGGGTCACCGCCAACGGGTACGCGGTCCTGACCAAGCGCGCCGACCTGCAGTGGGTGGTGAGCGAATTCGCGACCTACTACCGGCAGTTGCTCGCCGACTACCAGGCCCGGGGTGAGTTCCCGGTGAACGGCGCGGTGGAGATCCGGGTCACCGGCCTGGATGACCCGTCCTACCCCGGCGTCCCGGGCGCCCGGTCCCCGCTGCTGTCCGCTCTGCGACCGCGGGCGGACCGCCCGGAGTGGGACACCGCGGTCTGGCTCGACGTCCTGGCCTTCCCCGGCACGCCCGGACTGGAGCGCTTCGCCCGGGACTTGGAGCAGTGGCTGCTGCGTACCTTCGACGGCACCCGGGCCGGCACGCGGGTCGAGTGGTCCAAGGGCTGGGCCTACACCGCCGACGCGGCCTGGTCCGACCAGGACCTGATCGGCCGGGTCATTCCCGACAGCCTGCGCGCCGGCGGCGGGCCCGGCTGGGACGAGGCGATCGCTGTCCTTGACCGCTACGATCCGCACCGGGTGTTCGGGAACGCGTTCCTGGACGTGCTGCTGAAGTAGCCCGCCTCGGGACGGGTGACGGCGGCGAACAGATGGCAGCGAACAGATGATGAAATCTGTTCGCTGCCATCTGTTCGCTGCTCGCTGGCCGGCCGCCGGCGCCCGTCAGATGTGCTCCATCACGATCACGGCCAGGGTGTCCGACGCCAGCGCGCGGAAGACGTGCGGGGCGTCGCCCGGGTAGCTGATGTAGTCGCCCGGGCCGAGCTCGACCGGTGCGTCGCTCGGGCCGACCAGGGCTCGGCCCGAGCCGATCATCACGTGCTCGACGGTGCCGGGCATGTGCGGGTCGGAGGCCCGGGTCTCGCCCGGCTGGGCCTCGATCCGGTAGATGTCGCGCCGGGCGTTCGGCGGGCAGGAGGAGAGCACCGTGGCCGCGTAGTTGGCCTGCTCGGAGTGGGTCACCGGGCCCTCCCCGGCCCGCAGCACCTTGACGGTCGGGCGCGGCGGATCGACCAGCCGGCTGAACGGCACGTTCAGCGCCACCCCGAGCGCCCAGAGCGTCTCCACACTGGGGTTGCCGGCGCCCGACTCCAGCTGTGAGAGCGTCGACTTGGCGATGCCGGCGCGTCGGGCCAGCTCGGTCATCGACAGTCCACCGCGTTCGCGTTCGCGCCGGATGGACGCGGCGATCTGGCCGATCAGCTCCGCGCCGGAGCCGTTGGCGCCCTCGGGCCGGGCGGTCCGGTCACTCATGCTCGCCACTCACTCTTTCCCCAGGCTCCTTCGGTCGGCCTTTCCACTGCTGGTGCCGTTCATGCTGCCACGGCGGGGCTCGCACGGCGGCAGTGCGAACATCGTTCGCTGTGTCGGTCCCTCTGTTCGACTTGATGAACTATGCCCTCGGGTTCACTCTGGTGGACATGCGTTCGCTACTTCGAACACTGGAACACGCCACCCTTCGCGACATCGCCCTGGTCTGCCTCGCCGATGCGCTGGTCGGCGCCTCCTTCGGTGCGATCGGCGTGTCCGGCGGCCTGCCGCTGTGGGTGCCGATCACCCTCTCCCTCCTGGTGTTCGCGGGCGGCTCGCAGTTCGCGGCTGTCGGCGTGGTGCTGTCCGGCGGAGGCGCGCTCGCGGCCGTCGCCACCGGGTTGGTGCTCAATGCCCGGTTGCTGCCCTTCGGGTTCGCGGTCGCCGACGTGCTCCAAGGTCCATGGTGGCGGCGGCTGTTGGGGGCGCAGCTGCTCACGGACGAGAGTGCGGCCTTCGTACTGCGGCAGCACGAACCCCGGCGGCGCCGGGCGGCGTTCTGGATCTGCGGGGTCTCGCTGTTCGTGGTCTGGAACATCGCGGTGCTGCTCGGGGGCCTCGCGGGCGGGCTGATCGGTGACACCGACGTGCTCGGCCTGGACGCGGCCTTCCCGGCGGTGCTGCTCGCCCTCGTGCTGCCCTCGCTCAGGGATCGCGGGACCCGTACGGCGGCGCTCGCGGGTGCGGCGGTGGCCGTCGCAGTCACGCCGTTCGTCCCGGCCGGGCTGCCCGTGCTGTTCGCTCTGGCCGGGCTGCTGTTCGCCGGACGACCGGGAGCGTCGTCGCCGGAAGAGGAAGCGGGGAAGCCGGCCGAGCCGGAGGCCGTCACGGCTGTGAAGGAGGAGGTCCGATGATGCCGCTGTATGCCGTACTGCTGCTGGCCGCCGGGACGTACGCCTACCGTGTGGCCGGGCCGCTGCTCGGCCACCGGCTCGCGCTCTCGGAACGGTTGCGGCATCTGCTGGCCGTCGCGGCGGCCGTGCTGCTGGTCGCGCTGGTGGCCACCGGCGCGCTGACCCAGGGGCACGGCTTCGCCGGGTGGGCCCGCCCGGCGGGCGTCCTGGTCGCGGGGGTGCTCGCCTGGCGTCGGGCGCCGTTCCCGGCAGTGGTCATCGCCGGTGCGGCGACCGCGGCGGTGCTGAGGCTGTGTGGAGTGGGGTGAGTGGCGGCGGACGGACGACCCGCCGGGAGGCGAACGGCGGGCAAGTGTCAGCGGACAGATGGCAGATAACGGATAACAGATAACGGATGACAGATTCTGAAATCTGTCATCCGTCGTCCGTCATCTGTCCGCCGTCACCCGTTCTCGGCCAGCCGCTCCGCCTGCACCTCGGGCCGCTTGCTGTCCCACAGCATTTCCCACACCTTGAACACGCAGTGGTAGTCGCGCATGCTGCCCTGCGAGATCAGCAGGTAGCTGTCCCCGTCCCGGAGGAGCGTCTGCCGCCGGCTGCTCATCGGATGGTCCGGCGTGTAGGTCGGGACGATCTTGCGCAGCTCCGCGACGGCTTCCTCGCGGGTGCCCTCGACCTCTCCCAGCACCTTGCTGCCCCAGGTCCGGTCCTTGCCGATGCCCACCGTCTCCTCGACGACCAAGGCCCAACGTGCCATGCCCCGCCTCCCCGTTTCCGTTCCGGTTGTTCCGCCACCGCGTCGTGCTCCCGCGTGGCACTACCGCATACTCCTACGCCACCAGGGGTTTGAAGAAGATGGTGGTCGACTGCAAGGTGCCCGTCGAGTCGGCCGCGTAGTCCGGCACCGTACCGGCCCGGCTCCAGCCCGCTGCCTCGTACATCCGCTCGGCAGGGCTGCCCGTCTCGGTGTCCAGCACCAGCAGCCGGATCCCCGACGCCACCGCCCGTTCCTCCAGCGCCGCCAGCAGCCGCCCGGCCAGCCGGTGCCCGCGGTCCGCCGGGTGCACCATCAGCTTGGCCACCTCTCCCCGGTGCCGACCGTTCGCCGTCGCCGCCGGCCGCAGCTGCACCGTTCCGGCGAGCCGCCCGTCGCCCGCCGCCCGCCGCCCGGGCCGTCCACACCACCAGCCGCCTGGCCGCGACCTCCGGGACGAGGGCCCGCCACCACGCCGAGGACTCCTCCGGCGCCAGCGGGGCCAGGAATCCGACCGAGGCGCCGCCGTTGACGGTTTCCGCCAGCAGGACGGCGAACTCCGCCACGGAAGCGTCCAGCTCCTCGGCCGTCAGCTCCTCGACCACGTAGGCCGCGTCCTCGACCAGGGAGGCCGTGCTGGACATGTCGCCTTCCTCACTCGCTCCCGTCGGCCCGAGGCCAGGCGGGTTGCGGAATACTCGCCGGTGTCCCGCCGAGACTACAAGGAGCTTCAATGTCGAAGCCGACCCGGATCGACCCGTCCGACCTGCTCGCGGTCGGCGACCTCCTCTCCGACGAGGAGCGGCTGATCCGCGACACCGTCCGCCGGTTCACCGAGGAGCGGATCCGTCCGCACATCGGCGACTGGTTCGAGCGCGGCGTCTTCCCTGCCCGCGAGCTCGCCCCCGAACTCGGCGCCCTCGGCGTGCTCGGCATGCACCTCGACGGCTACGGCTGCGCGGGCGCCGGCGCCGTGGCCTACGGGGTGGCCTGCATGGAGCTGGAGGCGGCCGACTCCGGGCTGCGCAGCTTCGTCTCCGTCCAGGGTTCGCTCGCGATGCGCTCGATCCACGCCTTCGGCTCGGAGGAGCAGAAGCAGCGCTGGCTGCCCGGCATGGCGGCCGGCGAGCTGATCGGCTGCTTCGGCCTGACCGAGCCCGACTTCGGCTCGGACCCGGCGAACATGCGCACCCGGGCGGTCCAGAAGGGCGGCAAGGGCGGCGACTGGGTGCTGTCCGGCAGCAAGATGTGGATCACCAACGGCAGCATCTCCGACGTCGCCGTGGTCTGGGCGCAGACCGAGGAGGGCGTGCGCGGCTTCCTGGTCGAGCGCGGCACCCGCGGACTGACCGCGACCGACGTGCACGGCAAGCTCTCCCTGCGCGCCTCCGTCACCAGTGAGTTGGCCTTCGACGAGGTGGTGCTGCCCGCCGACGCCGTACTGCCCGGCGTCACCGGTCTGCGCGGCCCGCTCTCCTCCCTCAACGAGGCGCGCTACGGCATCCTCTGGGGCACCGTCGGCGCCGCCCGCGACTGCTACACCGCCGCCCTCGACTACGCCAGGACCCGGATCCAGTTCGACCGCCCGATCGCAGGCTTCCAGCTCACCCAGCAGAAGCTGGTCGAGATGATGCTGGAGGTCGAGAAGGCCTACCTGGTGGCGCTGCGGATCGGCCGGCTCAAGGAGCAGGGTGAGGCCCGCGCACCACACATCAGCTTCGGCAAGCTCAACAACGTCCGCGCCGCGCTGGAGATCGCCCGCAGCGCCCGGACCGTGCTCGGGGCCAACGGCATCACCACCGAGTACCCGGTGCTGCGGCACGCCAACAACCTGGAGTCGGTGCTCACCTACGAGGGCACCAGCGAGATCCACACCCTCGTCCTCGGCGAGGCCATCACCGGCGAGTCGGCCTACCGCTGAGGGATCGGCCTGGTCCCGGCCCGGGACCGCCCGGTGCGGGCCCGGCACCGCCCGGTACCGTCCCGGCGCCGGGCGTGGCGCCGGACCGGGACCGGCCCGGTCAAAACCGGTGGCCGGGCCCGTCGCGGCCCGGCTACCGTCCCTGCCATGACCAGCCAGTCCGTCCAGCCACCGCCCCCGAGCACCACCCTCTGGCGCCCCACCGGCCCGCAGGAGCTGGCCCTGGTCGAGGCCGCCGACTGGCGCGCCTGGCCGCCCCGGCTGCCCGAGCAGCCGATCTTCTATCCCGTCCTCAACGAGGACTACGCGATCCGGATCGCCCGCGACTGGAACGTGCCCGCCTCCGGCGTCGGCTACGTCACCCGCTTCGAGGTGGAGACGGAGTTCCTCGCCCGCTACCCCGTGCAGCGGTCGGGCGGCCGGATGATCCTCGAACTCTGGGTTCCGGCCGAGGAGTTGGCCGAGTTCAACCGGCACATCGTCGGCCGCATCGAGGTCGTCCACGCGTTCCGGCCGGAGCGGTGAGCGCCGTGGACGCACCCGTACTGCTCACCTCTGCCCAGTCGACCAGCACCACCGTCCTGCTCACGGCGGCAGCCGCCCGCCGCGGCCTGGCCACCGCCGTGCTGACCGGCCCGGACACGGTCGAGGAACTCGCCGGGCGGCCCGTCCACTGGTACGGCGGGCCGCTCGCCGCCGCCCGGATCGCCGCGCCGCTCGGCCTCGCCCTGCTCGAACCAGAAGACGACTGGCTCGCCCGTCTGCCCCAGGAGTTCACCCGCCGCCGGATCGAACTCACCACCCTCGCCGAGGCCTGGACGCTGCGCCACCCGGCCTTCGTCAAGCCGCCCGCGGACAAGTCGGTCCCGCCGGCGGTCTACCCGGACGGCTCCCGGCTGCCCCGCACCGGCGAGCGGATCGGCCCGGACACCCCCGTCCTGGTCAGCGAGCCGGTGACCTTCGCCGCCGAGTACCGGCTGTTCCTGCGCGACGGCGAGGTGCTCACCGGCAGCCGCTACGCCCGCTTCGGCCGGCTCGACCCGGCGCCGCTGACACCGGCCGCCACCGCCTTCGCCCGCCGCCTGCTCGACGCCGTCGGGGACACCCTGCCCAGCGCCGTCGCCCTGGACGTCGGACCGGTCGCCGACCCGTATGACCCGGCCGAGCACTGGGCCGTGGTCGAGGCCAACCTGCCCTGGTTCGCGCACTGCTACGCCGCCGACCCGGACCGGGTCCTGGACGTGGTGCTGTGCGCTGCCGGCCCGGCCGCCCAACTCGCCGGGCCCGACCGGCGCTTCGTCCGGACGGTCCGTACGATCGGCTGACGACGGGCGGGTACCCGCGACCGGTCCGCCTCCCGACACCTCACGGACACCCGCCGTTCGACGGCCGGACGCCGAACGGTACGGCGGGCCGTGAAGCATGGCGCGGTCGGCGGCGCCCTCGGCGGGCGCGGCCGGGTGTGCACGATCGAAAGGAAGCCCCACCATGTCCGCAGCCCAGTGGCCCCGCCCCCGCGTCCTCGTCGTCGGGATCGACGGAGTGCGCCACGACTACCTGGCGCAGGTGCCGATGCCGCGCCTCCAGGAGGTCGCCGAGGCCGGGTTCCTGGTGCCGGTCACCGTCGCGGACACCACGCCCACCATGTCCGGGCCCTGCTGGGCCACCATCGTGACCGGCGTCGAGCCCGCCAAGCACGGTGTCTGGGGCAACCACCTGGGCGGCAACCGGCTGGACGTCTTCCCCGACTTCGCCACCCGCCTCAACCGCGGCGACCGCCGCCGCACCTTCGTCGCGGCCGGCTGGGACCCGCTGATGATCAACGAGTCCGGCGGGCCGCTCTTCCGCGCTCCCGGCCGGCTCTCCTACGTGGCCCCGGCCGAGGACACCCCGGAGGCCTGGGAGACCGTCGACGAGGAGATCACCCGGGAGGCCGTCCACGTCCTCGGCACCGCCGACCCGGAGGCCTCCTTCGTCTACCTCGGTGCCGTGGACGAGACCGCCCACTTCCTCGGCTGCGGAGAGGAGTACCGCGCCGCCATGCGCACCGCCGACGAGCGCCTCGGCCGACTGCTCGACGCGGTCCGCGGCCGGGCGACCCACGGCGAGGAGCAGTGGACCGTCATCGTGGTCACCGACCACGGGCACGTCGACGCCGGCGGCCACGGCGGCCGCACGGTCGAGGAGCGGACCGCCTGGGTCGCCTGCGCCGGCCACGACATCCCGGCCGGCCCGCCCACCGGCGAGATCCGCCACCCCGACGTCGCCGCCCAGGTGTACGCCTCGCTGCTGCGCCCGATCGACCCGCACTGGACCCTCGACGGCCGCCCCTTCCCGGTCGCCCGTCCGGTGCCCGCGGCCGTCTGACACACGCCCGGTCGCTCCCGCCGCCCCGCCGATGCCCCGGGTGCAGCAGGCCGGGCTGCGGCGGAGCCCCGGTTGGGTCAGGCTCGATCGGGGCTCGGAGCGGACTCGACAACGGCGTGTCAGCCCGGGCGCCGGAACGGCACTTACTTCGGGGACCGGGTTCGCGGACGTACGCCTGAAGGTGGAGACGGTACCCCGTGGGTCGGATGCGAGATCGGGACCTCGCGGTGACGCTGCGGCAGGGCGGCCCGGGCCAGGATGGTTACACCCGGCCGGGGGAGCGCTCCGCCCGGGCGGGCCGCGGAAGGCCGCGGAGGGACCGGCAACGGACGCATCGACGGACGCATCGGCAACGGACACGGAGAGGGCAGCCAGGCATGAAGGGCATCGTGAGCAAGGTCGCGCTGGGAGTCGCGGGTACCGGCATGGCCGTCGCCGTGGCAGCCGTGGCAATCGGCCCGCGGGTGTCCGAGTGGTACGACGGGCGCCACCAGGAGCAGGCCTCGTACGACAGCGGCTCGCAGGCCAAGGCCGGGCGCCGCTCGATGCCGACCTGGTTGCCCGACGACGCCTCCTCGGTGAAGTACCTGATGTCCACCACGGGCGACGACCGGCTGCTGCGGGCCACGCTTCCCGAGGGGCGGCTGCCCGCCGGCTGCAGCACCGGACTGCCGGGCCGGGGCCCGCACCCGGTGCCGGTCTCGCTCAAGGCCGGCTGGTTCCCGGAAGGCATCGCGGCCAAGGCCACCGGCACCTGCGGGCACTACAATGTGACGCTCACCGGCAACCAGCTCTACGCGTGGCAGGACGGCGCGGCGCTGCAGGCGGCCCTGCGGGCCGAGCACGTCGCCAAGCACTGAGGGTGCTGTTTCGGGCGCTGACCGCCGATCAGCCGTCCTGACCAGGGAACGAGCGGCCCGCCTGGCACCGGAAGGTGCGGGCGGGCCTTCGTCGTGCGCGTGCTGTGGATCGGCCGGTGGGCGGATCCGTCCCGGTGAGCCCCTGCCGTCGTCCGCCCCCACCGGGCTGCGATAGGAGGGATCGCGAACGAACACCACGTCACCGCGTCCGTGAGGAGTCCCATGCCCGGTCCGACCGTCGGCCCCGCCGACGACACGCCGACCGTCTCTGCCCCGACCGCCTCTGCCCCGACCACCGATCCGAGTACCGTCCTGGCAGCGGCCGCCGGCCCGACCGGCCCCGGACGGGCCACGATCGCGGTCCTCGGCGGCCTCACCGCGCTCGGCCCGCTCACCACGGACCTCTACCTTCCCGGCCTGCCTGCGATCGCCGACGACCTGGGCGCCCAACCGGCGGCCGTCCAGCTCACCCTGACCTTCTCGATGTTCGGGGTCGCGGCCGGGCAACTGCTCTTCGGGCCGCTCAGCGACCGCTTCGGGCGCCGCCCGCCGCTGCTCGCGGGACTGGCCGTCTACACCCTGTCCAGCCTGGTGTGCGTGCTCGCGCCGAACCTCCCGGTGCTGATCGCGGCCCGGTTCGTCCAGGGCGCCGCCGGGTCGGCGGGACTGGTCATCGGACGCGCCGTCGCCCGGGACCGCTTCCAGGGCGTCGCGATGCTGCGCTTCCTCGCCTCGATCGCGCTGATATCCGGCCTGGCGCCGATCCTCGCCCCGGTCATCGGGGCGCAGCTGCTGCGGTTCACCTCCTGGCGCGGCACTTTCGGGGCGCTCACGGCGCTCGGACTGCTGCTTGCGCTGGCCGCGTTCGGAGCGCTGCGCGAGACGCTGCCGCCGCAGGCCCGGAACGGCGGCGGGGTGGGCGCTGCGCTGCGCACGATCGGGCGGCTGCTGCGCCACCTGCCCTTCCTGGGACTGGCGTTGACCAGTTCGCTGGCGTTCGGCGCGCTGTTCGGGTACATCAGCGGGTCGTCGACGGTGCTGCAGCACGTGTACCAGGTCTCGCCGCAGACCTACAGCCTGCTGTTCGGGCTGAACTCGGTGTCCATCGTGGTGATGACCCAGCTGAACGGGCGGTTGCTGGCACCGCGCTTCGCGGCGCGGTCGCTGATGCTGGCCGGGCTCGGGGTGGCGGTCGCGGCCGGGGTGGCGCTGGTGCTGCTGACGACGGTGTGGGACTTCGGGCTGGCCGGGTTCTGCCCGCCGCTGTTCGTGCTGATGGGCAGCCTCGGTGTGGTGCTGCCCAACACGGCGGCGCAGGCGCTGAGCCTGGTGGAGCCGCAGACGGCCGGGACGGCCTCGGCGCTGCTGGGGACGGGCAACTTCCTGTGCGGCGCGGTGGTGGCGCCGCTGAGCAGCCTGGGTGGACGGCCGTCGGCGGTGCTGCTGGCGGAGGTGGTGCTGGGCTGCGGGGTGCTGGCGCTGACGGCGTACGTGGCGCTGTGCCGACCGGGGCGGCTCCTGGGAGGCGGCGGCTGACGCCTGCCAGCCGACACCCGTCACCGGATACCGGGTACCGGACGCCTGATAGCCGGCAAGCCTGGCACCTGGCACCTGGCACCTGGCACCTGACGACAAACGGATGACAGCTGACAGAAGTTGAAATCTGTCAGCTGTCATCTGTTCGCTGTCAGCCCTCGCCCGTCACCGCCGTCAGGCGATCGAGAAGTCGTCCCCGTACACGCTGCCCTGCCCGTACCATCCGTGCAGGTACACCGTGACGGTGCCCGAGGCGCCGGTGGTGAAGGGCACGGACAGTCGGGCCCAGCCCGAGGAGTTGGTCCAGGTGCTGGCGGTGGCGCCGCCGCTGACGCCCAGGTAGGCGTAGTTGCCCTGCACCCAACCGCTCAGCGTGTAGCTGGTGTTGGGCTTCAGCGTGACGGTCTGGCTGCACTCGCCGGTCTGGCTCGCGGAGGCCGCGGCCTGCAGCGCGTACGAGCCGGAGTGGACCGGCGTGGACACCGCGCTGCCGCCGCTCTGGCAGGTCCACGGGGCCAGGCTGCCGGTCTCCAGGCCGCCGTTGACCAGGCCGGTCGACGGGGCGGTGCCGGTGACGGTCAGCGAGTAGGTCGCGGTGTGGGTGCCGGAGGGCGCGGTGGCCGTCACCGTCAGCGGGTAGGTCCCCGCCGCGGCGGCCGAGGTGGTGGCCACGTTCAGGGTGGCGCTGCCGCCGGCGGTGACGCTGCCGGGGGTGACGGTGGCGGTGACCCCGGCCGGGGCGCCGCTGACCGAGAGGCTGACGCTCTGCGCCGAACCCGCCGTGACCGCTGTCGCGATCGCCGCAGATGCCGACGAACCGGCTTCCACCGTACCGGAGTTCGGATTCACTGCGACCGAGAAGTCGTTGGTCACCGTCGAGCCGCTGGTGAACGGCGCGAAGATGTGGGTGAAGTCCCAGGTGTTCTGGTTGATGCCGGAGCAGGAGTCGTCCCCGCCCTTGCCCGCGCAGTTGCCGTTGTCGCGCTGGAGTGCCCAGAAGGACAGCGTGTTGATGCCCTTCGAGACCGCCCACTTGTACACGGTGCCGGCATTGGCCACGGTGAAGGTCTCGGCCGCGCCGAAGTCGTCGATACCGAGCATCTCGGTGATCCCGATCGAGCCCCACAGCTGGGTCGGGGTCTTGGACGGGTAGAGCCTGGCCAGCTGGTTGTACAGGCCCTGCGCAGAGGTCTGGGTGTCGGCCGCCATGTCGTGGGCGGCGTTGTCGTAGTAGTCGAAGGTCATCATGTTGACGACGTCGATCCGCGCGTTGTTGCTGACCGCGTTGCGCAGCACCGCGAGGCCGCTGTCGGCCAGTCCGCTGGTGGTGGTCGGCAGCGTGTAGGAGAACTGGACGGTGCGCCCGTTGGCGGCGGCCCAGTCCTGCACGGCCTTGATCGCCTTGTTGCGGCGGTCGATGCCGGCCGTGTTGGTCAGCGAGTTGTCCTCGATGTCCAGGTCGATCCGGCTGATGTCGTAGGTGGTGATCAGGTTCTCGTAGGCGGCGGCGATCTGGTTGACGTCGGTGCAGCTGTCCGCCAGTTCGGTGCCGGTGTTGTCGGCGGTGTAGCCACCGAAGGAGGGAATCACGTCCCCCCCGTTGGTGCGGATGGCGGCGATGTCGGCGCCGAATGTCGAGGAGGCGACCGGCTTGGAGGTGTCGCCGTTCCAGTACGGGGTGCAGGACCCCTTGGTGGCGGCCTGGAGGAAGGCCATCGTCAGGTACTTGGCGCCGGACTGGGCGGCCAGGGTGGCGGGGCTCTGGCCGGTCCAGGACTCGAAGTAGGGCGCGAAGACCCGGGTGGGGAGCGGGGTGGCGGCTTGGGCGGGGCCCGTCCCGGCGGCGACCAGACCGGCCGAGGCGGCCAGCGTGGCGCAGGCCGTCAACGCGGCCTGGAGGGTTCTGCGAAGACGCATGGATTCTCCAACAGACTCGGTGGGGCAGGACGTTGGGGAGGTGCGGGGCGGTCCGGGGCGCCGGCGGCCGTGTGGGGTCGGCCGCGGGCCCTGGTCCGGAGTGTTCGGTGCGGACGCAGGGGCGTGCGGAACCCACCGACTCGCGTGGAGGCGGGCGACGGTGCGAACGTGCGCACGCCGTACGGAGCGGGGGTGGTGCGGAGCAGGGCAGGGCGGTGCCTCAGCCGCCGGTGGTCACACCCCCACAGTGCATCCCGGTCGGATCGACATGCTTATGTTTGGACTAGACCACTGGTCTGTCAAGAGACCTAACTGTTCGTCAGCATGCGGCCCCGGTCGCCGAAGGGAAGTGATCGATGGCGGGGCGCGGCGGGATCCGCGCGCGGTGGGGAAGCTGTGTGGGCGTCGTGCGGGCGCCGTGCGGAGCTGTGGCGCAGCGGGGCGTCAGGCGGGGCGGCAGCTCGGGTCGCCGGGCGGTCTCGCCGATTCCCGCCGTCGCTCGTACGGGAGTTCGGTGACCCGTCGCGGCAGACGCCGATGGCCGCGCACCCGGCGGACGGGGCGCGGCCACGGCTGCCCGGAGCTCAGGACGCCGGGCGGTTCGGGGGCTGGCGCAGGGTGTCAGCGCTGCGGCGGGCAGAGGGTGGCGCGAAGCGCGTCGTTGATCTTCGCGGAGGTGTCCGGACCGAAGCCCTGGGGGTGGTCGGGTGAGGTGAAGTGCTGATCGGCGAGTTCGACCAGCTTCGCCTTGTCCTTGGGGAACTGGTACATCGCCTGGCACTGCTTGCGGGCTTGCTCCACCGCCTGGTCGGGCTTGCCGCCGACGATCGCCGGGTCGATCGCGTTCAGTGCGGCCACCACCTTGCCGGTCAGGTCGGCGTCCGGCTTGGCTGGCAGTCCGGCGTCGGCGGGCGGCGCGGGCTTGGCCGGGGCCGACCCGTCCGCGCCGGGGGCTGAGGGGTCGGTCGGCGCGGCCGTGGCGGGTGCGGTGGGTGCCGAAGCGGTCGAGCCGGCCGTGGCGGTGCCGGCCGGCGTGGCGGCGGCGACGGTGGCGGAGCCGGCCGCGGCGGTGGCCTTGTCCGGGCCTGAGCCCGAACCGGAGCTGGAGCAGGCAGCGAGGCTCACCGCGGCGAGTGCCGTGAGGGAGGCGGCGAGGAGACGAGTGCGCATGGCGCCACCCTGTCATGTTCGCGGCGCAGAAGGGAAGGTCTCCTCCGGCGGGCGCGACGCCCCGGGCGAGCCTCGGACGCATCTCGGCGCACCTCGGACGTACGTCGGAGGTACCGCGGAGGTACCGCGGACGTGCGAACGGCGGCCGCGGAGGAATCCCCCCGCGCCGCCGTCCGCTGCCTCCGTAGCCTGGTCGGCCGTCAGGCGAGCCCGTTGGCCTTCAGCCAGTCCTTGGCCACCGTCGACGGGTCCTCCTTGTCGACCGAGACGCGCTTCATCAGCCCCGTCAGCCCGGCCGTGTCGAGCTTGGCCGACACCGCGTTGAGCGCCGCCGTGGCGGTGGCGTCCACGCCCGCCTTGTTGATCAACGGGGTGATGTTCTGGGCGCCGAAGACGTTCCTCGGGTCGGTCAGCGGGACGAGCTTGTACTGGACGATCTTGGGGTCCGTGGTGAACACGTTGCCGACCTGGACGCCGCCGTCCTTGAGCGCGTTCGCGGTGGTGTCGGCGGTGGGCTTCCACTCCTTGAAGGTCAGCCCGTAGACGTCCTTGAACTGCTGCTCACGGCGGCTCTTGAACTCCGGCGGCCCGCCGATGGTGAACTCGCCGGCCTTGGCGGCCAGATCGGAGATGCTCTTGAGGTTGTACTTGTCGGCGGTCTCCTGGGTGACGCTGAGCGAGTCCTTGTCCTCGGCGGGGGAGGAGTCGAGGAGCGCCAGCGAGGAGGGCAGCGCCTTGGTCAGCGCCGCGTTCACGTCCTGGGTGGTGACGGCGGTGTTCTTGGCGTCCAGGTAGGCGAGCAGCGCACCGTTGTACTCGGGCAGGACGGTCAGGTTGCCGCTCTGCAGCTGCCCGTACAGCACCTCGCGGCTGCCGATGTTGAACTTCTCCTCGACCTTCACGCCCTTGGCCCTGAGCGCCTGCGAGTAGATCGAGCCGAGTAGGACGTTCTCCGGGAAGTTCGCCGAGCCGACGACCACCGTCCCGCCGGAGCCGCCTCCGGTGGCGGCGGAACCGGCCCCGGAGGCCGCGGCGCTCGATCCGCCGCCGAGCGGGTCGCTGCTGCTCGCGGACGAGCTGCAGGCGGTGGCGCCCAGGGCGAGCGCGGCGAGGGTGCCGAGGAGGACGGCGCGCCTGCTTCTCTTGATTGTCGACATGGTGACAGTTGTCCTTCCGGAGCGGATGGGAGAGGAGGGGCCTCAGCGGGCCCGGCGCTGGGCGCGCACCCCGGCCGGGAGCGCGAACCGGGCGAGCAGGGCGAAGAACAGCTGGGCGCCGACCGCGAGCAGCACCACCAGCAGCGCACCGCCCACGGTCACCGCGTACTGCCGGGTGGCCAGCCCGTCGATGACGTAGCGGCCGAGGCCGCCCAGCCCGACGTACGCCGCCACCGTGGCGGTCGCGATCACCTGGACGGTCGCGGTGCGGAAGCCCGCCAGCAGGGTCGGCGCGGCGGAGGGCAGGCAGACCTGGAGGAGCACCTGCGGGTGGGTCAGCCCGGTCCCGCGCGCCGCGTCCCGGACGTCCGGGTCGGTCCCGCGCACCCCCTCGACGGCCGCCACCAGCAGCGGCGGCGCCGCCAGCGCGACCAGTGGGAACAGCACGGCGGTGTCGCCCACCCCGGCGAGCAGCACCGCGAGGGTCACCAGGCCGAGGGTCGGCAGGGCGCGGGCGGCGCCGGCGAGCGCGGTGACCACGGTGACGCCGCGCCCGGTGTAGCCGATCAGCAGCCCGAGCGGGACGGCGAGCAGCGCCGCGTAGAACAGGGCCTCGCCGGAGAGCATCAGGTGCTCGGAGACCCGGTTCAGGATCGAGTCCGGGCCGCTGCGGCGGTCCGGGGCGGAGAAGAAGTCGCTCAGCCAGTTCAGCCAGTTCACGAGCCCGCTCCCTGCTCCCGGACCGCCCACGGCGCGAGCAGCCGACGCGCGGTCACCAGCAGCAGGTCGACGGCCAGCGCCAGGACGGCGATCAGTGCGATCCCGGCCACGATCGGGGTCGGGAAGGTGCGCTGGAAGCCGTCGACGAACAGGTAGCCGAGCCCGCCGCGCCCGACCAGCGCGCCGACGCTGGCCAGCGAGATGCTGGACACCGCGGCGACCCGCAGCCCGGCGATCAGGTACGGCACGGCGGCGGGCAGTTCGACGGCGGTCAGCCGGTGCCACGGCCCGTAACCCATCGCGGTGGCGGCCTGCCGGACGGAGTCCGGGACGGCGCGCAGCCCGTCCACGGTGGTCGGCAGCAGGACGGCCAGGGCGTAGAAGGTGAGCGGGATCATCACCGTCGCCTGGGTGGCGAGCCCGGTGTACGGGATCAGCACCACGAAGACGGCCAGCGAGGGCAGCGCGTAGACGATGTTGAAGACGGCGGACAGCGGCTGGTACAGCCGGGGGAAGCGGGCGCAGGCCAGGCCGAGCGGGACGGCCAGCAGCAGGCCGATGAGCACCGGGACCAGGGCGATCACGGCGTGGTCGGCGAGCAGGTTGCCGAGGTAACCGAGATGGTCGCCGATCCAGTACCAGCGGA
Organism: Kitasatospora sp. NPDC017646; assembly: GCF_044329365.1. Taxonomy (NCBI): domain Bacteria; kingdom Bacillati; phylum Actinomycetota; class Actinomycetes; order Kitasatosporales; family Streptomycetaceae; genus Kitasatospora; species Kitasatospora sp. NPDC017646. The sequence continues at coordinate 328,312 of NZ_JBIRJC010000003.1, read as the reverse complement.
CGATCGGTTCATCGTCCACCGTCGGCTCCGTCCGCCGCGTCCGCTGCCTCTACTGCCTCTACTGCCTCTACTGGACCCGGCTCGTCGATACTGACGGGCTCGTCCACGCGGACGGCCTCGTCTGCGCGGACAGCCTTGTCCACGCCGACGGTCGTGTCCGCGCCGACGGTCGTGTCCGCGCCGACGGGCCCGCCGTCCACCGGTGTGAGCGCGGCGAGGACGGCTTCGCGGCTCGCGGTGCCGATCGCCCGGCCGTCGGCGTCCAGCGCGACCGCGATACCGGAGGGGGAGAGCACAACGGCGTCCAGGGCTGCGCGCAGGGTGTCCGTGTCCGGGCGGTATCCGGCCGACGGCTGGAGTGCGGCGGTGCCGGCGCTGCGGTCGATCCAGCCGATCGGGTGGCGCTCGTCGTCCAGGGCCAATTCCCAGTGGCCGCTGTGGAGGCCGTCGCCGATCGGGCGCAGCTCGATGGCCGTCGCGGGCCGCAGGCCCAGGCCGCGCAGGCCCCGGTCGCGGCCGAGGAAGGCGGCCACGCCGTCGTCGGCGGGGGAGGTCAGCAGGGTGTGCGGGTCGGCCAGCTGGGCGATCCGGCCGTGCTCGCGCAGCACCACGACCTGGTCTCCGAGTCGGACGGCCTCCTCGATGTCGTGGGTGACGAACAGCACCGTCTTGTGCAGTTCGGACTGGAGCCGTAGCAGTTCCTCCTGGAGCCCGGCCCGCACCACCGGGTCGACGGCGCTGAAGGGTTCGTCCATCAGCAGCACTGGCGGGTCGGCGGCCAGCGCCCGGGCCACGCCGACCCGCTGCTGCTGGCCGCCGGACAACTGGAACGGGTAGCGCTTGGCGGTCCCGGGCGCGAGCCCGACCAGTTCGAGCAGTTCGGCGGCCCGGGCACGGGCCTTCTTGCGGTCCCAGCCGAGCAGGTACGGGACAGTGGCGATGTTGTCGATCACCTTGCGGTGCGGGAAGAGCCCGGCCTGCTGGATCACGTACCCGATGCCGCGGCGGAGCTTGGCGGGCTCCAGCTTCGCGACGTCGGTGTCGTCCAGGAGTACTCGGCCCGAGGTCGGCTCGACCATCCGGTTGACCATGCGCAGCAGGGTGGTCTTGCCGCAGCCGGACGGCCCTACCAGGACGGTTATCCGACCGGTCGGGACCTCCAGGTCCAGGCCCTCGACCGCGACGGTGCCGTCGGGGTGGCGCTTGCCGGCGCCCTCGAATCTGATCACGGAGTGTTTCCTCGTCAGGGCGCCCCGGCGAGGCGGCGCCTGTGTCTGTCGGTCGTTCGGCTCGTTCGGCTGGTCGGCTCGTGTCGCTCGTGTCGCTCGTGTCGGTTGACGGCGGTTGCACCGCCCGGGCGTTCTTCCGCCCGCGTGGCTGCCCAGCTTCGGACCGGCGGAAACTCTGATCAGACTATGACCTGCATCATCTCCTGTCCCTGATTTACGGCCCGGCACGCGGTGTGACTCCAACTCAGCCATCGGAGGGACGCTAGCGGGTCGGCAGACCCGCCGCCGCCCAGCCGACGAATCCGCCGTCCAGGTCGGTCGCCCGGTGCAGTCCCAGTTCGCGCAGCGACGCTGCGGCCAGGCTGGAGGCGTAGCCCTCGGAGCAGAGCACGATCACCTCGATGTCGTAGCCCGTGGCCTCGGCGACGCGGTGACTGCCCGTCGGGTCGAGCCGCCACTCCAGGACGTTGCGTTCGATGATCAGCGAGCCGGGGATCTCGCCCTCGGCCGCCCGCTGAGCCGCCGGACGGATGTCCACCAGCAGCGCGCCGTCCAGCTGGGCCTGGTACGCCTCCCGGGCGCGCGGCCGGTGGACGCCCTCGCGGGCCCGCTCCACCAGGTCTTCGATCGTGGTCACCACTGCTCCGGTCCTTCCTCCGAGGTGCGGACGAGCCCGCCGGCCCGCAGGTCGTAGTGCGTCATCGAGCTGAGCGGGGGCGAGTAGGCGTGCAGGGTGACGGCCGGCCCGGAGGCGGTGTTGCGCACGTCGTGCACGTACTCCGGGCCGAAGGCGCGGGCGGTTCCGGCCGGGACTCGGCGGATCAGCAGGCCCTGGTCCGGGCCGCCGAGGGACAGCTCCTCCAACTCGCCGAGGGCGACGGTGAACGCGCCGCGCGAGCCGCCGTGGTCGTGGAAGCCGGTCGACTGGCCGGGCAGCCAGCTGATCAGCCAGACCTCGTGGTCCTCCTCGGCCACCAGCCGCTGGTACCAGCGTTCGTCGGTGGAGAGCCGGACCAGGTGGATCCACTGGTCGGGCTGCTCGGCCAGCTCGCGGACGACGGTTCGCAGGGCCTTCGGGGTGAGCGGGGCGTTAGGGGTGGGCGGGGCGTGAGGGGTGGGCGGGGCGTGAGGGGTGAGTCGGGCGTTCGAGGTGTGCGGCGGGGTCTCGGAGACGAGGTCCAGGCTCATGAGGCGTCCTCGGGTGCGGCGGGAACGTCGGCAGGGATGTGCCCGGGACCGGTGGCGTGGCTGCGGGGCGGCCGGTCACGGCACGCACGGACGCCGTCGGGCGGGCGGGGCTCAGAACTGCGGGTGCGGGTGCGCGGTACGGGCCCTGGCAGGGGTCACAGGGCGGGACCGGCGGAGTGCGGCCAGGTCAACAGGCACAGATGGAACTCGCCTGGCGTCGCAGATCGACGTGCAGGCGGCAAACCAGAGTGGTGCCGGAGTCCATGCACCGGATCCTTTCCGAGCCGGTCGGACGAAGTCAAGCCGGGGCGCCCGTCTGTTGCGCCCTGTTAACTCCCCTGCCTCCCCGGACTCCCGGCTCGACCGTCGGCTCACTCCCCGGCGCGGCTCCGGCGCGAAACTCCCTCACCCCGCCTCACTCCCGCTCACCGGCCCTCGGGACGGCGCGGCACCGGTGGAGCCGTCGTGGAGTGGTCGGACGGCGTCGAGGGCGAGCCACCCGGAGGCTGCGCGGGGAAGGGCGCGGCGGAGCCGTCCACGTCGGCCGCGAGGGCCTGCTCGATCAGCGGCCCGGCCTGCTCGCCCAGGTAGCGGCCGAGCGTCTGGTAGGCGTCGAACTGCTGGTGGTTGAACCACTGGTCGCTGGTGCCGTCGTTCGGGAAGGCTCCGTTGGCCACGGCGTAGGAGTGCAGCTCGTACGGCATGTCGGCGGTCAGCACCGCCTGGAGGACGACCAGGGTGCCGTGGCGTTCGGAGTCCGGGTCGCCGTCGACGGCCGGGTAGTGGATGTCCCCGGTGATCACGCCCCGGGCCGAGAGCCGGTCGGCGAGCTGGGCCGCCAGACCCCGCAGGGGCGTGGCGACCGCGCCCCGCTCGGCGGCGCAGCTGCCGGGGATCAGCAGCTCCGGTTGGTGCAGGGTGATGACGATGCCCAGCTCCTCCCGGGCCAGGGTGATCGCGGCGGCCAGGTTGCCGGCGTAGCCGGAGTCCCCGCTGGCGTCGATGCTCACCGCTGTCCGCACCCGGTGCCGCAGCAGCTCGACCAGACCGAGGTTCTCGTAGTGCCCGCCGTCGGTGGTGAGCAGGAAGCGGTCGTCCACCGGGAACCGGCCGGTCAGCTCCCGCAGTTGGTACGGGAGCCGGCGGACGGCGGGCTGCCCGGGGCGGCGCCAGTCCGGTGTGCCGGACCAGGCCGGGCCGAGCTGCGCAGGGTTGGGCAGCCATGTGCCGAGCCGGGCGTTGGTCACCGCGAACAGCCCCTGGTAGACCCGGGACTGGCGGCCCATCGCGGCGGAGAAGGCGGCGCCGGAAACGGCCATCGCCGACTGCACGGTGAGGTCCCGGGCGATGTGCCGGCGGGTGCGCCGCTCCAGCAGGTCGGTGCGCGCGTACCCGACGTCCGGACCGCCCACGTAGTCGTGGGAGAGCGAGAAGGACACCGCCCGACGGCCGGGCGGCGTACGGGAGTTGCCGGACAGGTTGGCCGCGGCCGAGAAGATCACCTGCGGGAAGTCCGGGTGCCGGGCGGCGTAGTGGCTCAGCCAGGTCTGCTCCCGGTGGAAGTCGTACCGGCGGGCGAGGGTGCGGCCGCCCTCGGTGGCCCGGCGCACCGCGAACGCCGAGGCCAGGCGCAGCCGGTAGAACGGGTGCAGGCTCATCCAGGTCTGGTCGAGGTTGAGCCCGACCGCGCCGAGCACCAGCGGCAGCAGCACCTGGACGGCCGTAGGCCAGGCGTACCCGGTCGCGACCGCCCAGCCGAGCGCCAGCAGTGCGCCGGTCGTCAGTGTGGTGAGGGCGGCCCACACCACGAGGTACTGGGGGAGGTTGGTGGTCAGTCCGCCGCCGAAGCGGCCCGCGCCACGCAGCGCCCCGCCGAGGGAGTTCACGCCCCGGCCGATCGCCCGGCGGTCGCGCCACAGTATGCCGAGCAGCAGGGCGAGGTAGCTGAGCACCACGGTCAGGCTGAGCCCGGCGCCGGTCAGCTGCGGGCCGGCCGCCAGCGCCTGCTGGAGCCGGACCGCGCCCCAGGCCAGGCCCGGCACTGCCAGCACCCCGGCGGCCAGCAGCCCGGCCAGGGCGAGCGCGGCGTAGTTGAGCCGGCGCAGCGCGCGTGGCAGCAGTGCGTGCCAGCCGAGTGGCGGGAAGGCCAGCAGCCACAGCAGCCAGCACCCGGCAGCGGCCGCCAGCAGCGTGCCGAGGGCGGCCAGCGCGGGCGTCCGGAACGCCAGGGAGCCCGGTACGGCGCCGGGGTGGCGCAGGCCGGCGGACGCCAGGGCGTCCAGGTCGGTGAGCGGGACGGCGTGGTAGAAGCGGCTGAGGCCGAGGCCGAGCACCAGGACGGCGGCCAGCAGCAGGGTGAGCGCGGACAGCACGCCGCGCAGGAGCGTGCCGAGGGCGACCAGCCACTCCCCGGCGCCGTCGGCGATGTACTTGCTGTGGCGGCGGAGGTGGTCCTCCTCCGGGGAGCCGGGCTCCATCACGGTGTCGGCCGTCAGGCCCGAGACGGCGCGCACAGGGCTGCCGGGCGCGGAGTCACTGAGCGCGAGCTGCAGCGCGCCCACGGTGTAGCCGCCGCCCGAGACGGAGACCAGGTAGCGCGCGCGTTTCAGCCACGGGCGCAGGGCCTGGAGCGCGCCGAGCGTGACGCAGGCCGAGCGGATCCCGCCGCCGGAGGCGCAGAAGCCCAGCTCGGCGGGCTCGCGGCCGGGCGGCACCCGGCCGGCGTCCCGCCAGTGGGTGTGGGCGCCGGGGGCGTCGGCCACCGGCGGTTCCTGGTGCCGCGCTCCGCGCGGCGGCCGGCCGTGCCGCGGGGCCACCGGCCACGGTGGGATGAGCGCCGGGCGCTGGGGGTCGGCGTCGTCGGCGGGCTTCGCGGCCGGGGGCCGCAGGCCGCGCACCGCCCGGGCGGCCGTCACCGACAGCAGGCCCGCGGCGGCCACTGCGGCGGGCAGGAGCAGCAGCCAGGCGACGGTGGCCAGCGCCGCCGCCACCGCGAAGGGGGTGTCGGATCCGCCGTGGTCGAGCCCGAGGCGCAGCAGGACGTTCGCCCCGAGGTCGCAGGCCGCGGCGAGCAGCCCGGCGGCTCCGACCGCGAGTGCCGGGCCGAGCCGGAGCCGCCGCCCGAGCACGTACCCGCCCAGCAGCGCGGCGGCCACCAGCGTCAGCCCGTAGCCGCCGATCAGCCAGGGCTCGGCGCGCAGGGCGGTCCGGTACGCCGCGGAGCGGCCACCGACGACCGCCTCGGCGGCCGCCCGGGAACCGGCCAGTTGCAGGGCGGTCAGTCCGGTCCGCGATGCCGGTGCCCGGCTCAGCAGGAGGCCGAGGGCGAGCGGCAGCAGGGCGCCGAGGGCGAGCAGCAGGCCCGCCCAGGCGGGCAGGGCGGGCGGCCGCCCCGCCGGGCCGTCGCCCCCGGTCGTTGCGGTCGTTCCGCTCGCGTCCGTCGTTCCGCTCGCGTCGGTCGTTCCGCTCGCGTCCGTCGTTCCGACCGGCGCCGACGCGCCCGTCGGTGCCGTGGTGTCCGCCGTACGCTCCTCGTGCCCCTCGACCGCTGCCATCCGTACCACCCCCGTTCGGCCTTCGTGTCGACCGCCGACCCTCGTGCCTGATCCCCGAAGTCTCTCCGCTCCAGCAGGAGATGACGCCTCGTCGAAGCTTCCACGCGCGTCTTACCCTGCCCTGGCCGGTTCCGCACCCCCGGTGACTGCTTTCACTCGAATGAGTAAGGAGGTCACTTCCGGGGTAGATGAGCGTTTCATCCCACCCAGGACCGTCCGCGTGTCTGCTCGACGAGATCGCCCGAGACGCGTTTCCGCCAACGTATTGTCAGGCCACCGAGGCCGGGCCTACCGTCTACAGATCGCTTTCTACGCACGTAGACCCATCATGTAGACCCCTGCGGTTCCCCGAGCGGACCCTCAGGGTGAGACCTGCCCCGTCAACCCTCAGACCGCGGGCCCGGCTTCAGCGCCGGGACGCGGAGTTGCGGAGGTACCCATGTCGCAGATCGTCCGTGCCGCGCTCGTCCAGACCCGCTGGACCGGCGACCAGGAGAGCATGATCGCGCTCCACGAGCGGTACGCCCGCGAGGCCGCCGGCCAGGGCGCGAAGATCATCGGCTTCCAGGAGGTCTTCAACTCCCCGTACTTCTGCCAGGTCCAGGAGCCCGAGCACTACCGCTGGGCCGAGGCCGTCCCGGACGGCCCGACCGTGCGCCGGATGCAGGACCTCGCCCGGGAGCTCGGCCTGGTGATCGTCGTGCCGGTCTACGAGGAGGAGCAGACCGGGGTGTACTACAACACCGCCGCGGTGATCGACGCGGACGGCAGCTACCTCGGCAAGTACCGCAAGCACCACATCCCGCAGGTCAAGGGCTTCTGGGAGAAGTACTACTTCAAGCCCGGCAACCTCGGTTGGCCCGTCTTCGACACCGCCGTCGGCAAGGTCGGCGTCTACATCTGCTACGACCGGCACTTCCCCGAGGGGTGGCGCGCCCTGGGCCTGGCCGGTGCGCAGATCGTCTACAACCCCTCGGCCACCAGTCGCGGCCTGTCCGCCTACCTGTGGCAGCTCGAACAGCCCGCCGCCGCCGTCGCCAACGAGTACTTCGTCGCCGCCATCAACCGGGTCGGCACCGAGGAGTACGGCGACAACGACTTCTACGGCACCTCCTACTTCGTCGACCCGCGCGGCCAGTTCGTCGGCGACGTCGCCTCCGACAAGGAGGACGAACTCGTCATCCGCGACCTCGACCTCGGCCTGATCGAACAGGTCCGCCAGCAGTGGGCGTTCTACCGCGACCGCCGGCCCGACGCCTACGGGCCGCTCGCCGAGGCCTGAGGAGCGCCGCGATGACCACCCGCGACCCGCAGCAGCGCACCGTCGTCCGCGGCGGCCTCGTCATCACCGCCACCGACGAACTCCACGCCGACGTCCTGATCGAGGGCGAGCGCGTGGCCGCCCTGGCCGCCACCGGCAGCACCGCCGCCGAGGCCTGGACCGCCGACACCGTCATCGACGCCACCGGCCACTACGTCATCCCGGGCGGCGTCGACGCCCACACCCACATGGAGCTGCCGTTCGGCGGCACCGCGGCCTCCGACACCTTCGAGACCGGCACCCGCGCCGCCGCCTGGGGCGGCACCACCACCATCGTCGACTTCGCCGTCCAGCCCGTCGGGGGTGCCCTGCGCGAGGGCCTGGACACCTGGCACGCCAAGTCCGAGGGCAACTGCGCGATCGACTACGCCTTCCACACCATCGTCTCGGACGTCAACGACGCCGTCCTCAAGGAGATGGACGCGCTGGTCGACTCCGGCGAATCCACCTCCTTCAAGCTCTTCATGGCCTACCCCGGCGTCTTCTACAGCGACGACGGCCGCATCCTGCGCGCCATGCAGCGCGGGGCGGCCAACGGCGGGCTGATCATGATGCACGCCGAGAACGGCATCGCCATCGACGTCCTGGTCGAACAGGCCCTCGCCGCCGGCCGCACCGCCCCGCGCTTCCACGGCGAGGTCCGGCGCGAACTGCTGGAGGCCGAGGCCACCCACCGGGCGATCAAGCTCGCCCAGGTGGCAGGCAGCCCGCTCTACGTCGTTCACGTCTCCGCCGCCTCCGCGCTCGACGAACTCGCCCGGGCCCGCGACACCGGGCTCAACGTCTTCGGCGAGACCTGTCCGCAGTACCTCTTCCTCTCCACCGACAACCTCGCCGAGCAGGGCGCGGACGGCTTCGAGGGTGCCAAGTACGTGTGCAGCACGCCACTTCGGCCGCGCGAGCACCAGGAGGCGCTCTGGCGGGGTCTGCGCACCAACGACCTCCAGGTGGTCTCCACCGACCACTGCCCGTTCTGCTACGTCGGGCAGAAGGAACTCGGCCGCGGCGACTTCTCGAAGATCCCCAACGGCCTCCCGGGCGTGGAGAACCGGATGGACCTGCTGCACCAGGCCGTGGTGGACGGGCACATCAGCCGGCGCCGCTGGGTCGAGATCGCCTGCACCACCCCGGCCCGGATGTTCGGGCTGCACCCGCGCAAGGGCACCATCGCGCCGGGCGCGGACGCCGACCTCGTCGTCTACGACCCCACCGCCGTGCAGACCGTCTCCGCCGCCACCCACCACATGAACGTGGACTACTCGGCCTACGAGGGCCGCCGACTCACCGGCCGGGCGCGGACGGTGCTCTCGCGCGGCACCGTGGTGCTGGACGACGGCCGCTGGCTCGGCCGGGCCGGGCACGGCACCTTCCTGCGCCGCGACACCTGCCAGTACCTGACCTGACCTGATCCCTCTCCCGCGTCGGATCCCTTTCCCGCGTCGGATCCGCTTCCCACGTCGGATCCCCCTTTCCCGGACCCGGACCCGGGGCCGCGGCACGCGGTGTGCGTGCCGGCCCCGGGCCTGCCCTCCCACCCCTCTCCCCGGAGCCACCCATGGACATCGGCCTCGTCCTGCAGACCGACCCGCCCGCCCGCCTGCTCATCGACCGGATGATCCACGCCGAGCGGGCCGGGTTCAGCCACGGCTGGACCTTCGACTCCTGCGTGCTGTGGCAGGAGCCCTTCGTCATCTACAGCCGCATCCTCGCCGAGACCGAGCGACTGACCGTCGGCCCGATGGTCACCAACCCGTCCACCCGCACCTGGGAGGTCACCGCCTCCCTGTTCGCCACGCTCAACGACATGTACGGCAACCGCACGGTCTGCGGGATCGGCCGCGGCGACTCCGCGATGCGGGTCGCCGGACGCCGCCCCGCCACCCTCGACCGGCTCTCCCAAGCCATGCACGCCGTCAAGGAGTTGGCCGAAGGACGCACCGTCGAGGTGGACGGCACCGAGATGCACCTGCCGTGGGTCGGCCCCGGCGCCTCACTGCCGATCTGGATGGGCGCGTACGGGCCCAAGGCGCTGGCACTGACCGGACGTCAGGCGGACGGTTTCATCCTGCAGTTGGCCGACCCGTACCTCACCGAGTACATGGTCAAGGCGGTCCGGAGGGCGGCCGTCGAGGCGGGTCGGGACCCGGCCTCGGTCACCATCTGCGTGGCCGCACCCGCGTACGTCACCGCGGACGACTCGCCCGCCGCGCTCGCCCACGCCCGCGAGCAGTGTCGCTGGTTCGGCGGGATGGTCGGCAACCACGTCGCCGACCTGGTCAGCCACTACGGTGAGCACTCCGACCTGGTGCCCGAGGCGCTCACCGACTACATCAAGGACCGCCAGGGCTACGACTACAGCCACCACGGCCGGGCCGGGAACCCCGACACGGCCTTCGTCCCGGACGAGATCGTCGACCGCTTCTGCCTGATCGGGCCGGTGGAGGCCCAGCGTGCCCGGCTCGCCGACCTCCGTTCGCTCGGCGTGGACCAGTTCGCCGTCTACGCCATGCACGACGCGGTCGAGGCCACCATCGACGCATACGGAACGGACGTCATCCCCCACCTCTGATCCGCACTGCGGCAGAAGGGAGTTGCCCATGTCCGACACCGCGACCGGCGGCGGAAGACAGCGACAGCACCCCGACGGCCGGGTCGAACTCGACCCGGCCGAGGGGGCGTTGCCGTCCAACGGTTTCACCAGTGACGACCTCCGGCCGGTCCCGGTGCGGCGGCGCACGTGGACCACCTACAACTTCCTCGCGCTCTGGGTCGGCATGGCCCACAACATCCCGTCCTGGACGCTGGCTTCGGGCCTGGTCGCGATCGGCATGGACTGGAAGCAGGCGGTGCTGACCATCGCGCTCGCCAATCTGATCGTGCTCGCGCCGATGCTCCTCACCGGGCACGCGGGCACCAAGTACGGCGTCCCGTTCCCGGTGTTCGCCCGGGCCTCGTTCGGACTGCGCGGCGCCAACCTGCCCGCGCTCATACGGGCGGCCGTGGCCTGCGCCTGGTTCGGCATCCAGACCTGGATCGGCGGCGAGGGGATCTTCCTGCTGGCGGGCAAGCTGCTCGGAGGATCCTGGCTCACGGCGACGGAGTTCGGCGGCTACCCGTGGACGCAGTGGGCCTCCTTCCTGCTGTTCTGGCTGGTCGAGATGGTCATCATCGCCCGGGGGATGGAGGCGCTGCGGCGCTTCGAGAACTGGGCGGCGCCGTTCGTCATCGTCGGAGCGCTCGCCCTGCTGGTGTGGATCGGGGTCAAGGCGGGCGGGCTGGGGCCGTTGCTCGACCAGCCGTCCCAACTGGGCTGGGGCGGCGGGTTCTGGCAGGTCTTCTTCCCGTCACTGATGGGGATGATCGGGTTCTGGTCCACGCTGGCGCTCAACATCCCCGACTTCACCCGCTTCGGCGGCAGCCAGCGAGCCCAGATCCGCGGCCAGGCGCTCGGCCTGCCGACGACGATGACGCTCTTCGCACTGCTGTCCGTGCTGGTCACCTCGGGTTCGGAGGCGGTGTACGGCGAGCCGGTGTGGGACCCGATCAGGCTCGCCGCGAAGATGGAGAGCCCGGTGGCCATCCTGTTCGCCCTGGTGACCGTCCTGGTCGCGACGCTATCGGTGAACATCGCCGCCAACGTGGTCTCACCGGCCTACGACCTGACCAACCTGGTGCCCCGCTTCGTCAACTTCCGCACCGGGGCACTGATCACGGGCGTGGTCGGGATCGCGATCTTCCCCTGGAAGCTGACCGCAGACCCGCACGTCTACATCTACGTCTGGCTGGGCGTGGTCGGTGGCCTGCTCGGAACGGTCGCCGGGGTGCTGATCGCCGACTACTGGGTGCTGCGCCGCACCCGGCTGCGACTGGCCGATCTCTACCAGCCGTTCGGCGCTTACTGGTACGCGGCAGGCTGGAACTGGCGGGCGGTCACCGCGCTGCTGGCCGGCGGCTTGTTGGCGGTCGGAGGCTCGTACTCCGGCGTCGACGACCACGGCGCGAAGCAGGGGCCCTTCCCGGTGGACGGCGTGATCCCCTTCCTCAAGCCCCTTGCCGACTACGGCTGGGCGGTCGGCTTCGCCTCGGCCTCGGTGGTGTATCTGGCACTCAGCGGGTTGCGGCTCGGGCGGCGGAGCGCGGCGAACAGGTGACAGGTGACGGGTAACGGATGACGGCGAACGGACAACAGATGAGGGCGAACGGATGACAGAAGTTGAAATCTGTCATCCGTTCGCCCTCATCTGTTCGCGGCCTCCACCGCAGCCCGGACCTTGACCGCGCCGTCCTCGGTGACGAGGTCGGCGGCGGACTGGGCACGGGTGCGGTAGCGGGGTGGACCGGTAGTGGGCGGAACTCCAGCCTGGCGGCCGGGTCGTCACGATCAGTCCGCCCGGGTCCCGCCCGGGCAGCAGCAGCTTGGCCAGGGCTCCGGCCACCAGACCCAGCACGATCCACGCGATGATGCTCATCCGACCCATCCCTCCCGTCCGTGGCACGGCGGCCCCGTCCCGCGCGCGCCCTGCCCCGAAGGACGCAGCCCCCGCCCGCCCGGTTCCGACCGGCCCGGCCCGGCGGCGCGATCCGGCCACCCGGAGCCGACCGCTCCGCGCGCGGCATCCTTCCGACCGGAGGTACCCGCCGAAATGCTGCGGCCGTGCGCATCCTGATCGGCACCGCCGGCCCCGGGGCGACGCGGCGCGCTTCACCACCTTCGCCGCCTCGTTACGGATCGGGATCGCCGGCTCCTTCGTCGGCGGCTGGATCGCGTCGCACTTCATGCACCGGTCGATCACGGCGCGCTTCTTCGACGGGCCGACCTGGGTGTCCGCGATCGGCGGCGCGCTGGTGCTGTTGGTCGTCTACCGGCTGCTGTTCGGCAACTCGCGCCGCTGACAGGATCGTCTGAACGGTTCGACGGGCCGGTCTCCCGGGTGAGGGGGCCGGCCGTCGGCGTACTCCGGTCCATCGAGTCGTCTACACGTCGGCGACCCAGCCGGGCAGGTCCTCGCAGGCGGCGAGCCAGGGGGCCGGGACGTCCGTGAGCCCGGTGCGGGCGGCGACCACGCCGGCGGCGATGGCGCAGGTGGTGTCCATGTCGCCCCAGCCGTCCAGGGTGTGCCAGATCGCCTCGGGCAGCGAGTCCAGGTGCCCGGCGGCGGACCAGAGGGCGAACGGGACGGTGTCCGGGGCGGAGATCATCAGCCCCGAGCCGAGCACGGTGGCGGCGTGCCGGATGCTGGTGTGCGCCGGCAGCCGGGCGGCGATCCGCAGGCCGGAGCGGACGTCACTGTCCGGCAGCCGGTCGGCCACCTCGGTGAGTAGTTCGGCCCGGCCGGGCGGACGCCCGGCCCGGCTCCGGACGGCGAGCGCCGCGGCGAGCGCGACCGCCACCGCACCGGCCACCGCCTCCGGGTGGAAGTGGGTGGTGAGCGTCTGGAGTTCGGCTTGCCGGGCGACCTCGTCCAAGTCCTCGGCGAACCAGGCGCCCAGCGGGGCGACCCGCATCGCGGCGCCGTTCCCGTACGAGCCCTGGCCTTCGAACTGGACCGAGGTGATGGCGCGCCAGTCCCCGCCGGCGCCGATCCCGCGCAGCACCCGGTGCATCGACGGACCGTAGTTGCGCTGGTACTCGCGGGCGTACTCGGACGCGAACTCCCCGGCCAGCGCGTCCTGCCGGACCTCGCCGTGGACGGTGAGGTGGTGGACGAGGACCAGGGCCATCGCGGTGTCGTCCGTCCAGTGCCAGGGTGCCGGGCGGACCAGGCGTGCGGCCATGGCGGCGGGCGCCTCGTCGACCGGGAGGGAGAACCACCGGTCGCCGAAGGCGTCGCCGAGCGCGAGCCCCCGCAGGCTGTCCAGAACCGGGCCGGCCGCACGCATGTCATCCTCCAAGTGAGATCAACCGTGGGCGCAGTCTGCCCGGGACGCCGGGGCGCCGGCCACCGGATTACGCTCTCCGGCCGTCGGCGCCCCGCCGCGACAGCTGCCGCTCACTTGGCCTTCAGGCCGCCGAGAACCAGCTTCCAGACGGCCTTGAAGCGCTCGTCCGCGGTCGGCTCGGACCAGGTGGACGCGTAGGCGGGATCGTGGAAGGGGGCGGTGGCGTCGAAGACCGCGCGGGCGGTGGTGAGGATGTGGGCGAGCTTGAACTCCTTGGCGTCCACGCCGTCCTGGAAGATCTCGGCGATCTGCCTGACCAGCGTGTCGATGTGCGCGTCGACGGTACTGCTGTTCTCCTCGACGAGCACCATGTAGGTGGCGAACAGCTCCGGGTCGTCCAGCGCCTTCTTCCGCTTGGCCGCGAACAGCGTGGTCAGCCAGCGTTCGAGGCGCTCGGTGGCGCTGCCGGCGTTGTTCATGACGGCCTTCAGCTCGAAGTGCGCCTGGTCGAGCCAGCGCTGGGTGACCGCCTCGCGCAGGGCCGCCTTGCTGGGGAAGTGGCGGTAGACGCTGCTGTGGCTGACGCCGAGTTCCCGGGCGACGTCCACGACGGTGGCCTTGGCCGGGCCGAACCGCCGGAGGACTTCCTCCGCCGCGATCAGGATCTGCTCGGCGGTGAGTGCGGTGTCCGTGGTCACGGGGGCCGTCCTTAGGGTCGTGCGGTCGGGTGGCGCGGAGGGTTTCCGCTGGTCAGCGTGGGCTCGGTCAGCGTTCGCTGTCCAGGCGCGCCATCTGCGCGGCAGCGTACCGGTCGCCTGCTGCGGCGCCGGCGGGGACGGCGGCCTCGATGGCGGTGAGGTCGGCCGGGGTCAGGGTGACGTCCAGCGAGCCGAGGGCCTCGGCCAGCCGGTTCCGGCGGCGGGCGCCGACCAGCGGGACGATGTCCTCGCCGCGCGAGGACACCCAGGCGATGGCGACCTGGGCGACGCTGGCCCCCTTCGCGTCGGCGACCGCGCGCAGCGCCTCGACCAGTGCGAGGTTGTGGGCCAGGTTGTCGCCCTGGAAGCGGGGGCTGTCGCCGCGGAAGTCGGTGCCGGCGAGCGGGCGGTCCGGGTCCCAGTGGCCGCTGAGCAGGCCGCGCGAGAGCACGCCGTACGCGGTGATGCCGATGCCGAGTTCGCGGGCGGTGGGCAGGATGGCCGCCTCGATCGAGCGGGTGAGCAGCGAGTACTCGATCTGCAGGTCGCTGATCGGGTGGACGGCGGCGGCGCGGCGCAGCGTGTCGGCACCGACCTCGGACAGCCCGATGTGGCGGACGTAACCGGCCTTCACCAGGTCCGCGATGGCGCCGACGGTCTCCTCGATCGGGACCTTCGGGTCGAGGCGGGCCGGCCGGTAGACGTCGACGTGGTCGGTGCGCAGCCGGCGAAGGGTGTAGGTGAGCGCGCTCTTGGTGGCGGCCGGGCTGGTGTCGTAGCCGAGCCACTGGCCGTCCGGGCCGCGCTGGGCGCCGAACTTCACGCTGATCTGCACGTTCTCGCGGTCGCGGCCGCGCAGGGCCTCGTGGATCAGCAGTTCGTTGTGGCCCATGCCGTAGAAGTCGCCGGTGTCGAGGAGGGTGACTCCGGCGTCGAGCGCGGCGTGGATGGTGGCGATGCTCTCGGCCTCGTCGGCAGGGCCGTAGAGGTCGGACATGCCCATGCAGCCGAGGCCGAGGGCGGAGGTAACCGGTCCGGAGGCGCCGAGGCGGCGCTGGACGGGGCGGGTGGTCGAGGCCATGGGAGCTCCAGGGGCGGGTGCGGCGCCGGGGTGGCGGGGGCGGTGTGACCCGGGTCTCACTATGGCACGACAGCGAACAGATTTCAAAATCTGTTCGCTGTCTTTTGTCATTTGTTCGCACCGGATCCTTGGCGGGGCGGCTTCCTTCGCCGGGGCCGTTCCGGGTCAGTTGTGGTTGCTGCCACCGGGGGCGGCTGCTGCGACTGGGAGTGGCTTCCGTCAGGCGGACGGCTCCGGTGAGCGCAGCAGATGGGCGCGGGCGGGCGGCAGGTTGCGCCACACCGTGCGCTCGTCCAGCCCGTACGCCGCCTCGAAGTGGTGCAGCAGTCGCACCAATGCCCGGTGGCGGGCGCCCCGGCGGGGCCCCGAGGTGAGCGTGCGAGCCGTCGTGGTGCCGAGGTAGCCGAAGTAGGTCAGCTCGCCCCCCGGGGGGTCGGCAGCCGCAGGTGGAGGTCAAGGACGTTCCGGACCAGGGCCGGCTCGAAGTTGGTGAACGGCAGCCCGGTCACGATCACGTCGTACCGCCCGCCGCCGCGCTCACCGTCCTGGTCCACGCCTTCGACGGCCTCCGGCAACTCCTCCACCCGGCACGCCGACAGTCGCAGTCCGATTCCCGGGTGGCGTGCGGCGAGGACCGGATCCTCGCGCAGCCGGTCGGTGAACCGCGGGTTCGCCTCGACCACGTGCAGCCGGTCGCCAGGGCGCAGCACCCGGGCCAGCCGGCGGGTCACCACGCCCGTCCCGGTGCCGACCTCCAGCACGGAGATCGGCCGGTTCGGGCGACTGGTGGCCGGTACCACCAGCGCGTTCACCAGATCGGGCCCGCTCGGCGCCAGGGCGCCGGTGTCGTGGAAGGCGCGCAGCGCCTCGGCCAGGAACAGCAGGCGGTCCCCGCCGTTCGGCGGAACGTGCGAACTGTGGTGCCGTGGAGGGGAGTCGGCTGCGGAGTGGAGCTGTTCGGCTGTCATGTCATCGACGCTAGGGAGGCCGCGGCGCGCCTGAATCGGCCGGTGAGCAGCGCCGACCCCCGACGAAAGTCGAGGGTGTGGCTACCCGGTAGGAGGGGGCAGCGGGCCGGTGCCCGCCCGTAGCATCGAGCGAACGGACGTGAAGGGGCGGGCACGGACGCGAACTGGCACGCATGGACGCGAACTGGCGCCAGCGGGCAGGGTGGAGCGGACGGGAGAAGCTGGATGCGCACAGGCCTGCTCGGCTGGTACGGCCCGGACGGTCGGTCCTGGCTCGATAGTCTGCTGCTGCTCGGCATCCTCCTGCTCACCATCGAGGAGGGTGCCTTCCAGTGGCTGCACGCCGATGGCCCGCTGCGCCCGTACCGGACCGTGGTGGCCGGGCTCGCCGCGCTCTCGCTGCTGTTCGCCCGTCGTTACCCGGCCACCTCGGCCGTCCTGCCGGTGCTCACGAGCAGTCTGTTCAACCGGGCCTTTCCCGGCCTGTTCGGCGCCGCCCACCTCGCCTCCCTGGGTCGGACCGGTCCGGCGGTGACCGCAGGCGCGGTCATCGTGCTGGTCAGCGCGGCCCGGGCCGATTCCTTGGCCCTGGGCGGGCACCGTCGGCTCCCAACTCCTGCTTCAAACGGCCGTGTTGTCCTTCGGCCTGTGGCTGAACGGCCGCCGGATGCTGATCCGCGCGCTGTCCGAGCAGGTCGAGACCCCGCGCCGGGAACGAGAGTTGCGGGCGGAGCAGGCGTGGTCCGCCGAACGTGCCCGGATCGCCCGGGAGATGCACGACGTGCTGGCCCACCGGCTGAGCCTGCTGGTGCTGCACGCCGGAGTGCTGCGCGACCAGGCCCGGGCAGGTACGGTCCTTGCCGACCAGGATCGGCTCACCCATCGGCTCGAACTGCTGCGCACCACCGCCGCGCGGTCGCTCGACGACCTGCGCGACGTCCTGGGCGCCCTGCGGGCCGATCCGCCGGAGCGGTCCGTCGTCGAGGCTGAACCGCCCGTTCCCGCCGGTTCCATGGCCGCCGGTTCCATGGCCGCCGGTCACGTGCTCGCCGGACCCGTCGCCGCCCGTCCGGCACGCGTTCCGGCGCCCCGCCCTGCGCGACCTCACCGACCTGGTCGGCGAGGCGAACCAGGCCGGGCAGCAGGTGGAACTCGCCCTCACCGGCGACCCGGAGGCCGTACCCACCACCCACCGGCTCGCCGTCCACCGGGTCGTGCAGGAGGCGCTGACCAACGCCCGCAAGCACGTGCACACCGCGCGCGTCACCGTCCGGGTCGGCTACGGCACGCCGGCGACCACCGTCGAGGTCCGCAACGGCCCCGGTGAGGTCCCGCCCAACGGGCCGGGCGCGGGCGGCGGATACGGGCTGGTGGGGCTCGGCGAACGGGTCGGTGCGCTCGGAGGACACCTGGACGCGGGCCCGGACGGCGCCGGTGGCTTCCGACTCTCCGCCCGGCGGCCCGCGCCGGCCCGCCCGCAGCCCCCGCCTCAACCGTCCCCGCACCCGGAGCCCCCGCCTCCACTGCCCCCGCACCCGGAGCCCCCGCACCCGGAGGACGCCGCATGATCCGCACGATGGTGGTCGACGACGATGCGCTGGTGCGCCTCGGGCTGGTCGACCTCCTCGCCCAGGACCCGGCGCTGACCGTGGTGGCCGAGGCCGCCGACGGTCTGCAGGCCGTCGAGCTCGCCCGCGGCCGCCGGATCGACGTCGTGCTGATGGACATCCGGATGCCCGGGCTCGACGGAATCGCAGCCACCCGGCGCCTGCGCAAACTCCCCGACGGCCCGCGGGTGATCGCGCTCACCACCTTCGACCTGGACGAGTACGTGTACCAGGCGCTCGCCGCCGGGGCCGACGGCTTCCTGCTCAAGGACACTCCGCCCGCCGAGACCGCCCGGGCCGTGCACGTGGTCGCCTCCGGGCAGGGGATGCTGCACCCCTCGGCCGCGCGGCGGCTGATCGACCGGTACCACCGGGTCGGCGCGCCCCGGGCGGTGGCCGCCCGGCGCCGGATCGCCGGGCTCACCCCGCGCGAGAGCGACGTGCTTGCGCGAACTCGTCGGCGCTCGAGGTGGCCAACCGGGTCCAGGCCGCGCTGCTCGCGCGCGATGCGGGGCTGGTCGGGGACGGCGCCTGACGACGGGCGCTCGCGAGGGCAGGGCGGGGCGCAGCGTGGGACGGCGTTCACGCGGATGTTTCCCGGAGGTCGGTTCGGGCCGCGCCGCGGGCTTCCCTGAGCCGTCGCGTGCCTCCGGTTGGTACTGCCCGTTGAGGCCGTTGTCACCCATCCGGCGTGGAAATGCCGTGCCTTGCCGGTTTGCGCTGCCGAACCCGGGCCGCGGGTCCATGGTGGAGATGGGCGTGATCCGGCGACCGCGCCCGCGCGCCGATCCTGGCCCGCGCGCCGAGCGCCCGCCGCTTCCTCCGACGGGCGACCGAGGCCGGGGCCCGTACCGGCACGCTGGGAACAGGGCCACCTCGCAGGGAACCGAACGGTTCTTCTAGGCTCACATCTCGGCTTCCCTGCGGCGGTCCGGCACTGCGCCCGCCGCGAGGAAGCCGCCGTGCACGGGGCTCCGGGCGGACCGGGGCACCGGATCGAGCGAGGAGGACGCAATGCCAAGCACGCCGCCCAGCCGTTCCACCGCACTTGGGCCAGACGGGCCGTTCCGACGGGCCGTCCGGCCTCCGGGCCGACGGGTGCGGTCCGGTCGGGCCTGGTACCCGGGCGGGATCGGTCGGCCGGTCCGGCCGCTGAATACCGGCTGCGGCCGCGGAGGCGAGCGTTGAGTCCCCATATCGTCGGGTCGCCGGCCACGCCGGGTGCCGCCGCGGAACCCGACCGCGCACCCGTCGCGGTTGCGGCCGCCGCCGACGGTGAAGCCCTGGTTGCCACGGCCGGCCCCGCTGCCAGTCATGCTGCCGGTCCTGCCAACTCCGTTACCACCGCTGCCGCGGGCGCCGTCACCTCCGGTACCACCGCCGCGCTGCCCGGGCTGCCGCAGGCGCTGAGCGCGCGGGCCCGTACCCTCGCGGGTGCCGTCCGGCGGCGCTGCGCGGACCTGGCCCGGATCGAGTCGCCGAGCGGCGACGCACCCCGACTCGACGCTCTCGCCGAGGAGTTGGCCGCCGGTTTCCGTGCCACCGGGGCCACCGCCCGCCGCGAACCAGGGCCGGCCGGTGACCACCTGGTGATCGAGTGGCAGGGCCGGGACGAGTCCCTGCCACACCTGCTGGTCGTCGGCCACCACGACACCGTCTGGCCGGTCGGTACCCTGGCGGACTGGCCGGTGGCCGAGCAGGACGGGCGGCTCACCGGGCCCGGAGTGGTCGACATGAAGGGCGGACTCGCCGTCCTGGAGGGCGCGTTGGCGCTGCTCGCGGACTTGGGGCAGCGGCCGCACCGCACCGTGCGGCTGGTCGTGGTGTCCGATGAGGAGGTCGGCAGTCCGGACGGGCGCCGCCTGGTCGAGCGCCAACTGCGCGGTGCGGCAGCGGTCCTGGGGCTGGAGCCGCCGCATCCGGACGGGCGGCTGAAGACCGCGCGGCGCGGCAGCACCCGGGTGCGCCTCACCGTCACCGGGCGGGAGGCTCACGCGGGCAACGACGCCCACGACGGGGTGTCGGCGGTGGACGAGCTGGTCGACCAGCTGGTGCTCGTCCGCGGCCTCGCGGGACAGCCCGGCACAGAGCTCAACGCCGGTCGGATCAGCGGTGGTTCGCGGGCCAACGTGATCGCCGGGCGGGCCGAGGCCGAACTCGGCCTGCGATTCTCCACCGTCGAGGCGCAGCGCCGCACGTTGGACAACCTCGCCCGACTGACCGCGCTGCGGCCGGGTGCGCGGGTGCGTACGGAGGTGCTGTCCAGTCGACCGGCCTGGCCCGAGCGGACGGGCAATCCGCTGCTGCGGCACGTGCGTTCGCTCGCCGCGGTGCTCGGGCAGCAACTGGACGGCGCCCCGGCGGGCGGGGCCGGGGACACCAACCTGCCCGGGTCGCGCGGCCTGCCGACGCTGGACGGCTTCGGCGCGGTGGGTGCCGGTGCGCACGCCCGGCACGAGTACATCCGGCTGGACCAGCTCGCTCCGCGGATCGCCCTGCTGGCGGCACTGCTGGCCGTTCCACTGCCCCGGCTTCGGGACCGCGGGGAGGGATGAGCCGAGGCGGCCGGCGGGTCGGAGGCTGACGGAAGGTGGCTGACGGCTGACGGCTGACAGATAACAGAAGACAGATAACAGCCAACGGATAACAGCTGACAGATTTCAGTTTCTGTCAGCTGTTATCCGTTTTCCCCACTCCCTTGCCATCCCTCCGCCCCGCCGCGCAGAATGGTACCGACCGAACGGTCAGTCGGTTGGTGCCCCGGCGCCAGCGCGGGCAGATCCAGCAGGAACACGAGAGGGGACCGTGGTGACAGCAGAGGTGGCCGAGGCGGTCCCGGCGCAGACGCCGGAGGACCGGTTCGACGCGGTGATCGCCGCAGAGCAGCGGATCGAGCCCAGGGACTGGATGCCCGATGCCTACCGGGCCACCCTGATCCGCCAGATCGCCCAGCACGCCCACTCCGAGATCATCGGCATGCAGCCCGAGGGTAACTGGCTCACCCGGGCCCCCTCGCTGCGGCGCAAGGCCATCCTGCTGGCCAAGGCCCAGGACGAGGCGGGCCACGGCCTCTACCTCTACGCGGCCGCCGAGACCCTCGGCGTCGACCGCGCGGAGCTCACCGAGAAGCTGATCAGCGGCCGCCAGAAGTACTCCTCGATCTTCAACTACCCCACCCTCACCTTCGCCGACGTCGGCGTGATCGGCTGGCTGGTGGACGGCGCCGCGATCTGCAACCAGGTCCCGCTCTGCCGCTGCAGCTACGGCCCGTACGCCCGCGCGATGGTGCGGATCTGCAAGGAGGAGTCCTTCCACCAGCGGCAGGGCTACGAACTCCTGATGACCCTGATGCGCGGCACCGAGGCCCAGCGCCGGATGGTCCAGGACGCGGTCGACCGCTGGTGGTGGCCGTCGCTGATGATGTTCGGCCCCTCGGACGCCGACTCGCCGAACACCGCCCGCTCGATGGCCTGGCGGATCAAGCGCCACACCAACGACGAGCTCCGCCAGCGCTTCGTCGACATGACCGTCCCGCAGGCCGAGCACCTGGGCGTCACCCTCCCCGACCCCGAGCTGCGCTGGAACGAGGAGCGCGGCGGCTGGGACTTCGGCGAGCCGGACTGGTCCGAGCTGACCAGGGTCATCCACGGCCAGGGCCCGTGCAACGCCCAGCGGGTGGACCGCCGCCGGGCCGCCCACGAGGACGGCGCCTGGGTGCGCGAGGCGGCCGTCGCCTACGCCGCCAAGCGCGCCGCCGAACAAGCCGCGCCCGCCGGGCGGCACACCCCCGAACAGGAGAACTGAACGTGACCGAGTCCAAGGCCGGCTGGCCGCTGTACGAGGTGTTCGTCCGCCCCCGGCGCGGCCTGAACCACGTCCACGTCGGCTCGCTGCACGCCTCCGACGACCGGATGGCCCTGCTCGCCGCCCGTGACCTGTACACCCGCCGCAACGAGGGCGTCAGCCTCTGGGTGGTCCGCTCCGACGCCATCACCGCCTCCACCCCGGACGAGCGCGACCCGTTCTTCGAGCCCAGCGGTGACAAGGTCTACCGCCACCCGACCTTCTACGACATCCCCGAGGATGTCCCGCACATCTGACGGGGGAGCCACCGTGCACGACCACACCACGTCCACCACCGAGGACGACCACGTCTACCTGAGCCTCGCCGGAGCCACCCCCGGCCCCGAGGGCGAGGGCCGCTGGGCGTACGGGACGGGCTTCGCCGACCCGCTGCTCGGCGTGGACACCGCTCTGCCCGCCGGCCTGGCCGGCGACGACCTCGCCGCCTACTGCCAGATGCTCGGCGACGACGCCCTCGTGCTGGCCCAGCGGCTGATCGAGTGGTGCACCCGGGCGCCCGAGCTGGAGGAGGAGGTCGCGCTCGCCAACCTCGGCCTCGACCTGCTCGGCCAGGCCCGGCTGCTGCTCACCCGGGCCGGTCAGGCGGACGGTTCCGGCCGCACCGAGGACGACCTGGCGTACTGGCGGGAGGAACACGAGTTCCGCAACGTCCGCATGGTGGAGACACCGAACGGCGACTTCGCGTACTCGGTCGCCCGCCTGCTGCTGTTCTCGACCGCCCGCGGCGCGCTGTACGAGGCGCTGGCCGCGCACCCCGACCCGGTGCTGGCGGCGGTCGCCGCCCGGGGCGTCAAGGAGCTGGCGTACCACCGCGAGTACGCCACCGCCTGGACGCTGCGGCTCGGCGACGGCACGTCGTACTCGGCGGAGCGGATGCAGGCCGGCCTGGACGCGGTCTGGCCGCTGCTGGAGGAACTGTTCACCGCGCACCCCGTGGAGCTGCGGGCCGGCGTCGACCCGGCGCAGCTGCGCGAACCGGTGCTGCGCGAGCTGGCCGCCGTGATCGCCGAGGCCGGGCTGACCGTGCCGGACGTCCCGCCGCTGGCCACCGTGCTGGGCCGGGCCGGCCGGGACGGCGTGCACACCGAGGCGCTCGGCCCGCTGCTCGCCGAACTGCAGGTGGTGGCCCGGGCCCACCCGGGGGCGACGTGGTGACCGGCACCACGGGGGCCGTCGGCACCGTCGGCACCGTCCGAGACCTGGCCTGGTCGGTCGCCGCGGCCGTCCCGGACCCCGAGCTGCCCATGCTCACCCTGGCTGACCTGGGCGTACTGGCCGAGGTCGAGGTGGACGGCGGCAGCGGCACGGTCACCGCCTGGCTGACCCCGACCTACTCGGGCTGCCCGGCCGTCGCCGAGATGGCCGCCGACGTCGACCGCCGGCTGCGTGCCGCCGGGTACCCGGACGTCCGGGTGCGGCTACGGCTGGACCCGCCGTGGTCCACCGACCTGATCACCGCCGAGGGCCGCCGCAAGCTCGCCGAGGCGGGCATCGCCCCGCCGCGTCCGACCTCGGCCGTCGCGTCGGCCCTCGGGCCGGTCCCGCTCACCCTCGGCCCCACCCGCACGGGAGCCGTGGCCCCCGTGCCCTGCCCGCACTGCGGCGGCACCGACACCGAGGAGCTGTCCCGCTTCGGCTCCACCGCCTGCAAGGCGCTCTGGCGCTGCCGCGCCTGCCGCGAGCCGTTCGAACGCGTCAAGGAGATCTGAGAATGCCCGCCGCTTCGCCCGCTGCCGCCTCGCCCGCCTCCGCCGCCTCGTCGGCCGCTTCCGCGGCTTCCACCGATCCCGCGGCCACCGGTCCCGCGTCGTCCGCGGATGCCGTCCGCCCGGCCCGCCGCCCGACCTTCCACTCGTTGCGGATCGACCGGGTGGAGCGGCTGTGCGAGGACGCGGTGGCGGTGACCTTCGCGGTGCCGGACGGCCTGGCGGCCGCGTACGCGTTCCGGCCCGGGCAGACCCTGACCCTGCGCAAGGTGGTGGACGGCGTCGACGAGCGCCGCTCGTACTCGATCTGCGCCCCCGTCGGCGGGCCGCTGCGGATCGCCGTCCGCGAGGTGCCCGGCGGGCTGTTCTCGCGCTGGCTGGTGCGCGAGGCCCGGCCCGGCGAGGAGGTCGAGGTGCTGACCCCGTCCGGCCTGTTCACCCCCGAACTCGGCGTCCCCGCCGACCACGTGCTGCTCGCGGCCGGATCCGGCATCACCCCGATGCTGTCGATCGCCGCCTCGGTGCTGGCCGCCGACCGCCGCTCCACCGTCACCCTGCTCTACGGCAACCGGCGCAGCGACACCGTGATGTTCGCGGACGAGCTGGCCGACCTCAAGGACCGCTACCTCGGCCGGTTCCAGCTGGTGCACGTGCTCTCCCGGGAGACCAGGGATGCCGAACTGCTCAGCGGACGGCTCGACCCCGAACGGGTCCGTGCCCTGCTGACCGCCCTGGTGGACGTCGGCGGGGTCGGGCACTGGTGGCTGTGCGGCCCGTTCGGCATGGTTGCCGGGGCGAAGGACCTGCTCGCCGAACTGGAGGTGCCGGCCGAGCGGGTGCACCAGGAGCTGTTCCACGCCGAGGACGAGCCGCTCGTCGAGCGCGACGAGGACTGGGACCGCGCGGACGGCGACTCCGAAGGCGCACCCGGCGAGCGCAGCGAGGTCACCGTCGTCCTCGACGGGCGCGGCAGCACCCTGACCCTCCCGCGCGACCGCTCCATCCTGGACGGCGCCCAGCGCTCCCGCCCCGATCTGCCGTTCGCCTGCAAGGGCGGGGTCTGTGGCACCTGCCGGGCCCAGGTCACCGAGGGCGAGGTGGAGATGCGCCGCAACTTCGCGCTGGAGGAGAAGGAACTGGCGGCCGGCTACGTCCTCACCTGCCAGGCCCGCCCGCTCACCGACCGGGTCACGGTCGACTACGACCGCTGAGCCCCGGGGTTCAGACGGCGGCGGGGACCTGGGCGTGCTCCTCGGCGGGCTCGTTCGCGGTCCCCTTCGCTGTCGCCTTCGCCGTTCCCGCCGCGGTTCCCGCCGCAGTTCCCTTCGCCGGGTCCCCGAGCAGCTTGACCAGGTCGTTGACGGCGGCGCGGCCGGCCCGGTTGGCACCGATGGTGCTGGCGGACGGGCCGTAGCCGACCAGGTGGACGCGCGGGTCGGCGGTGGCGCGGGTGCCGGTGAGCGCGATGCCCCCGCCGGGGGAGCGCAGGCCGAGCGGGGCGAGGTGGCCCACCTCGGGGCGGAAGCCGGTCGCCCAGACGATCGCGTCCACCGCCGACTCCTCGTCGCCCCAGGCCACCCCGTGCTCGGTGAGCCGGTCGAACATCGGCTGGCGGTGCAGCGCACCCAGCTCCTGGGCACGGCGGTAGGCGACGGAGGGGCCGAGGCCGGTCACGCTCACCACGCTGCGCACCGGTAGTCCCTGACGGACCCGTTCCTCGACCTTGGCGACCACCGCGCGACCGTATTCGGGGGTGAACGGGCCCTCGTGGTGGACGGGTTCCGAGCGGGTGACCCAGAGCGTCTCGCCGACCGCCGCCACCTCCGACAGCACCTGGATCGCCGAGGCGCCGCCGCCCACCACCAGGACGCGCTTCCCGGTGAACTCCTCGGGGCCGCGGTACTCGGCGTAGTGCAGCTGACGGCCCGCGAAGTGACCCGGGTAGTGCGGGAGGAACGGGCGGGTCCAGGTACCGGTGGCGTTGATCAGCGCGCGGGCGGACCACGTGCCGTGGTCGGTCTCGACCAGCAGCCGGGAATCGGGCCACTCGGACTCGGCGCGTACGGCGCGGACTGTGACCGGGCGTACGACCGGGAGCGCGTGCCGGACCTCGTACGCCGTGAAGTACCCCGGCACCACCTCGCGCGCGCGGGCCTCGGGGTCGGGCGTCGGGAGCTCGGCGTCCGGGAGGTTGTGGAAGCCGTGGACGGTGGCCATCCGCAGTGACGGTGAGCGGTGCGCCCACGCGCCGCCGGGGGTGGCGTCGGCGTCGAGCACGACGAAGCCGCCGTCGACTCCCTCCCGGTAGGGGGCGAAGCCGCGGCGGCGGAGGTGGTAGGCGGCGGAGAGGCCCGCTTGCCCGGCGCCGACCACCAGGACGTCCACGCGGCGTTGTCCGTCGTTGGTTGCACCGTAAACAGTCACGCTCATGAAACATGGCGGGACGGACGGCTGTTCCCGTGACGGGCCGGGCTCCGGCGCGAGGAAAAACGGGCGGGAGGCGGGAGGCGGGAGGCGGGAGGCGCGGAGGCCTCAGCCGATCGGGGAGATCACCGCGGCGGTGCCGTACGCGCACACCTCGGTGCCGACGTCGGCAGCGTCGGTGACGTCGAAGCGCATCATCAGGACGGCGTTGCCGCCGCGCGCCCTGGTCTGCTCGATCAGCCGCTGCATCGCCTCGTTGCGGCTCTCGACCAGGGTCTTCGTCAGACCGCGCAGTTCACCGCCGATCAGGGACTTCAGCCCGGCGCCGATCTGGCTGCCGATGTGCCGGCTGCGGACGGTCAGTCCGAAGACCTCACCGATCACGTGGTCGACCCGGAAACCGGGGATGTCGTTGGTAGTCACGACCAGGACGTCGGCGTTCGGGCCCTGCCCGCCGCCGTGCTCGTTGATGTCAGCCATGGGGCTCATCCTGCCGGGGTGGTGCGTCCGAGTGACAGAGGCACGGCGGGGAGGTGGCCGAGAAGGTCTCCGCAAGCTGGTCCGGACCGGTGATCGGGCGGCGGAAAAGCCGTACCGTAGCCCCATGGGCGAGCGAAGCGATCATCCGCAGGGGCCGGGCGCGGCGGAGTACTCCGGCGCGCCGGAGATCGAGGCGACCGTGGTGCTGGGCCTGCGGATCACCGACTGGCCGGCGCTGCGCGCGGCCGCGATCAGGGCCGTCGAGGAACTGGACTTCGAGGGCATCGACCCGGCGGGCCAGCGCCGTGAACTGCTGCGCGAGGTCGCCGAGGACGCCAATGCGGCGCTCGGAGCGCTGCTGCACCCCGACCGGCTGGTCGCCGCGGTCCCCGGGGTCGAGGCGATCGGCGGCACCCTGGAGATCAGCGTCACCGAGGACTTCACGCCGGACTTCGCCGAACTGTTCCCGCTGGACGGCGAGGACGAGGACGGTGGCGCGGGCGCGGACTGGACGCTCACCCCGCGCACCGCCTGCCTGCTGCACGCCCAGCTGCTCGGCCTGGCCGACGCCGCCTACGACGACCTCGACGAACACGGGGACGAACCCGTGGTCGACGGCGAGGACGTGGACTGGACGGTCTTCGCCCGGCTGCCCCAGCGCACCTGGCGGCTCCACCGGGGCTGGCGGCGTGCGATGGCCCGCGCCTTCGACGACCTGGCCGACGACCTCGCCCTCGGCGAGTGGCCGCTGCCACGCTGCCTGGCGGAGGAGATCGCGCTGCGGATGGCGCTGGTGGACGCCCGGACACTGCTCGGCTCCCAGCCGGAGTCGGTGGCCGACATGATGGGCGACCTGCCGGCCGACCTGTACGACTACGACTGGGACGGCTGCCACGACGAGCTGTTCGGCGTGTACGGGCCGGACGACGGGGACCCGGAACTCGGTGCGGAGCAGCGGACGGAGCTGTTGCTGGCGGCCACGCATCCCGAGGGGTGGTTCCTGATGTACGAGGACGCGGAGGAGCGGGATCCGCAGCGCGGGTACCGGCGCTGAGCGGGCGTCGGCTCATGCGGCGGCTCGCTGTCCGGGCGGGGTGGCGGGTGGGCGGCTAGGCTGCGGGCATGTCCGATGTGTCTGGTGTGAGAGGTATGCCCCGGGGAGAGCTGGGGAGGTCGGCGGAGCCGGGGGAGCCGGGGGAGCCGGGGGAGCCGGGTCCGGAGGAGCTGGCGCTCGGGCGGATCGAGCTCGGGCTGGACGGTGTGCGGGCGGCGCAGCGCGGGCGGACCGCCGAGGCGCGGGCCAGTTTCGAGGCCCTGTGGGAGGAGCTGGGGGAACGGGACGTCTTCCACCGCTGCGTCCTGGCGCACTATCTGGCCGACTTGCAGGACGACCCCCGGGCCGAGTTGGAATGGGACCGGCGGGCCCTCGCGGCGGCCGACTCGCTGACCGCCGAGCGCGCCGCGACGTACGAGTCGGCCCTCCAGGTGCGGGCGTTCTACCCCTCGCTGCACCTCAACCTGGCCTCCGACCACCTCAAGCTCGGTGAGCCCGACCTCGCGCGCGAGCAGCTCGAACGGGCGGTGCGCAGCCTGGATGCCCTGCCGGAGGACGCGTACGGCGCGGGGATCCGGTCGGCGGTGGACGAGCTGCGGCAGCGGCTGCGCTGAGCCCGGCCGTCGGCGGGGGGCAGGCGGTGTGGAGAGCGGACTGAGCGGAGCGGACCCGGGGTTAACGGGCGGTGGGCCGGGGGTGGACCGGGCCGGTGGGGGCGGGGCTGGCATGCTGGACGGGTGACTTCTCCGTTCGATGCCCCGGCAGCCGCTTCCGCCCCCGATGGCGTTCCCGACCCCGCGGACCGCGACGCGCTGCCCCAGTACGTGCTGCCGCTGGTCGTCCGCCTGGAGCGGGTCGCGCCGCCCGGACGGACGGACGGGCTGGAGACCTCGGCGCGGGCGGTGCTGACGCTGCTCGCCGATCCCCGGGTGACCGAGGTGGACGGCGAGTGGGCGGAGCGGGTCGCGGCCTGGGAGGACGCCCGGATCCGCAAGGTGGTCCGACGGGCTCGCGGCGGGGAGTGGCGTCGGGCCGGGGAGCTGCCGGGCATCACGGTGCGGGGGCGGGAGGCGGAGGTGCGGGTGTTCCCGCCGATCCCGCTGGACGGCTGGCCGAAGGACCTGGCCAAGCTTCAGGTCTCCGGGACGGACCTGGAGGAGACCGCCGAGGTCGGCGCGCCCGGGCCGGGGGTGCCGGTGCTGTGGCTCAACCCGGAACTGGAGATGAGCGCGGGTAAGACGATGGCCCAGACCGGGCATGCGGCGCAGCTCGCCTGGTGGCGGCTGGACGCGGCGCAGCGCAAGGAGTGGGCGGAGTCGGACTTCGCGCTCGCGGTCCGCACGGCTGCGCCGGAGGCGTGGGAGGAGCTGGTCCGCAGCGGGCTGCCGGTGGTCCAGGACGCGGGCTTCACGGAGATCGCACCCGGCAGCTGCACGGTGATCGCGGAGCACCCGGCGCTGCGGTGACGGCCGGGCTGCTGACGGCGAACAGGGAACAGCGAACAGCTGACGGATAACAGATGACAGCAGACAGATGACAGATTACGAAATCTGTTATCTGTCCGCGTCCGTTGACTTCCCGCCCCGCCCCGCCCCCGGCTCGCCCGCTACTCGCCCGAGGCCTGATAGCGCCGCATCGCCCGGAAGCCCCCCAACACCGCCGTAGCCGTCCAGAGCGCCATGATCAGCAGGCCCGTCCAGTGGCCGTAGTGGATCCCGGACTCCGTCTGGGTGCGCATCGCGTAGAGGCCGGCCCGGTCGGGCAGGAACTGGCCGGCCTCGCGCACGCCGGGGATCGCGGCCAGCCAGGTGGTACCCAGGAACACCATCGGGGTGAGCAGACCGAGCGCCGCGCTGAAGTTGCCCAGCATCGCGGTCAGTCCGAGGCAGATCAGCACCATCATCGGGTGGTAGAGCACACCGGCCAGGAAGCTGCGGGTCAGGCCGGGAGTGGAGAAGTCCAGGCCGACGGTGGCATTCACGGTGAGGAAGCAGCCCGCCGTCGAGGCCAGTCCCACCAGCAGGCCCAGTCCGGCGCCGAGTGCGACCTTGGCCCCGTAGAGCCGACCGCGTCGGGGGACGGCGGTGAGCGAGGTGCCGATCATCCGGGTGTTGAACTCCTGCCCGATCAGCAGGATCCCGAGGCAGGCCACGGCGACGTGGCCGAACAACAGGCCGTAGTAGATCATGTTGGCCGGGTCCTTGCCGGAGTCCGACGCCGGCGCCCCCTCGGCGGCGCTCACGGCCGCGGTGACACCGACGGTCAGCGCCACGGCGGTCAGCGGTGCCGCCCACTGTGAGCACAGCGTGCTGAACTTGATCCGTTCGGCGCGCAGCGCGTTGCCGAGGCTCCTCCTCATCTCTCCTCCGCTCAGGGTCACTTGGACCGCTCCCGCATCGCCCGCAGCCCGCCGTACGCGGCCAGCGCCGTCCAGAACGCCATGATCGCCAGCCCGGTCCAGTGCCCGTACACCAGCTGCGGGTCGTCGGCGTAGTGCAGCGCGTACTGGCCGGCCCGGTCGGGGAGGAACTGGGCCACCCGGCGCACTCCGGGCACACCGCCGAGCAGCGGCGAGAGCAGGAAGACGGTCGGGGTCAGCAGGCCCATGGCGGCGGTGAGGTTGCCGAACAGCGCGGTCACCCCGAGGCTGAACACCACCAGCAGCGCCGGGTACAGCACGCCGGCCGTGGCCGCGCGGGCGAAGGGGGGGCCGTGCCAGTCGGCGGGCACGCTGCTCGCGTACCCGGCGTAGGCGCCCGCCGTGCCGAGTGCGCCCACGCCGAGGCCGATGAGGGCACCCAACGCCAGCTTGGCGCCGTACAGTCGGCCGCGCCACGGGACGGCGGCGAGGGAGACGTCGATCATGCGGGTGTTGAACTCCTGGCCGATCAGCAGGACACCGAAGGCGACCAGGGCCGCCTGGCCGAAGTTGAGGCCGTAGAAGATGCCGACGCCCGGGTCGTCGGTGATGTTGTGGTCCTTGTCGCCGAGTATCGCGCCGACGGCCGTGGTGACACCGGCGGTGAGCAGCAGGGAGAGCAGCGGCGGGACCCAGAGCGAGCGGAGGGTGGTGAGCTTGACCCGCTCGGCGCGGAAGGCGTTGGCGGTGTACGGCAGGGTGCTCATGCGGCGGCCTCCGCGCGGTACTCGACGCTGTCCGCGGTCATCCGCATGAACGCCTCCGCCAGCGAGTCCTGTTGGACCGCGATCTCGTACAGCACCACGCCGTTGGCGGCGGCCAGCGCGGCGATCCGCTCGGGTTCGGCGCCGGCCACCTCCCAGGCGCCGCCGTCGACTTCGACGGCGGTGAGGTCGTGGCCGGGTCCGCCGAACAGCGCAGCCAACCTGGCGGCGTCCACCGCCCGGACCCGTACCCTGGTGCGGCCGTGGCGGTCGATGAATTCGGAGGTGGCGGCGTCCGCGAGCAGCCGACCGCGGCCGATCACCACCAAATGGTCCGCGGTGAGGGCCATTTCGGTCATCAGGTGGGAGGAGACCAGCACCGCCCTCCCCTCGGCGGCCAGTTCGCGCAGCAGGGTGCGGATCCAGCGGATGCCTTCCGGGTCCAGGCCGTTGACCGGCTCGTCCAACAGCAGCACCGGCGGGTCGCCGAGCAGTGCGGCGGCCACCCCGAGGCGCTGGCGCATTCCGAGAGAGAAGCCCCGGATCCGCCGCCCGGCGGCCTCCGACAGCCCGACCTGGGCGAGCACCTCGCCGACCCGTCGTGCCGGCAGGCCGTTGCTCGCCGCGAGCCAGCGCAGATGGCCCTGCGCCGTCCGCCCTCCGTGCAGGGCCTGGGCGTCCAGCAGTGCGCCCACCTGCCTCAGCGGCTCGGCGAGTTCGGTGTACGGGCGGCCGGCGACCAGGGCGTGCCCGGCGGTGGGGCGGTCCAGGCCGAGGACCAGCCGCATGGTGGTGCTCTTCCCGGCGCCGTTCGGCCCCAGGAAGCCGGTCACCACGCCGGGCCGGACCTCGAACGACAGGTCGTCGACGACCCGGCGGCCGTCGTACTCCTTGGTCAGGCCCTGGATCTCGATCACGGTCGCCTTCCCCTCCTCGTAGCTGGTCACCGTCCGTGCCCCGGGCGGTGGTTCCATTCGACCGGAACGGCCCGGGCGGGCGGATCCCGCCACAGCGGGGACCGGTCTCCCACCTGGGAGGGAGGCGGCGACGACCCGGCGGGGGAGCCGGGGCCGCCTGCTGAGCTGGCAGGATGGGGCGGTGCCAAGAATGACCGCGTACCGGATCCGGAACCGAGTGACCGCGCTCCTCGCGCCGCTGGTGGCCGGCGCCACCTATGCCCGGCTGCTGCACCTGCTGGTCGGGTGGATCTTCGCGGGCGTCGTCCTGATGATCTACCCGGGGACGTACCAGAGGAGCCTGAGCTCGATCCTGGTGGCGGCCGTCTCGTTGGACGTCGTCGTGCTCGTGCTGGTCGCCCTCGTCCCGGCGGCGCGCCGGGCCGAGGGAGTCCAGGCGCGGCTGCTGCTGGTGCCCGACCGCGAGGAGGACATCGGCGTCGAGCCCTCCGAGACCTGGACCGACCGGCGCCGTACGGCGGGCTGGTTGATCGGTCGGGTGGTGATCGGTTCGGCGATCGGCTTCGCCACGGTCTTCGGTCTCACCCCGGTCTTCGACCTGCTGACCGGTCCGCGCGCCCTCCGCTACCTCCCGCTCGCCCCGGTGCTGGCGCTCGCCTATGGCTGGCTGGTGGTCTGGGCAGGACGCCTCCAACTCGCCATGGCCGTAAGCCTGCTGGGGCCGTCCCCCGCAGAGCGGCTCGCGGAGGCGGAGCTGCGGGCCGAACGGCTGCTGGAACGCAACCGGTTGGCCCGCGAGCTGCACGACTCCATCGGCCACGCACTGACGGTGACGGTCCTTCAGGCCGGAGCGGCGCGCGAGGTCGGGGATCCGGCCTTCGCCGCGAAGGCCCTGGAGGTGATCGAGGAGACCGGGCGGCAGGCGATGGAGGACCTCGAACGCACCCTGGTCCTGCTGCGCGAGACCCCCGCGGGCGGCGCCGCACGGAACGGGGCGGCCACCGAACAGCCCGGCATCGACCAGCTGCCCGCGCTGTTCGACACCGCCCGCGCGGCCGGCAGCCCGGTCGAGGCGAGCATCGAGGTGTCGGCCGGGGCACTGCCCGGGGTGCTGTCGCGCGAGTCCTACCGGATCGTCCAGGAGGGCGTCACCAACGCGCTCAAGTACGCGCCCGGCCAGCCGGTGGACGTCCAGGTCGCCGTCCGGGACGGGCAGTTGGAGCTGCGCTGCGCCAACCGCCTGGCGACGGCCCCGGACTGGGGCGGTGGCTCGCGCAAGGGCGGCAAGGGGCTGCGTGGCATTCGCGAGCGCGCCGTGCTGCTCGGCGGCGCGGCCTCGGCCGGACCGGCCGGCCCCGCCGGTCCGACCACCGGGTCACCCGCCGAGGGGATCGGGGAGTGGGTGCTCGACGTCCGGCTGCCCCTACGCTTGGGCTCGTGACGAATGATCTTGCAGAGGACGGCCGGACGGCGGGCGACGCGGGGATGACCGACATCCTGCTCGCCGATGACGAGGAACTGGTCCGGGCCGGGATGCGGGCCGTACTGGAGGCCCAGGGCGATCTGCGGGTGGTCGGCGAGGCGGCCGACGGCGCGGAGGCGGTGTCCCTGGCCCGCGCGCTGCGCCCGCACGTGGTGCTGATGGACGTCCGGATGCCCGTCCTGGACGGTCTGGCCGCCACGCGCGAACTGCTGCGCCCGGGTGCGCCGGGGGAGCGGCCGCCGCGGATCCTCGTCGTCACCACGTTCGAGAACGACGACTACGTCTACCAGGCGTTGCGCGCGGGCGCCGACGGCTTCCTGCTCAAGCGCTCCCGCCCGGCCGAGATCGCCCACGCCGTACGGCTGGCGGCGGCCGGCGAGTCGCTGCTGTTCCCGGCCGCGATCCGCCGCCTGGCCGCGGGGCACGGCAACCCCGCCGCCCGTGCGGCCCTGGACCGCGCGGCCCTGACCGGTCGGGAGGCCGAGGTGCTGCGGCTGATGGCGCGCGGACTCAGCAACGGGGAGATCGCCGAGCAACTGGTGCTCGGCGTGCAGACGGTGAAGACGCACGTCAGCAGCGTGCTGGCGAAGCTCGGCGCGCGGGACCGCACCCAGGCGGTGATCGCGGCGTACGAGTCGGGGTTCGTCGAGCCGTCGGAGTAGGCGGGCAGCCGGGCAGCCGGGCAGCCGGACAGCCGGGCAGCCGGGCCGTCCGGGGAGACCGGGGGGCCGGGGAGGCCGCGTCAGGCCGGGTAGGCGTGGGTCTGGGTGGCCTTGACCGAGGCCCAGACCGACGCGCCCGGGGCGAGGCCCAGTTCGGCGACGGCGGCCGGGGTGAGGTCGGCGGCCATCGGCAGGGTGCCGGACAGTTCGGCGCGCACCCGGTCCCCGTGCAGGTCCAGGCCGGTGACCTCGGCCTGCCACAGGTTGCGGGCGCTGGACTGCGGGCGCTCCCGGTACAGCGTGACGGCGGAGGGCGGAAAGGCCACGAACGCCGGCCCGGACAGTTCCTCGGCGGTGGTCAGGACCGTCCCGTCCGGGAGGGTGACCCGGGTGCCCTCGGCCCGGCCCCGGTACAGGTTGAGGCCGACCAGGCGGGCGATGTAGTCGGTGCGCGGCCGGCGGGCGACCTCCGCCGGGCTGCCGGACTGCACCTCATGGCCGTCCTCGATCACCACCAGCCGGTCGGCCAGCACCATCGCGTCCAGCGGGTCGTGCGTCACCAGAACCGCCACGGCCTCGAACTCTGCGAGGTGGCGCCGTAGTTGAGCCCGTACGTCGAGCCGGGTGCGGGCGTCCAGGGCGGCCAGCGGCTCGTCCAGCAGGAGCAGCCGGGGGCGGACGGCCAGGGCCCGGGCGAGCGCCACCCGTTGGGCCTGGCCGCCGGAGAGCCGTCCGGGGCGCACCGAGGTGTGCTCGGCCAGGCCCATCCGCTCCAGCCAGGCCGCCGCCTCGGCCCTGGCCTCGCGCTTGGAGCGGCCCTGGCAGCGCGGGCCGAAGGCGACGTTGTCCAGCGCGCTGAGGTGCGGGAAGAGCAGGTAGTCCTGGAACACCACGCCCACCGGGCGCTGTTCGGCGGGGGTGTGCAGGCGCCGGGCCGGGTCCTCCAGGACGTGGTCGTCCAGCCGCAGGTGGCCGCCGGTGAGCGGGAGCAGGCCGGCCAGGGCGCGCAGGGCGGTGGACTTGCCGGCGCCGTTCGGGCCGAGCAGCGCGATCACCTCGCCGGGGGCGGCGGTGAGGGCGAGGTCGAGGGTGAAGGCGGCGCGGTCGACCCGGAGGCGGGCGTCGAGGGCGGCGCCGGTGGCGGCCTCGGGGGGCGTGTCGCCCGGGTTCGCGGTGCTCGTACGGTGCGGGGGGCTCATCGGCTCGGCATCCTGGGTCACGGGGTCGACATCCAGCGGTCGCGCAGGCCGACGAGGACGGCGACGGAGACCACCAGCAGGACCAGCGACAGTGCTATCGCGGCCTCCGGGTCGGACTCCATGGCCAGGTAGACGGCCAGCGGCATGGTCTGGGTGCGGCCCGGGAAGTTGCCCGCGAAGGTGATCGTCGCGCCGAACTCGCCGAGCGCCCGGGCCCAGGCCAGCACGGCCCCGGCCGCGATCCCGGGGGCGATCATCGGCAGGGTGACCCGGCGGAACGCGGTCAGCCGGGAGGCACCCAAGGTCGCCGCGGCCTCCTCGTAGTGGGGGTCGGCCGCCCGCAGCGCGCCCTCGACGCTGATCACCAGGAAGGGCATCGCCACGAAGGTCTCGGCGATCACCACCCCGGTGGTGGTGAAGGGCAGGGTGATGCCGAAGGCCGAGTCCAGCCAGGAGCCGACGATCCCGCGCCGCCCGAGCACCAGCAGCAGCGCCACGCCGCCCACCACCGGCGGCAGCACCAGCGGCAGGGTGACCAGCGCCCGGACCAGCCGACGGCCGGGCAGTTCGGTCCGGGCGAGCAGCCAGGCGAGCGGGACGCCGAGGACCAGCGAGACCGCCGTGGCGGCCGTCGCGCAGATCAGCGAAAGGCGCAGCGCGTCCCAGACGGCGCTGCTGGTGAGCTGCTCGGACAGGCCGCTCCACGGCGCCCGGACCAGGAGCCCGATCAGCGGGAGGGCCAGGAACGCCAGGCCGAGCAGTGCCGGGAGCAGCAGCGTGACCGGGACGCGCTGCGACCGCGAATGGAGGTGCGTGCCGCGGCGGCTCGGCAGGGCCCTCGCGGGTCCGGCCGGCGCCGCGGTGATGTCGTCCCGGCGGGGCCCGGCGACGCTGTCCCGGCCGGGCCTTGTGGTGTGGCTCCGGCCGGGTTCGTCGCCGCCGTCCCGGCCGCGTGCGGTGGTGCGGTCCTTCACGGCGCCTGGAAGCCCGCCGCGGTCAGCACCTGCTTCGCCTCGGGCGACTGGATGTAGGCGACGAAGGCGGCCGCGCCGTCCTTGTTCGGCGCCTTGGCGAGGGCGGCGATCGGGTAGTCGTTCACGGCCTTGTCGGCCTCGGGGAAGTCCACGCCGTCGATCTTCGCAGCATCGGCCTGCACATCGGTCTTGTACACCAGCGCGGCGTCGACCTCGCCGAGCTCGACCTTGGTGAGCGCGCCCTTGACGTCCTGCTCCAGGGTGACCGGGGTGAGGTTGAGGCCCGCGGCCTTCAGCGCGGTGAGGGCGGCGGCGCCGCAGGGCACCTCCTTCGCGCAGAGCGCGACCTTCACGCCGGAGCCGGTGAGGTCCTTCAGTCCGGCGATGTGCTTGGGGTCGCCCTTGGGCACGGCGATGGTGAGGGTGTTCTTGACGAAGGTCTTCGGCGCGCCGCTCGCGCCGCCCGCGTCCGTGACGGTCTTCATGGTGGCCGGGCTGGCGGCGGCGAACACGTCCGCCGGGGCACCGGAGTTGATGCTGGTCGCGAGTGCGGAGCTGCCGCCGAAGTTGAAGGTGACCTTGGTGCCGGGGTTGGCGGCCTCGAACTTCTTGCCGAGCTCGGTGAAGGTCTCCTTGAGCGAGGCGGCGGCGAACACGGTGACGGCGCCCTTGGCCTTCGGGGCGTTGCCGGTGCCGCCGTCGCCGCTCGCCGTGGCGGCGGCGCCCGCCGCGGAGGAGGCGGAGCCGGAGGCCTTGCCGCCGTCGCTCCCGCAGGCGGTGGCCCCGAGGCTGAGGGCGAGGGCCGCCGCGGCGGCCACGGCGACTCTGCGGGTGGCGGTGGTGCGGGTGCTCATCGGTGCTTCCCCTCCAGGGTTCGCGCCGGAAGGGGCGCGGAGGTGTGACCGCAGGTGCGGCCATTACGGCGATCATAGTGCCGCAGATGCGAGTGATAAATCCCCTGTCGCTTCGCACAGGCGCGACGGCGCGAGGGCCTCCGGGCCGCTGTGCGAAGGCTCAAACGTGCACGGACGGTTCCGGTGCGGACGCCGGGGGCCGTGCAGGGGCGCGCGGTCGGGTCCGGTGGAAAATCCGTCGCATTCGGGCCGGAGGAGACGACAGAGTGGTCGCAGCCCGCAGGTGCGGCCGAGCGTCGGCCGCCCGGGCCCAACGGTCGATCCACACGGATCCACGGGGAGGAGTCCGTCCATGTCCACGCTGCGAGTCACCGCCGAGAAACTGGTCATTCTGGAGCACCCGAACGCCGATGCCCTGGAGCTGGCTCAGGTCGGCCTCTACCGGGCGGTGGTCGCGAAGGGCGTGTACCGGACCGGTGACCACGCCGTCTACATCCCCGAACAGGCGATCCTGCCGGACGAGTTGATCGACGAGATCGGCCTGACCGGAAAGCTGGCGGGCGGCGCGGCGAACCGGGTGAAGGCGGTACGCCTGCGCGGAGAGCTGTCGCAGGGCATCGTCTGCCGGCCCGCCGCGGTGTCCGGCGCCGACCTGGCCGGGGCCGCCGAGCGGGGCGAGGACTTCGCAGAGCTGCTCGGGATCGTCAAGTGGCAGCCGCCGGTTCCGACCTCGATGAGCGGTGAGGTGGTCAGCGCGCCGGACCTGCTGCCCTGGGTGGACATCGAGAACCTCAAGCGGCATCCGGACGTCTTCGAGCCCGGCGAGCCCGTGGTGCTGACCGAGAAGCTGCACGGCAGCTGCTGCCTGGTCACCTACACCGCCGCCACCGGCGAGGTGCAGGTCTCCTCCAAGGGGATCGGTGCCCAGGGCCTGGCCCTGGCCGAGGACGAGCGCAACCTGTACTGGCGGGCGGTGCGGGCGTACGACCTCCCGGCGGTGGCGGCCCGGTTGGCCGAACGGCTGGGCGCCGAGCGGGTCGGCATCTTCGGCGAGGTCTTCGGCGAGGGCGTGCAGGACCTGACGTACGGGGCCTCCGCGCGCACCGAACGCCCCGGGTACGCCGCGTTCGACGTGTCGGCCGTGGTCGACGGACAGCTGAACTGGCTGTCGGCCGCCGAACTGCTCCGCGGCGAACTGCCGTTGGTACCCGAGCTGTATCGCGGGCCCTTCGACACCGACGTGGTGCTGGCGTACGCGCAGGGCAAGGAGACCCACTCCGGGCGCGAACTTCACCTGCGCGAGGGCGTGGTGATCCGGCCGGTCGTCGAGCGCTGGAGCCCACTGCTGGGCGGGCGGGCGATCGCCAAGGTGGTCAGCGACGCGTACCTGACCCGCAAGGGCGGCACCGAGTACGAGTGAGCGGCTTCCTCGGCTGAATACTCGT
Source organism: Kitasatospora sp. NPDC017646 (assembly GCF_044329365.1). Lineage (NCBI taxonomy): Bacteria > Bacillati > Actinomycetota > Actinomycetes > Kitasatosporales > Streptomycetaceae > Kitasatospora > Kitasatospora sp. NPDC017646. The sequence goes on along the minus strand of NZ_JBIRJC010000003.1, from coordinate 290,601 downwards.
CAGTAAAGTTGAAGGGTCGCCAAGCGCAGCCAGCGCCGGGGAAGTCCAGAAGGAGTGCCGATGGCCACCTCAGCCGCCCCACCCGGACCGGCCGGGAACCCCCTGGTCGGTTCGCTCTTCGACCTCACCCGCCGCCCGCTGCGCACCTACCTCGCCGCCCGGCGCGACCACGGCGACGTGGTGCGCTTCCTGGCCGGGCCGCCCGGGCTGCGCGTCGAGTTCTACGGGGTGTTCTCGCCGGAGGGCGTCCACCAGGTCCTGGGCAGCGAGGCGGCGAACTTCCGCAAGGAGAGCAACTTCTACGACGAACTGCGGACCAGTGTCGGCAACGGGCTGCTGACCAGCCAGGACGAGGTCTACCAGCGGCAGCGCCGGCTCGTCCAGCCGCTGTTCACCCGGCGCCGGGTGGACGGCTACGCGGACGCGCTCGCGCAGGAGGCGCAGGCGCTCGCGGAGCGCTGGCGAGCGGTGCCGGACGGCGTGGTGGACGCGGCGGAGGAGATGTCGCGGTTCGCGCTGCGCGCGGTCGCGCGGATCCTCTTCGGCGCCGACGTGGAGGAGGCGGTGGAGGTGGTGAACCGCAGCTTCCCGGCGCTCGGCGAGTACGTCAAGGAGCGCGGGTTCGCACCGGTCCGCCTCCCGCGCTCGTGGCCGACTCCGGGCAACCGGCGCGGCCTGGCGGCGCAGCGGGCGCTGTACGAGGTGTGCGACCGGATCATCGCCGAGCGCGCCGCGCGCGGGGGCGGCGACGAGGACGCGGACGACCTGCTGACCCTGCTCGGACGGGCACGCGGCGACGACGGCGAGCGGCTGGATCCGGCCGAACTCCGGGACCAGGTGCTGGTGTTCCTGCTCGCCGGGCACGAGACCACGGCCACCTCGCTGGCCTTCGCGCTGCACCTGCTGGCCAAGCACCCGGAGCATCGCAAGCTCGCCCAGGAGGAGGCGCGGACCGTCCTGGCCCGGCGGGCGCCGACGGCAGCGGACCTGGAACGGCTGCCCTACCTCACCCGGGTGCTCAAGGAGGCGATGCGGCTCTTCCCGGCGGCGGCGCTGGTGGGGCGGCGGGCGGTCGAGGAGACGGTCATCGACGGGCATGTCATCCCGGCGGGGGCGCAGGTCGTCGTCGCGCCGCTCGTCACCCAGCGGCATCCGGACCACTGGGTGGAGCCGGAGCGCTTCGATCCGGACCGGTTCCTGCCGGAGGAGGAGAAGGCGCGCCACCGGTACGCCTGGTTCCCGTTCGGCGGCGGGCCGCGGGCGTGCATCGGGCAGCACTTCTCGATGCTGGAGTCGGTGCTGACCCTCGGGGTCCTGCTGCGGGACTTCGATGTGGAGGTGGTGGACCGGCGGGTGGCGCTCGCGCAGGGCATCACCCTCCGGGCGGCGAGCGCGATGCGGGTGCGGGTGACGGCGGTGGGATGACGGGCGGCGGCTGGAGGGTTCCGGCGTTGGGCGTTCGGCGTTGAGTGCCGGGCGTTCAACTTTCAGCGAACAGATACCAGATAACAGATGACGAAATCTGTTATCTGGTATCTGTTCGTTGTTCGCCTCCAGACGGTCGGCCCGCTGGGTACACGACCGGTTCATTCGAACACATCGCCCCGGTGGCGTGTGCAGCTTTTCAGATCTTCGCCTGACCGATTCCGGCGGCTCGATAGCGTCCCACGCACCCCAGGTCGGAAGCGCACATGCGATCGGCATATGCCGATCGCGTGCAGTCCGCCCGACCGGGGGTGCCCGGGCGCACAGCTGACCGCCCCGGGCCCGACCGGTCGACCGGAGGTCCCATGGGCACCCTCAACCACTTCAGCTTCGGCTGGCTGACCCCCGTCCTCTCGTACGCGATGGCCTGCGTCGGCGCCGCCCTCGGTCTGCGCTGCACCCTGCGCGGCCTGGCCGCCACCGGCGCCACCCGCCGGAACTGGCTGCTCACCGCCGCCGCCGCGATCGGCTCCGGGATCTGGACCATGCACTTCGTCGCCATGTTCGGCTTCGCCGTCGACGGTACGGAGCTGCGCTACAACGTGCCGCTGACCGTACTGAGCCTGCTGGTCGCGGTGCTGGTCACCGGCCTCGGCCTGACCGTGGTCTGCTACGGCCGGCACCGTGGCCTCTCCCTGCTGGGCGGCGGCGTCACCACCGGCGTCGGCGTCGCCGCGATGCACTACCTCGGGATGGCCGCCGTCCGGATGCACGGCGGGCTGCGCTACGACGCCGGGACGGTCGCGCTCTCCGTTCTGGTCGCGGTCGGCGCCGCCACCGCCGCGCTCTGGGCCGCCGTCACCGTCCGCAACGTGTACGCGGCCGCCGTCGCCTCGTTGGGCATGGGGCTCGCCGTCAGCTGCATGCACTACATCGGCATGGCCGCCGTCCACGTCCAGCTGGACCCCGCCCGGACCGGTCTCGGAGGGGTCAGCCCGATGGAGTTCGTCTTCCCGCTCGCCGTCGGTCTCGGCTCCTTCCTGTTCCTCGCCTCCGCCTTCGTCGCTCTCTCCCCGACCGCGCAGGAACGGGCCGGCGACCTGGCGGCGGGGGAGCCGGGCGTCGGGGAGTTCCCCGTCCCGGCCGCCGCCCCCGCGGACGACATGCCTGCCGACCCGTACGGCGTCGACCCGTACAGACACGACCCGTACGGCCACGACCGCGCGGCCTGAGCCGCGCCCAGCCCTAGCCGTCCTGCGCCTGGGCCGCGCGCCGTCCTGCACCTGGGCCGAGCCCAGCCCGAGCCCCGTTCCGCCACGTCCCTGCCCGAAAGGCCCCACACCCATGCGAGAAGACCGCGGTACCGCCCCCGGCACCCGCCGGGGTGCCCACGCCGGGCCGCCCGCCCGTCCGCCGCGCCCCGGTCCCTGGCTGCGCGGGCTGCGCCCCCGGACCGTCCGCGCCCGGATCATCGCCCTGCTGATGGTGCCGGTCGTCTCCGTCATCGCCCTCTGGGGCTTCGCCACCGTCACCAGTGCCCAGGGCGTCTGGGACCTGCTGCGCCTGCGCGACGCCCAGCGCACCCTGCTCACCCCCGTCGCGGACACGGTCGCCGGTCTGCAGGCCGAGCGCGCGGCCGCCGGCCAGCTCCTGGCCGGACCGGGTCTCGTCCCGGGAACCGTGCCCGCCGCCAGCCGGGAGAGCGCCCTGCGCGAGGCCGCCGCCGCCACCGACCGGGCGCTCGCCCCACTGTTCCCCGACCCGCACCACCCCGGCGAGGGCTACAACCGTGCCGACGCCCAGGGCCTGGGTGCCGACGCCGCCGCCCGGCTGGACGCCCTCGGTGACTCCCTCGCCGCCCTGCCCGCGCTGCGCGCCAAGGTGCTGGTCCGGAGCGTCGGCTGGCCCGAGGCGTACGCCGCGTACGGCGAGGCGGTGGACCGGGCGCTGGCCGTGTCCGGTGCCGTGGCGCCGTTGCAGGACGGCCGGGCCGGCGCTGACACCCGGGTGCTGCTGGACCTGGCCCGGTCCCGTGAACTCCTCGCCCGTGAGGACGCGTTGCTGCGCTCCGCCCAGCTCTCCGGCGGGCTCGGCGACGACCAGCTGCGCGAGTTCTCCGGGGTGGCCTTCGCCCGGCGCGCGTTCGAGCAGGGCGCGGCCGCCGATCTGGGCTCCGCCGACCGGGACGCACTGCTCGCCCTGACCGCCGGCCCGGACCACCGCGAGCTGGTCGGCTACGAGGAGAAGGTCCGCACCGTCGCTGACGGCCGGGAAGCCGTCGCCGCGGTGCCGGCGGACCGGTGGGCGACGGTGGCCGGGAACGTCACCGACGGGCTGCGCGGCATCGAGGACCGCGCCGGACGACTCGCCGCCGAACGCCAGAACCCCTACGCGCTGGGCCTGTTCACTCCGGCCGGGACGGCCGTGCTGCTCGGTCTGCTCGGGGTGGTCGCCTCGCTGGTGATCTCGGTGCAGATCGGTCGAGGCCTGGTCACCGAGCTGACCGGCCTGCGTAACTCGGCACTTGACCTGGCAGGACGCAAACTCCCTGCCACGATACGGAAGTTGCGCGCCGGGGAGGAGGTGGACATCGAGACCGAGGCGCCTCGCCCGGTGGGGCGCGACGACGAGATCGGCCAGGTGCACCAGGCGCTCGGCACCGTGCAGCGGGCGGCCGTCACGGCGGCGGTGGAACGGGCCGAGGTGCTGTCCGGGGTGTCCGGGGTGTTCGTCAACCTCGCGCGCCGCAGCCAGGTCCTGGTGCACCGCCAACTCACCCTCCTGGACGCGATGGAGCGGCGCACCGAGGACCCGTCCGAGCTGGCCGACCTGTTCCGGCTGGACCATCTCACCACCCGCATGCGCCGTCACGCCGAGGGCCTGATCATCCTTTCCGGCGCCGCCCCCGGCCGGGCGTGGCGGCGGCCCGTGCCGTTGATGGACGTGGTGCGGGCGGCCGTCTCGGAGGTCGAGGAGTACGCCCGGGTCGAGGTGCACCCGCTGCCGCGTGCCGCCGTCGTCGGCCACGCCGTCGCCGACCTGACCCACCTGGTGGCCGAACTGGTCGAGAACGCCACCGGCTTCTCCCCACCGCACACCCGGGTCCACATCCGCGGCGAACAGGTGGGCAACGGCTACGCGTTGGAGATCGAGGACCGTGGCCTCGGGATGGGCCCGGCCGCGCTGGCCGCCGCCAACCGACGGATCGCCGCCGCCGAGCAGACCGACCTGTTCGACAGTGACCGGCTCGGCCTGTTCGTGGTCAGCCGGCTCGCCCGGCGGCACGACGTACGGGTCTCGCTGGTGACCTCAGCGTACGGCGGCACCACCGCCGTGGTGCTGCTGCCGACCGGGCTGCTGGCCGACGGACGGGATGAGCAGGGGCAAGGCTTCGAGATCGCGCCGGAGTCGGACGCCGAATATGGGCCGGACGGGCCGGCCGGGGCCACGGCGCCGATCCCGGCTCCGGCGCCCGTCCCGGCTCCAGCTCCGGCACCGACTTCAGCTCCGGGTCCCGCGGTGTGGCCTCAGCCCGGTCCGACGCAGGCCTTCCCCGGCGACGGGATGACGGAGATCGAGCTTCCGGCGGCGGGTGGGCCGTCGCCGGAGGGCGGGGCGCTGCTGCCCTTCGGCGTCCGGGGCGGCGACCCCGGGCCGGCGCGCCGCACCCCCGCCCGGGCCTCCGGTGCCCGGACGACCGGACCGGCTGCGGACGGGGGCCCGGGTGCCGCCTCCCGTCCGCGGCCGGGTTCGCCGCCGCCGTACCGCACGGCGCCCGTGCCGCCGCCAGCGCAACGGCAATCGACGCAACGGCAATCGGCAGAACGGCAACCTGCGTGCGGAAACGATGAGTTGCCGCGCCGGGTGCGTCAGGCGAGCCTCGTTCCGCAGCTGCGGGAGGCCCCGGTCGGCGCCGCCCCGCGCGGCCGACGTGCCGCGGCGGCCGGGGTCGGCGCGGGGCCGGCGGCGCGCAGTCCGGAGGCGGCGCGGGCGGCGATGTCCGCCTTCCAGAACGGGTGGGCCCTCGGCCTGCGGCCCGACCGGCGGCTCGATGAGCGACCCGACGACCGGCTCTCAGAGCGACCCGACAACCGAATCGACTACCGACCCGAAGGAGACCGGCCGTGATCGGCACCACCCACCGCACGGGGGAACTGAACTGGCTCCTCGACGAGTTGGCCCAGCGAGCCCCCGAGGTCCGCTTCGCCGTGATGCTCTCCGCCGACGGCCTGGCCATGGGTACCTCGACCGGTCTGGAACGCGAGGACGGCGAGCACCTGGCTGCCGTCGCCTCCGGCTTCCACAGCCTCGCCAAGGGCGCCGGACGGCACTTCGGCGCGGGAGAAGTCCGCCAGACCCTGGTCGAGTTGGAGGGCGGCTACCTGCTGGTCGCGGCGGCCGGGGAGGGCACATGCCTGGCCGTGTTCGCCACCGCCCGGGCCGATCTGGGGCTGATCGCCTACGAGATGGCCAGACTGGTCCGCCGGGTCGGCGAGCACCTGAGTGCCCCGCCCCGCGCGGTGCACGGCGGGTGAGGACGGTGTCCCATCCGGACCGCCCGTACCGGTCGGAGCCCGCGTTCCATCCGTACCACCAGCGACATCCGGAGCATCCGCGGGCCGACCCCGGTCAGCCACCCCGGAACCCGCTCGCCGCCGCTCACCGGGCCCGCTGGTACGACGACGAGGCCGGGCCGCTGGTCCGCCCGTACGCCGTGACCGGCGGCCGGACCGGCGCCGGTGAGCAGCAGTTCGACCTGATCGCCGTGGTGGTGTCCGACCTGCCCGACCCGGCGCTCGACCCGGACGCGCCCGAGCCGCCGGTCGGCCCTGAGCAGGCGCGCATCCTCGGCCTGTGCCGGGGCACGCCGCTGTCCGTGGCCGAGTTGGCCGCCGACCTCGACCTTCCGGTGGGGGTTGTGCGGGTGCTGCTCGGCGACCTGCTGGCGGCCGGGCTCATCCGGGTCAGCCGCCCCGTCCCGCCCGCCCTGCTCCCCGACGAGCGCATCCTCCAGGAGGTCATCCATGGGCTCCGCGCACTCTGACAACCCGTCCGACCGCTGGCCCTCCGAACCGGTGGATCCGGCCGATTCCGTGCTCGCGCTCAAGATCCTGGTGGCGGGTGGCTTCGGGGTCGGCAAGACGACGCTGGTCGGCGCCGTCAGCGAGATCCGCCCGCTGCGCACCGAGGAACGGCTGACCGAGGCCGGGCGGGAGGTGGACGACCTGGACGGAGTGGAGCGCAAGACCACCACCACCGTGGCGATGGACTTCGGCCGGATCACCATCCGGGAGGGGCTGGCCCTCTACCTGTTCGGCACCCCGGGGCAGGACCGGTTCTGGTTCCTCTGGGACGAGCTGGCGCAGGGCGCGCTCGGCGCGGTGGTGCTCGCCGACACCCGTCGGCTGACCGACTGCTTCCCGGCCGTCGACTTCTTCGAGCACCGCGGGATTCCGTTCGTCGTCGCGGTGAACCGTTTCTCAGGGACGCGTGAGTACGGTCCGGAGGAGGTCGCCCGGGCGCTGGACCTGAACTCCGGGACGCCGGTGGTGCTCTGCGACGCCCGGCGGCGCGCCTCCGGCAAGGAGGTGCTGATCAACCTGGTCGAGCACGCCGGCCGGGTGCACGCCGCCCGGTTGCTGGCGGAGGTCTCACCGGTCCGATGACCGGCGACAGGTCACGGCTGACGACTGACGGGTGACAGCTGACGGATTACAGATAACAGCCGACAGATGACAGATTTCGAAATCTGTCATCTGTCGGCTGTTCGTCTCGGTTCCCCGCAGCCGCTACCCGCTCAGCTGTGCCACTGGAACACGATCTTCGTCCAGGTCGACCCCGGACAGTTGCCCCAGACCGCCCATGCCTCGGGCCGGGCGCCGATCCACAGGCCGACGGAGTAGCTGCCGTTGGCGCAGTAGGTGATGGTGCGCAGCTGGCCGGAGTAGATGTTGCAGTACCCCTCCCAGCGCCAGCCGTAGTTGGCCGTGATGACGCAGTGGTAGGGGGCGGCGGCGACGTGCGGCGAGGCCGCGGCCGTGGCCGGGGTGATGGTCTGGTCGTCGGCCGGCGCCGCGGCGGCCGGCAGGGTGGCGGTCCCGAGCATGCCCAGGGCGGCCGTGGCGGCCATCCCGAGCATGGCGATCCTTCTGGCGATGCAGCCTCGCATGGTGGTTCTCCTCGCTCAACGTTTCCCATCGGGCGGAATGCCCCGGCCGGGGGGTGGTCGAAGGAGAGTGAACTCCCGTCCCCGTTCAGCCGATGACGAATTGCACACGATTGACTGCGCACAGTGAGAGGACGGCCTATCATGTGACCTGCGTCACAACATGTCCGGTTGGGCCGGGCACAACCCAACTGGTCGTTCGGATGCCGATTTCCGGGGAGAACGGCGTGGCGGAATGCAGCGGACGGTACGCGGGCGGGCGGCGGAAGGACTTCGGTCCGGAGCCGACGGAACGCCAATCCACCGACTTCAACCGGGTGTTCACGGACCTGCTGCCCAGGCTCCAGCAGGCGGCCGTGATGCTCGCCGGCAATCCGCTCGCCGCCGGCGACGTCGTCCACGACGCCTACCTGCGGATCGCCCGGCGCCCCGAGCGCTTCCTCAGCCATCCCCAGCCCTACGCCTACGTGTTCACCACGATGGCGAACATCCTGCGCGACCAGTGGCGCCGGGAGCGCCGCCGGGTGGCGCTGCCCGAGGTGTCCGAGTTCGCCGAGGCGGCGGAGTACGGCCGCGACGCACCCGATCCGCCGCACGGCGGGACGGCCGAGCTGCAGGCGCGCTGGGAGGTGATCCGGCTGCTCGGATTCCTGACCGACAAGCAGGCCCGCGCCGTGGTGCTGGTCGACCTCGACGGCTACTCCGTCGACGAGGCCGCCGAACTGCTCGGCCTGCACCGCAGCACCCTGGCCGTCACCCGCCGCCGTGCCCACGGCCGGCTCCGCGCCGTCCTGGAGCGCGAGCGACGGCACGACCCCTGACGTCGGCGGCGGCCCGGAGTCGGCGCCGACGGCCCGGGGCGTCCGCGCCCCCGACGCACCGAGCCGACGGCAAGTCGGCTGATGCGCGACCCCGGCCCGTACGCTGAAAATCGTGATCACGTACGAGGACCACAGCCTCCGCGCCCTGGCCGAGGACGGCCGCTGGCCCGAGCTGCTCGCCGCCTACCGGCAGGGCCGGGCGGCCGCCGTCGTGCAGGGCGGGGAACAGGCCGCCGTGGCCCTGACCGCGCCGCTCGGCCATCTGATCGCCTACGCGGCGCCGCCCGAACTGGCCGTCCGGCTGTTCGACGCGGACGGCGGCGAGGGGACGGTCGCCGGGGTGGCCGACCACGACGCCGGTCCGCTCTGGGAGGTGCTGGCGACCCGCCACTCCTGGCTGCGGCTGGCTCCGCTGCTCGGTCCGGCCCCGGTGCGCCGCCTGGTCGCGCACACCCGGGTGTTGCTCGGAGAGGACCTCTCGTACGGGGCGGAGCCCGATCCGGAGGGCGTGCCGCTGAGCCTGGAGCCCTGGGAGAAGGCGGGCTGGGACGAGGCCACGCGGGTGCGCGAGTACCTGCCGGGCGGGGGAGCGCGCAGCGCGGTGCTGACCCTGCCGGCCAGCCGCGAGGGTCTGGGCGAGGTCGACCTGCCGGAGGCGGCGGACCGGCCGGGCGGGCCGCGGGTCACCCGGGGTCTGACCGAACTGTCCGCGCTGGCACCCTGGGCGGAGGTGGTCTGCGTCCGCGGCCCGGCGCCGCGGGCGGCCGCCGTGCTGGCCCGGGGGCGGCGGGTGCTCGGCGGGTTCCTGCCGTTCGCGCTCGTCTACCCGGCGCTGGTGCAGGCCGCCGCGGTGGGCCGGACGCACGGTTGCGCGCACGGGCGGTTGCGGCTCTGGCGCGCGCTGGGCGCGATGGTCGGCGCGAACGGCCCGGACCGCTCCGAGGTGGATTCCCTGGTGGCCCGGATGCGCTGTTTCACCTGGCAGGAGCCGGCCGCCGGGCTGCGCCATCTGCACGTTGCACTGGAGGATCCGGCCAGCGGGGTGGCCTGGGCGGTCAGCGGCTCGCAGGAGCAGTGAACCGCGGTCAGCGGAACGGGAGTCCCGGCTGCACGGAGTTCCGGGGGATCAACGGGGAACCCCCGGTCCGGCGCCGTTTCCGGGGGAAGGTGAGTGGCGCCGGACCGGGGGAGTGCGGGTGGTCGCTCAGCGGGTGGCCGTTGCCGCGGCCGGGACGGCCTCCGGCGCGGGGTCGGCCTCCTGAGCGGGGCCGGCCTTCGGCGCGGGGCCGGTGGAACCGTGGGTGTCGACCAGCGTCAGTTCGTCGAACGGCAGCTCGCCACCGAGTACCCGGCGCGCGCGCTCGGCGTCCAGTTCGCCGGTCCAGTGCCCGATCAGCACGGTCGCGACCGCGTTCCCCGCGAAGTTGGTGAGCGCCCGGGCCTCGGACATGAACCGGTCGATGCCGACGATCAGGCCGACCCCGTCCACGAGCGCCGGCTTGTGCGACTGCAGCCCGCCCGCGAGGGTGGCCAGCCCGGCGCCGGTGACCCCGGCTGCGCCCTTGCTCGCGATCACCATGAACACCAGCAGCGAGAGCTGCTCGCCGATCGACATCGGCTTGTCCATCGCCTCCGAGATGAAGATCGAGGACATGGTGAGGTAGATCGCGGTGCCGTCCAGGTTGAAGCTGTAGCCGGTCGGCACGGTGATGCCGACGACCGGGCGGCTGACGCCGAGGTGTTCCATCTTGGCGATCAGCCGGGGCAGCGCGCTCTCGGAGGAGGAGGTCGAGAGGATCAGCAGGAACTCGCGTCCGAGGTACTTGAGCAGCGCGAACACGTTGACCCCGGCCACCAGGCGCAGCAGCGCCCCGAGCACCACGACGACGAAGAGCACGCAGGTCACGTAGAAGCCGATCATGATGACGGCGAGGCTCTTCAGCGCGTCGACGCCGGTCGCCCCGACCACCGCCGCCATGGCGCCGAAGGCGCCGATCGGCGCGACCCACATGATCATCGACATGATCCGGAAGACCAGCCGCTGGAGGTGCTCGATCCCGCGCAGCACCGGGGCGCCGACCGGACCCATCGCCTGCAGTGCGAAGCCGGCCAGCAGCGCGACCAGCAGGGTCTGCAGCACCTTGCCCTGGGTGAGAGCCGAGAACAGGGTGTCGGGGATCATCCCGAGCAGGAAGTCGGCGGTCGACTGGGCGCCGCCGGCGGCTGCCTGGGCGTGGCCGGACTTGGCGAGCGCGGCGGTCAGGTGCAGGCCGTCGCCGGGCTCGAGCAAGTTGCCGACGACCATGCCGATGGCCAGTGCGACGGTCGACATGGCGAGGAAGTAGCCGATCGCGAGGCCGCCGACCTTGCCGACCTTCGCGGCCTTGGTGACCGAGCCGATGCCCAGCACGATGGTGCAGAAGATCACCGGACTGATCATCATCTTGATCAGGTTGACGAATCCGGTGCCGACCGGCTTCAGCTCCACGGCGAAGCCGGGGGCGGCCAGTCCGACCACCACGCCCGCCACCACCGCGGTGATCACGGCGAGGTAGAGGTAGTGGGTCCGGTCCTTGCGTCTGGGTCCCCCCGCCGTGGCGGTCTCGGTGGTCGACATCTGCGGCTCCTTCGCCCTGCAGTCCTGGCGGCCCCGGGTGGTGGGCCGCTCCGACTATGGGGGGCGGGCGTGACGGAGGTCACGTTTGCGTTCATAGAGTTCATGGCGCGCCGGGAACGGTCCGGGCCCCGGGGGTGCGGTCCGGCCCCTGGGGGAGCCCCGGGCCGTGGTGCACACTGGCAGGCATGTCCGTGAGCACCGCCCCCACCCGCTCGCGCCACCGGTGGTTCCCCCTGCCGCGCCGGCTGGTCCGCAGCCTGGCAGGGCAGCTGTTCGTCGTCCAGGTGGTCATCGTCGCCGCCGTGGTCGCGGGCGGCGCGGTGCTCGCGTACCTGTTCACCGCCGAGCGCACCGAGGGCGCGGCCCGTCGCGAGGTCACCTCGGTCGCCCACGCCGTCGCCGACTCGCCGACCGTGCGTTCCGCCGTCGGCGGGACCGACCCGACCGCGGTGCTCCAGCCGTACGTCGAGCAGGTGCGCCAGGACACCGGGGTCTCCTTCATCACCGTCATGGACACCGACGGGGTGCGGTGGACCCACCCGCTGCCCGAGCAGATCGGCAAGCGCTACCTCGGGCACATCGACTGGGCGCTGGCCGGCCAGACCCGCAGCGAGACGTACACCGGCACGCTCGGCCCGTCCGTGCGGGTGGTCACGCCGGTGTGGGACGACCGGCACCGGGTGGTCGCGCTGGTCAGTGTGGGGCTGACGCTGGAGTCGATCTCCGCCCAGCTCAGCGGACCGCTGCTCGCCCTGGTCGGGGTCGCGGTGGGCGCCCTGGCGCTCGGCGGGGCGGGCACCTACCTCGCCAACTCCCGGTTGCGGCGGCACACCCACGGCATGGGGCCGGACGAGCTCAGCCACCTCTACGAGTACCACCAGGCGACCCTGCACTCGGTGCGGGAGGGCCTGATCCTGCTCGACCGCGCGCACCGGGTGGTGCTGTGCAACGACGCTGCCCGCGAACTGCTCGGACTGGAAGGCGAGTTGGACGGGCGCCCGGTGGCCGGGCTGGGACTGCCGGAGGCCCTGGTGACGGCCGTGCTCGGCGAGGTGCCGGTGCGGGACGAGGTGCACCTGACCGTCGAGCGGGTCGTGGTGCTCAACACCTCCACCATCGGCACCGGCCTCGGCCGGGTGGTGACCCTCCGCGACCACACCGAACTGCAGGCGCTCAGCGGTGAACTGGACTCGGTGCGCGGCTTCACCGAGGCGCTCGGAGCGCAGGCGCACGAGGCCGCCAACCGGCTGCACGCCGTCGTCTCGCTGATCGAACTCGGCCGCCACGAACAGGCGGTGGAGTTCGCCACCGCCGAACTCGCCCTCGCCCAGCAGCTCACCGACCGGGTGGTCGCGGCGGTCAGCGAGCCGGTGCTTGCGGCGCTGCTGCTCGGCAAGGCGGCCCAAGCAGCCGAACGGGGCGTGGAGTTGACCCTCACCGAGGACAGCCGGATCGACGACGGGGTACTGCCGCCCGGGCTCTCCCCCCGGGACCTGATCACCCTCCTCGGCAACCTGATCGACAACGCGGTGGACGCCGCGATCGCCGGGGCCGCGCACAGCCCGGTCGCACCGGAGGTCACCGTCACCGCACGGATCGAGGACCCGCGGCATGACGGCGGGGAGGGCGGGGACGGCGAGGGCGCGGGCGACGGCGGCGGCGAGGGTGCGGGCGCGGGCGACGCCGGAACCGGCCGGGAAGGCGCCCCGGACGCCTGCCTGCTGCTGCGGGTCGCCGACACCGGAGCGGGGATCGACCCGGGCGCCGTGGAGGACGTGTTCCGGCGCGGCTGGAGCACCAAGCAGGACGGGCGCGGGCACGGCCTCGGGCTGGCGCTGGTGGCCCAGGCCGCCCGGCGCAACGGCGGGACGGTCGAGGTCGGGCGCGACCGCGGCGCGGTGCTCACCGTACGGCTGCCGCTGGCCGGCCGGGTGGGCGAGCGCGAAGGGGCTCCGGCATGACCGCCGCCGCCGAGGCCCGCGGCGGGATCTCGGTCCTGGTCGTGGAGGACGACCCGGTGGCCGCCGCCGCGCACACCCTGTACGTCGAGCGCGAGCCCGGCTTCCACGCCGTCGGCACCGTCCACAGCTGCGCCGACGCGCTGCGCTTCCTGGAGCGGGCGCGCGCGGCCGGGGCGCCCGTCGACCTCACCCTGCTCGACCTCTACCTGCCTGACGGCCACGGCCTCCAGCTGTGCCGCACGCTGCGCGCAGCCGGGCACGGCACCGACGTCATCGCGGTGACCTCGGCACGCGACCTCGCGATGGTCCGGCAGGCGGTCTCGGCGGGGGTGGTGCAGTACCTGCTGAAACCGTTCAGCGCGGCGGCCCTGCACGACCGGCTGGAGCGCTACGCCCGCTACCGGGACAGTCTCGGCCGCACCGGCGAGGCGACCGGCCAGGACGAGGTGGACCAGGCGCTGGCCCTGCTCCGCACGCCCGAGCGCAGCTCGCTGCCCAAGGGGCTGAGCGCGCCCACGCTGGACACCGTCGCCTCGGTGCTGCGGGAGGCCTCGACCGGGCTGTCGGCGGCGGCCGCCGGAGCTGCCGCCGGGGTGTCCCGGATCACCGCGCGGCGCTACCTCGAACACCTGGTGGACACCGGGCGGGCGGTGCGCGAGCCGCAGTACGGGAGCGTCGGGCGACCGGAGCTCTGCTACCGCTGGAAGGGGCGGTGACGTTCCGGGCCGGTCGATCGGGTTCGGTCTTGTTCGGGCCTGTCCGGTCCTGTCGGGACGGATCCGGTCAGGAGTGGTCGGCGGCGTGACCTCCCGGGGGATCCGTCGTTGGGCTGACCGGGGGCTGGTGGAAGCGATACCGGGGGAGGTTCACCCGCTCGGGTGGTTCTGGGTGACACCGGGGCATTCCCCCAGGTCAATGGCGATAAAGTTAGCCTTACCTAACTTCTTTTGGGGGTTCGCCTTGTCGCTTGCCGCCGTACCCGCCCAGGCCGCCTCCGGGGCCGCCGCGGGCGCCCCGCCCTCCGGCGAGGCCATCCTGCGCCGCCAGCGCGTCCGCGAGTCCGCCGCCCGGACGTACGCCCGCTCCTTCCCCATCGTCCCGGTCCGGGCCCACGGCATGACCGTCGAGGGCGCGGACGGACGCCGTTACCTGGACTGCCTCTCCGGCGCCGGTACGCTCGCCCTCGGCCACAACCACCCCGTCGTGCTGGAGGCGATCCGCCGCACCCTCGACAGCGGCGCCCCCCTGCACCTGCTCGACCTCGCCACCGCCGAGAAGGACGACTTCACCAGCGCGCTGTTCGAGAGCCTGCCCGCCGGGTTCGCCGCCCGGGCCCGGGTGCACTTCTGCGGACCGGCCGGCACGGACGCCGTCGAGGCCGCGCTCAAACTGATGCAGACCGCCACCGGCCGCGCCGGCGCACTCGCCTTCACCGGCGCCTATCACGGCATGACCGCCGGCGCCCTCGCGCTCACCGGCAACGTCGCCGTCAAGGAGCCGCTGCCCGGGGGCGGCGAGGTCGTCCGGCTGCCCTACCCCTACGGCTACCGCTGCCCGTTCGGGGTCGGCGGCGAGACGGGCGCCGAACTCGGCGCGACCTACGTGGAACGGCTGCTCGACGATCCCTCGGGCGGGGTGGTGCCGCCCGCCGCGATGATCCTGGAGGCCGTCCAGGGCGAGGGCGGGGTCGTCCCCGCGCCCGACGGCTGGCTGCGCGAGATGCGCCGGATCACCGCCGAACGCGGCATCCCGCTGATCGTGGACGAGGTGCAGACCGGCGTCGGACGCACCGGCGCGATGTGGGCCGTCGAGCACTGCGGCATCGTCCCGGACGCGATGGTGCTCTCCAAGGCCATCGGCGGCAGTCTGCCGCTCGCGGTCGTCGTCTACCGCGACGACTACGACGGCTGGCGGCCCGGCGCCCACACCGGCACCTTCCGCGGCAACACCCTCGCCATGGCCGCCGGCGCCGCCACCCTGCGGTACGTCGCCGCGCACGGGCTGGCCGAGCGGGCCGCCGTGGCGGGCGCCCGGATGACCGCCCGGCTGCGGGAACTCGCCGCGGAACTGCCGGCGATCGGCGACGTGCGCGGGCGGGGGCTGATGATCGGGGTCGAACTGGTCGACCCGGCCGCCGAGCCCGACGCCTGCGGCGCCAGGCCGGCCGATCCGGCGCTCGCCGTACGGGTCCGGGAGGCCTGTCTCGCACGCGGGCTGATCGTCGAACTCGGCGGGCGACACGACGCGGTGCTGCGGCTGCTGCCGCCGCTCACCATCACCGACGAGCAGGTCGCCGCGGTTCTGGAGCGGCTGGCGGACGCGATCGCGGCGGCCTCGGCTTCGGCGTCCGCTCCGACCGCCCGGGACGGCGCATGACCGCCGAGTCGTCCGGTGCGGTGCCGGAACTGCCAGGCGAGGACGTCCCCCTGGACGCGCTCGCGGGCGGCGCCGACGGCCCCGGGGCGCTCGGACCGCTGCTGGCCACCGTCCTCGACGCGCTCGAGACCGGCACGGCACTGCGCTCCGGACCGCTGCCAGCCGGCAGCCCGGCCGAGATCGCCGCCCTGGTCGCGGACCGGCTGACCGGAGCCCGCGGGAGAGACGCGCTGGCCCGGCTCACCGAACTGCTCGCCTACGGCGCCGCCGACCCCGCCGACCCGGCCTGCGCCGCCCACCTGCACTGCCCGCCGCTGGCCGTCGCGACCGCCGCCGACCTGGCGGTCAGCGCGCTCAACCCCTCGCAGGACTCCTGGGACCAGGCCCCCGCCGCGACGGCCCTGGAGACCGCGCTGATCGCCGAACTCGCCGCGCTCGTCGGCTACGACCCGGCGCGCGCGGCCGGGGTGCTCACCTCCGGCGGCACGGAGTCCAACCTGATGGGACTGATGCTGGCGCGGGACCAGAAGCTCGACGGCATCGTGGAACTGGACGGGATCCCGGCGGACGTACGGCCGTGCATCCTCGCCTCCGAGGCCGCGCACTTCTCCGTCCAGCGCTCGGCCGCCCTGCTCGGGCTCGGCGAGCGGGCCGTCATCGCCGTCCCCGTCGACCGCCGGCTCCGGATGGCGCCCGAGGAGTTGGAACGGGCACTGGCCGAGGCCAGCTGGATCGGGCGGACCCCGATCGCCGTCGTCGCCACCGCCGGCACCACCGACACCGGCGAGATCGACCCGCTCGACGCCGCCGCCGACCTGGCCGGACGCTACGGCGCCTGGCTGCACGTCGACGCCGCGTACGGCGGCGGCGCGCTGCTCTCCGACCGGCTCGCCCCGCTGCTCGACGGCATCGCCCGCGCCGACTCGATCTCCCTCGACTGGCACAAGCTCGGCTGGCAGCCCGCAGCTGCCGGGGTCTTCCTGGTCCGACGGGCGGAGACGTACGTCTCGCTCGCCCGGCGCGCGGAGTACCTCAACCCGGTGGACGACGAACAGGCCGGCTACCCGAGCCTGCTCGGTCGTTCGCTGCGCACCACCCGGCGGGCCGACGCCTTCAAACTCGCCGTCACGCTGCGCGCCCTCGGCCGCGAGGGGCTCGGCCGGCTGGTGGACACCTGCCACGAACTGGCGCTGGCGGCGGCCGCCGCCGTCCGGGCCGAACCCTCGCTCGAACTGCACTCCGAGCCGGTCCTCACCGCGTTGCTGTTCCGGTACCGGCCGGCGGGGCTGACGGACGAGGCCGCCGTGGACGAGCTGAACGGCCAACTGCGCCGACTGCTGCTGCGCACGGGGCGTGCGGTGGTCGGGCGCACCGAGCTGCCGGGGGACGGCCCGGGGCGGGTGCGGCTGAAACTCACGCTGCTCAATCCGCACACGACGGTGGGGGAGGTGGGCGCGCTGCTCCGAGAGGTGGTCGGCGCGGGGCGCAAGGTCGCGGGGGAGCGGGAGGGGCGGGAGGGGTAGGGGCGGGGGCGGGGCTGGACGGGTCCGTGCCCACCACGCGGGTGGGGGCGGGCACGGGGGTGCGGTCCGAGGTGGGTCAGGTGCGGTCCGGGCCGGGTCGGGGGTTCAGCAGGATGCCGCGGGTGAGTTCCCAGGTATCGGGGTCGGCGGCGACCAGCAGGCCGTCCTCGCAGCCGGGGGCCTCGGGCTGATAGGGGGTGCCGTCCAAGCGGGCCGCGAGGCCACCGGCCTCGGTGAGCAGGAGGGAGCCCGGCGCGTGGTCCCAGGGGAGGGTGCGCCAGTAGAAGATGAAGTCGGTCCGGCCCTCGACGACGTCCGGGTACTCGACCCCGGCGGCGCTGCGGCCGGGGGAGATCTCGCCGAAGGCCGAGCAGCCGGTTTCGAGGCGGTGGCGGTGTTCCGGGGCGAGGAAGCGGCTCTTCAGGATGCCGGTGAGCTTCCCGGCGTCGGCGGGTGCCGGCGGGCGGGAGAGTCGCTCGCCGTCGCGCCAGGCGCCGGAGCCCAGTTCGGCGCGGTAGCCGGTGGCGGTGGCGGGCTGCCAGATCCATGCGGCGACCGTACGGCCGGTGCGGACCAGGGAGCACATCACGGCGTAGTCGGGGCGTCCGGCGACGAAGTTGGAGGTGCCGTCCACCGGGTCGACCAGCCAGACGGCCGGCTCGTCGTGGATGGCCTGGGCGAGCGACGGCTCGGCGGCCACCGCCTCCTCGCCGACCACCGGGACGGGGAGCAGCTCGTGCAGACGGCGGGCGATGATCGCCTCGGCCTCGCGGTCGGCGATCGTCACGATCTCGCCGGGTGCCTTCTCCATCACTTCGCCGGCGGTCAGCGCACGGAAGCGCGGTTCCACCGCCTCGGCCGAAGCCTCGGCGAGTATGTCCGCCACCTTGTCCATCAGCACGTTCGCGCTCCCTTCGCCGTTACCCACTTTCGCACGAGTGGGCGAAGGGGGTGTCGGCGGACGGGTGACGGCGAACAGAGTTCAGATGACAGATTTCGAAATCTGTCATCTGTCATCCGTTCGCCGTCCAGCCCCGAGTGTCCGCCCTCAGCCGTCCAGGTAGTGGAATCCCGGGCGGGGGTGCATCAGGAACTCGTGGTGCGAGATGTTCCACGCGTACGCGCCCGCCATCGCGAACAGCACCCGGTCCGCCGCCCGCAGGTCGGCCGCGCCGCTCACGGCCCGGGCGAGTACGTCCTTCGGCGTGCACAGCTGCCCCGCCAGGGTGGCACGGCCGGTGCCGGCGGCGGGGCGCGTCCAGGGGTGCGGCCAGGCGTCCACCGGGAGCACCGTGAACGGCTGGGAGTGCCCCCGGGTGGCGGGGGTGCGCAGGTGGTGGGTGCCGCCGCGGACCACCGCGAAGTCCTCGCCGTGGCTCCGCTTCACGTCCAGCACCTCGGTCGCGTACCAGCCGCAGTACGCGGTCAGCGCCCGGCCGGGCTCGATCCGCAGGGTCAGCCCGGGATGGGCGTCGAGGAGCTTGGCCAGGCCCTCGCCGAAGGCCGTCCAGTCGAAGCGCTGCGCCGGGTCGTCGTAGTCCACCGCCATTCCGCCGCCGATGTTGACCTCGGTGAGCGGGAAGCCGTTCCGCTCGGCCAGCTCGGCCGACCAGGTGACGATCTGCTCGGCTACCGCCAGCTGCTCCGCCGCCTCCAGTCCACTGGCCAGGTGGGCGTGCACCCCGCGCAGACGCAGCTGCCGACCGAGCGGACCACCGTCGGTGAGCCGCCGGACGCACTCCTCGGCCCGGTCCGGATCGAGCCCGAACGGGGTCGGCCGTCCGCCCATCGCCAGCGGCACCGCGTCCAGGGCGTCGGTGACCACCGGTAGGTTCACCCGCAGCAGCACGTCCACCGCCTCCCCTGGCCGCTCTGCCAGCACGGCGGCGAGCCGGTGCAGTTCCTGCTCGCTCTCGACGTGCCAGCGGTGCACCCCGGTGTCCACGGCGGCGGCGATCTCGGCAGGGGTCTTGCCCGGCCCGCCGAAGGCCAGCGGTGCGTCCGGCACGGCGGCCCGCACGTGCGCCAACTCGCCACCGCTGGAGACCTCGTAGCCGTCGACGGCCGCGCGCAGTGCGGTCAGGAGTGGCACCTCCGGGTTGGCCTTGGCGGCGTAGTACAGCTCGACCCGCTCGGGCAGCGCGGCCCGGACGCCGGCCGCGTGCGTGCGCAGCGCAGCCAAGTCGTAGACGTAGGCGGGGAGTTCCTCTGGTGCGAGTGAGGCGACATGGCGGTGGACAACGCCGTTCGTGGCACTGTTCACGGCGCTGTTCACCGTGTTGTTCGCGCTGCTGTTCACGCTGCTGTTCACGGTGGTGCTCATCGGGTGGCGCTCCCGGCGGGACGGTGGGCGGTCATCCGGGTGGCCTCGGCGAGCACCGAGCCGGCCAGCGGGGAGGGCAGCCGGACGTACCCGGCCTCGCGGTCGGCCTTGCGCTCCCAGCGGGTCAGCAGGTTGGCCTTGGCAGGCAGCGGGACGCCGGCCAGCAGCGCCCTCAGCCGGGGCGGACGACCGTGCGCGGCGGCGAACTCCTCCAGGACGTCCCGGACGGCCTGCCAGAGCGCGCCCTCCAGTTCGGGGTGGCGGTCGGCGAGTGCGGCGAGCAGTTCGGCGACGTGGTTGACCAGCAGGCAGTAGACCACCCGGTCCCAGCCGCGCTCGGCGTCGTACGTCATCGGGCCGGCCACCTCGGGCGGCAGGGCGGCCAGGATGTCGGCGTTCTGCTCGGGGACCAGCTTGGTGCCCTCGAGATCGCGGAAGAGCACCTGCGCCGGGCGGCCCTCGGCATCGACGCCGATCAGCACGTTCTGCAGGTGCGGCTCCAGCACCACACCGTGGTCGAAGTAGGCGGCCAGCGTCGGCGGGAGGAGGAGCCGCAGGTAGTCGCGCCACCAGTCGAGCGCCGCCGTGCCGTCCGGACTTCCGTCCAGCAGCCGGGAGATGTGCGCCGAGCTGGTGGGGTGCTCATCGGCGACGGCGGCGGCGAGCAACGGGGTGACACCGGGCCGCAGCAGGCCGTCGAACCCCTCGCGCAGGATCAGGCCGAAGCCCTCGTACAGCGCCCGCTCGGGGCGGCCGTCGGCACCGGGGAGGGCGAGGGTGCGGAAGGCGGGCTCGCGCAGCATGGCCGCTGCGGGGAAGCGCCGGGCGAGGTCGGTGAGCGCGGGGTCGAGCAGCCGGGTGAGCGCCACGGCGCCGGTGAGCTCGTACGCGGCGTTCTTGCGCAGGCAGTTGGTGATGCGGACGTTGAGGCTGAACTTGAGGAAGGCGTCCGCGCCGTACAGGGTGCGCACCGAGGCGGTGGCGGCGAAGCGTTCGCCGCGCGGGCCGAGGTCGAGGACGTCGCCGCGTGCCAGAGCCGTGCGCAACAGCGGGTGGTCCCCGATGAGTTGGTACTGCCAGGGGTGGGCGGGCAGCAACCGGTAGCCGTCCGGTACGTCGCCGAGGCCGTCCAGCACGGCGCTCGCGCCCTCGTCCAGGGACTCCTCGGCCAGCAGTTCGGCGCGGACGGCGAGGTGGCGCAGCGGGAACGACGCGCGGGACTCGGGCGCGTAGTGGCGCCAGTCCCCGCGGGCGGCGGAGCGGGACTTGGGGGCCGGGTGGAAGCGGTGGCCGAACAGCAGGGCCTGCTCCGACTCCAGGTAGCGGTCCACCCCCGCGGCCGGACGTTCGGTCAGGCCCGCGCCGACGCCCTGGTGGCTGGACGCCACCTGGTCGAGGAACTCCTCGTTCACCGTTCCGGTGCGCAGCTCCAGCTCGTCCTGGGCGTACCCGGCCAGCTGGCGCCAGCCCAACTCGCGCCAGCCGTCGCCTGTTTCCTCGTACACGGGGCCGGTGAAGCGGTGCGCGCCGAGCAGGGAGGTGCGCCGCAGGGTGACCCGCAGCAGGGTGCCGCGGCGAGGCAGGCGCAGCAGCAGCCGGCCGTCGGCGACGGCGGTCTGGTGCTCGGGTGCGGAGACTTCGCGCAGGAGGCAGTTGAGCAGGGTGTGGGCCACCGCCTCGTCGGTGCTCGGCAGTTCGGCGGCGGCTTCGAGGGGAAGGGCGGCGGAGAGGGTGGCGGGCCGGGCGGTCATCGGGGACTCCTACGGGTCAGGAGGGCGAGCAGGGCGGCGGCCAGTGCGGCGACGGTGCCGGTGACGACCGGGGCGGCCGGGCCGCTGGTGCCGTTGGCGAGTGCGGCGGCGAGTCCGGCGGCGACGGCACCGCACTTGGAGACGGTTTCGCGGGTGCCGAACATCCGGCCCGGCGCGCGGCCGCGGGCGGCTTCGGCGGCGAGGACGGCGAGGCAGACCAGGCCGAAGGTCATGCCGAGCCCGAGCACTGCCCGGGTGAGGGCGAAGGTGAGCAGGGAGTGGGCCGGGGCATGGCCGGCCAGGCCGAGGGCGACCAGGGCGAAACCCAGGGCCAGTCCGGTCCGGGGGCGCGCCTCGACGGCGGCGTGCACCCGCCCGGCGCCGACCAGGTAGACCAGGTGCGGCAGAGCGAACAGGAGGCCCGCGACGGTGCCGTTGACGCCCGGAAGCCGCTGCTGGACCAGGGTGATCAGGTACGGGAAGGAGATGATGGTGGCGAAGACGAAGGCGAACTCGAAGGTGTAGAGCAGCCTGAGTGAGCCCGGCGGGTCGTTCTTCGCCGGGTCGTGGCCGGCCTGGGCGGCGGCCGGCCGGACGGGTTCCGGCAGGAAGTTGAGCAGCGCCGCGGCGGTCAGCGGCAGCACCGCCAGAACCAGGTACTGCCGATGCGGGTCGATCCACGGCGACAGCGCGCCGACCAGGACCGGTGCCGCCACCAGGGCGGCCCGGGCGCTGCCCTGCATCAGGGTCAGCGCCCTGGAGAGCTGGGAGCCGTCCAGGGCGGCCGCGAGGTAGCCGTTGGTGGCGGAGAAGGTACCGCCCAGGAATCCCTGGAAGACCAGTGCGACGGTGAAGGCGGGCAGGCTGTCCGCGGCCCCCGCGAGCAGGAAGGAGGCGGCGAGGCCGAGTTGGGCGCGCAGCAGCAGCCGCTTCTGGCCGAAGCGGTCGGCCAGCCGTCCCCACAGCGGTGCGCCGAGGGCGGTGAAGACGGTCGGCACGACGTACAGCAGGCCGGCCCAGTGCCCGTCGTGGTCGCCGAGGCCCGGGAGGATCTCGGTCAGGTAGGGCGGCAGGCCGAGGGCGGCGAAGGAGGCGACGAAGTAGCAGGCCGCCACCGCGCGCACCTGGCGCCGGTCCAGTCCGACCGTTCCGGCCGGTCGTGGCACCGGCTCGACGATGGTCATGAACGGTCCTTCGGCAGGAGGTAGTTGGGGCCGTCGGTGTAGTGCTTGTTGATGTCGGCGGCGCCGCTGCGCTCCTTGCTCAGCAGGGTGCCGGCGCTCACCATGGCCTTGACCGGAAGCCGTTGGGCGTCCAGCAGGTCGATGCGCAGTGGCTGCCCGGCCGGCCCGAGGCGGTCGACGGCCTCGCTGAGGACGCTGCGCAGCAGCTCCAGGCTCCGCGCCAGCGGCACCCGGCCGTGCGCGGCGAGGCCGAAGGCGAGTGAGGCGGTGCACAGGTGGCCGGTGATCGTGGTGAACAGGTCGGTGAGCGCGCGGTCCTGCTCGGCGAGGATCCTGGGGTCACGGAACTCCGCTGCCAGTCCGGCCAGTTCGCCGATCCGGGCGGTGTTGATCCGGGGACCGTCGTTGTCCTTGTAGAGCAGTCGCAGGCCGGATCCGTCCAGGACGAGGGAGGTGTTCTGCTGGTGCGACTCCAGGGCGATGCCGTGGCCGAACAGGGTGGTCTGCCAGTCGACCAGCAGCCGCAGCAGCTCCTCGTACAGGGCGAGGACGGAGCCCTGGTGGAACCGGTCGGCCAGGCGGTCGATCACCAGCCGCCCGTCAGGAGCCTCGGCGAGCAGGGCGGCCAGCGGTACGGTGACGGCGTCGTCCAGGCCGTCCGGGTAGCGGCGCAGCAGGACGGCGAGCAGCTCGTCGTCGGCGTGGGCGTAGCGCTGCTCGTCGGCGTGCAGCACCCGCCCGGTGAAACGCGGTTCGCGGGCGACCACGGCCTCCACCAGGCGCTGCCCTACCGCCCCGTTGACCAGGGTGGCCGGCTTGATGGTGCGCCGGTTGCGCAGGCCGAGGGTGGCGGTGGCCAGCGGCAGTTTGAGGTGGCAGGCCGGGTCATCGACGACGGCGACGGTGCGCATGGACAGCGTCGGCAGCACTTCGAGGTACGGTTCGGGAGCGAGTACCGAGCCCAGGGCGATCCGGCCGAAGTCCTCTCCCGCGCTGAGCGGGTGCACCGGGACGGTCAGGAACTCACCCGGGACGCCGAGCTGTTCGGCGCTCGGCCACCAGGCGGGCAGCGGTCCGGCGCCGCGTACGGTCAGGCGCCCGGCCGGGACGGCGAGCCAGCGCAGCTGGAAGGTGGGATGGAACTCCGGCGCATAGGCACGCAGTTGCGGCTCGGTCAGGCCGGAGCGGCCGCGTGCGGTCGGATACACCGGGTGGTCCAGGAAGGCGGCCAGGGCCTCGAAGCCGAGCGAGGCGCGCGGGCCGGTCCAGTCGGCCACGTCCTTGCCGTAGCGCTCGGCGAGCTCGGCGTGCACCTCGGGCAGCGCCCGGTCGTGCAGTTCCATGGTGGCGAGGGTCTGCCGGCACTCTTCGGCGAAGGCCAGGTAGCCCGGGCGGTCCAGCGGATCGGCGCCGTCCGCCAGGTGGGCGAGGACGGCGGACAGTTCGGTGAGGCGGGTGCCGCTCGTCTCCAGCTCCGGCAGCCGGGCGGCGTGATCGGCCTGGAAGCCTTCGGGGGTGACGGGGAGGGCGAGCGCGCCGTCGCTCAGCCAGGGGCCGTCGGGCCGGTGCTCCAGGACGCCGCGGGTGCGCAGACCGAGCACGTCCTCGCGCAGCAGGGCGGACAGGACCCGCAGGGTCAACCGCTCGGCGGCGGTTCCATCGACTGGTGCGGTGCCGGGGGCGGTGTCGGGGGCGGGGGCGGTCGCGTCAGCCGGGGTCATGAGGCGATCTCCCAGCGGTTGGCGGCGATGTACTCGGCCACGGCGGCGTCCACCGCGCCCTGGTCCGGGCCGACCGCCCAGACGATGCCCAGGTAGTCGCGGTTGGTGCGGTAGAGCTCGTGGTGTGCGCCGAGTTCGCGCACCGGGCGGTAGGAGAGCACCACGCCGTCGGCGCGGCGCTCGAACCGCGGCTCGGGAGCGGCGGTCAGGGTGCCGGCCCGTTCGGCGCAGACGCGCTCGTGGCGGGCCCGCTGGTCGGTGCGCGCGCCGAGGTCGGCGGGCAGGGCGTCGCCGAGGTGGGTGCGCAGCACCAGCTCGAAGTAGGGGATCCGGAGAATCTCGGCCAGCATCAGGTCGCACTGGTCGCCGATGGCGCGGTAGTTGACCTCGATGATGCGGGCGCGACCGTCCGGCTGGAGGACGAATTCGGTGTGGCAGGCGCCGAGTCCGACGCCGAGGGCGTCGAGCTGGTCGAGGACCTGGTCGACCACCGGCCGGGCGTGCGCCGGGACGTAGGTCAGTACTTCTTCGATGAAGTCCGGCGGCGGGGAGAGCCGGGTGCGGAAGCCGCCGAGGACGTACCGGTCACGGCCGTCGCCGAGGGTCTCCAGGGTGCACAGCTCGCCGACCAGGAACTCCTCCACCACCAGCGTGGCGCCGGGGCGGCGGCGCTGGATCTCCTCGACCCGCCGGGCGAGTTCGGCGGCGTCGGCGACCAGCGTGACGTCCTCGCTGGCGACGCCCTCGCGGGGCTTGACGATGCACGGGAACGGCGGGGCGAGGTCGCCCGGGTCCTGCCCGGGGGCCAGTTCGGCGGACCAGACACGGTCCAGTCCGCACTCGGCGAGGTGGCGGCGCAGCTCACCCTTGTTCTTCGTCCGCAGGGCGGCCCTCCAGTCCTTCCCGGGCAGGCCGAAGTACTCGGCGACCAGCGCGGTCTGGGTCTGGAGGTGGTCGCTGTTGCTGAACACCGCGGCGGGCGCGTGGTGTTGGGATATCAACCCGATCACCTCGCGGAAGTCCTGGACGTCGCACTCCACCACCTCGCACGCGAACTCCTCGTTCGAGTAAGCGCGCTGATGGGCCTCGACGTGGTCGGTGAGGACGGTGACGTCGAGCCCGAGCCGGGCGGCGGCGGGCAGGAAGCCGCGGGTGACCGAGTCGGTGGGGTTGAGGGCGAGCAGGTAGAGCCGCATGGGAGTGTCCTTGGGGGGCGGGGTGAGGGACGGAGGACGCTGAACAGCTGACAGATGACAGAGTTCGAAATCTGTCATCTGTTCTCTGTTATCTGTTTGCCGTCAGCTGTTCGCTGTTCGCTGTTCGCAGGCGAGCAGGCGAGCAGCGGGCGGCGGGCAACGGCTACTGGGGCGTGTCCACGCCCGCCGCCTTCGCGATGTCGACGAGCATCGCGTCCGCGGCCTGGACGCCGATGCCGGACATCCAGGTCTCGTCCGGCACGGTGAAGACCTTGTTGTTCTTGACGGCGTTCAGGCCCTGCCAGACCGGCGTCTGCTGGACCTCGCTCTCCTTGGTCTTCGACGGGTCGTCGGCGGTGGTGACGAACACCAGGTCGGCGTCGGCCTGGTTGATCTGTTCGGCGCTGACCTCGATGATGTTCTTGTCCACGTCCTGCGAGGCCGGGCGGGTCAGGCCCACGTCCTTGAGCACCACACCGCTGTAGGAGGCCTTGGCGTACAGGCGGGTCGGACCGGCCACGAAGCGGACCACCGAGGCGGTCGGCATCGTCCCGTTGTACTTCGCCTTGATCGCCCCGCCCAGCGTGTGCGCCCGCGCCTCGTAGTCGGCCAGCGCCTTCTTCGCCTCGTCCTCCTTGCCGAGCGCCTGGGCGTACAGCGCGAGGTTCTCCTTCCACGGGAAGCCGGTGGTCTCGGCCAACACGGTCGGCGCGATCGCGTTCAGCTGGTCGTACACCTTGGCGTGCCGGACCTTGGAGGAGAGGATCAGGTCTGGCTTGAGGGAGGCGATCAGCTCCAGGTTCGGCTCGTTCATCGGGCCGACGTCCTTGGTGTCCTTGATCTTGTCCTTGAGGTAGTTCGGGAATCCGCCCTCGGTCTTCATGTGCGGGGACACCGCCCCGACGGGCGTGATGCCGAGCAGGGTGACGTCGTCCAGCTCGCCGCTGTCCAGCACCACGACGCGCTTGGGCTGCGACTTGATCCGGGCCGTCCCCGCGGCGTGCTTGACGTTGCGCGGGAACCCGGCGGCGGTGCCCGCCGAGGCGGCGGAGGACGCGGAGCCACCGCCCGACGCGGCGGTGTCCCCGTTGCTGCCGCAGGCGGCGAGGAGCGTGGCGGACAGCGTGACGGCGAGGACGGCGACGGGGAGTCGGCGGTTCATCGTGGTTCCTTGGATCGGGTTGAACAGGGGGACGAAAAGGGGAAGTTCACGCGGGGACGGAGGCGGAGGCCGAGGCGGAAGAGGTGGCGGCCGAGGCCCGCACACGCGCCCTCGGTACGACCAGCGGTGTCCCGGTCTCCGGGTCGGGCACCACCCGGCACGGCACGCCGAACACGGACTCCACCAGCCCGGCCGTCAGCACCTCGGTGGGCGGACCGGCTGCGGCGAGCCGTCCGTCCTTGAGCACCACCAGGTGGTCCGCGTACCGCGCGGCCTGCCCGAGGTCGTGCAGCACCATGACGACGGTGCGCCCGGCCTCGGAGTGCAGGTCGGCGACCAGGTCGAGCACGTCGAGCTGGTGCCGCAGGTCGAGGAAGGTGGTCGGTTCGTCGAGCAGAAGCAGGTCGGTCTCCTGGGCGAGCGCGAGCGCGATCCAGACCCGCTGGCGCTGCCCGCCGGAGAGCCGGTCGACCTGCCGGTCGCGCAGTTCGGCGGTGCCGGTGCGGATCAGCGCCTCCTCGACCGCGGCCTGGTCGGCCCTGGACCACGGGCTGAGCATCCGCTGGTGCGGGTAGCGCCCGAGCCGCACCAGCGCCTCGACGGTGACCGCCTCGGGCGTGACCGGCTGTTGCGGCAGCAGGCCCATCCGCTTGGCGAGCGTCCGGGCGGGCATCCGGTGGATGTCGGCGCCGTCCAGGGTGACGGTGCCGGCGGCCGGGTCGAGCAGCCGGACGAGGCCGCGCAGCAGGGTCGACTTGCCGCAGGCGTTCGGTCCGACGATCGCGGTGACGGCGCGGCCGGGCAGCTCGAGGTCGAGCCCGTCGACGATGGTCCGCTCGCCGTAGCGCAGCCCGAGGCCGTGGGCGGCGAGCCGGTTCCCGGTCTGAACGGTCGGGCCGGTCGGAAGGGTCGGGCCGGTCGAGGGGGACGTCATCAGCTGCTCCTCTGGGGAAGCCGGCCCTGGCGGATCATCAGCACCAGGAGCCAGGGCGCGCCGAGGGTGGCGGTGACGGCACCGACCGGCAGGCCGTGGACGGGGATCACGTGCAGTACGAGGAGGTCGGCGGAGAGCAGCAGCACGGCGCCGGTGAGCGCGGTGAGGCCGAGCGTGCCGGGGGTCGGCGGCCCGGCGAGCAGCCGGACCAGGTGCGGGACGGCGAGCGCGACGAAGGCGACCGGTCCGGTGAGGGCGGCGGCCAGCGAGGCGAGCGTGATGGTGAGCAGCAGCAGCCAGAGCCGGTCCCGGGCGGGGTTCAGACCGAGGCCGCCGGCCGAGTCGTCGCCGAGGTCGAGGACGGCGACCCGCCGCTGGCAGAGCAGCAGGGCCGCGGCGGTCAGCGCGATCGCGGTGCCGCCGATCCACACCTCGGTCCAGTTGCGCCCGTACAGCGAGCCGGTGGTCCACTGCATCGCGGAGGAGGCCAGCTCGGCCGGGAACCGTACGATCATCAGGTTCACGGCGGCGGCCAGGCCCTGCTGGACCGCCAGGCCGACCAGCACCAGCCGGGTGACGGCCATCTTCGAGCGCCAGGCGAAGCCGCCGAGCAGCAGCGCGGCGAGCAGTCCGCCGCCGACCGCGGCCAGCGGGATCAGCTGCTGCGAGGCGCCGGTGGCGAGCATCAGCACCGCACCGAAGGAGGCGCCGCCGGTGATGCCGAGGGTGTCGGGGGCGGCCAGCGGGTTGCGGAAGAGTCGCTGCAGCATCGAACCGGCCATCGCCAGCCCGGCGCCCGCGATCAGCGCGGAGACCACGCGTGGCGCCCGGAACTGCTGCACCACCAGGACGTTGCCCGGATCGCCCTGACCGAACAGGGCGCGCAGCGCGTCCCAGACGGAGATGTCCACCTGACCGGTGCCGAGGGCGACGCCGGTCAGCAGCACCAGCAGCGCGACGGCGAGCAGCGACCAGGCGGCGGTCCGGGCCCGGCGGCGGGTGATCGCGCCCATCGGCGCGGTCCGTACGGTCCGGGCGGTCCGTGCGGTCCGTGCGCTTCCCGGAGGCAGCCCGGTCGGCGTGGTCGGCGCGTTCACTTGGCCACCTTCCGGGCCAGCACCGCGAGCAGCGGCGCGCCGAGGAAGGCGGTCACGATGCCGACCTCGATCTCGGAGGGCTGCACCACGAGCCGGCCGAGCACGTCGGCGGCGAGCAGCAACAGGGGCCCGGTGATCAGGCAGCCGGGCAGCAGCCAGCGGTGGTCGTTGCCGAGCAGCGGACGGACCAGGTGGGGCGCGGCCAGTCCGATGAACGCCACCGGTCCGGACACGGCGACCGCGCTGCCCGCGAGCAGGACCACGGCCAGTCCGCCGACCACCCGGATCCGGGCCACCGGAACGCCCAGCGACTGGGCGGTCTCGTCGCCCAGGGCCAGTGCGTTGAGCGCGGGCGAGATGGCGAGGGCGCCCAGCAGGCCGAGCACCAGGAACGGCAGCACCGGGGTGAGGGTGTCCAGGTGCCGCCCGGCGATCGAGCCGGCCAGCCAGAACCGCGCCTCGTCCAGGGTGCGGTGACTGGCCAGCATCAGAGCGGAGGTCCAGGAGGTGAGCACCACGGTGAGCACGGTGCCGCCGAGCGCGAGCCGCACCGGGTCGAGGTCCCCGCCGCGCCGGGACATCGCGTACGCGGCGACGGCGGCGACGGCCGCCCCGGCGAAGGCGAACCAGACGTATTCGGAGGGGCGGGAGAGGTCCAGCGTGTAGATCGCGGCGACCACGGCGAGGCTCGCGCCGGCGTTGATGCCGAGGGTGATCGGCGAGGCCAGCGGGTTGCGGGTGACGCCCTGGGCGACGGCCCCCGCGACGCCGAGCGCGGCCCCGACCGCCAGTCCGATGAGCGTGCGCGGGACCCGAAGGCCCGTCACCACGTCGGCGTCACCGCCGTGGACGGCGCCGGTGAGGGCGTCGACGACGGTCGACAGCGGGATGGATCGGGAGCCCAGCGCAAGGCTCAGGGCGGCACACAGCACGAGCGCACCCACCCCGGCGACCAGCAGCAGGGGCCGCTTGACCGCCGAGGAACGAGGCGTGGCCGGGGCTGTGGCGGCCGGCGGATGGGTTCTCAGCACGAGTCGACATCTTAGGTTAGGTTTGCCTAAGTTCGTCAAGGTCGATCCGGCGGTCGGACGGGATCGCCCGTTCGTGCGAAAGGGTGGTTGGTGCACCCCCTGAGGCATTGTAAGGTGAGCCTCACCTTAATCGATCACTCGGAGTCGATCTCGGGAGCGCCAATGGTCCCCGGAACACCCCTGCCCGTTCTCCCCCGGGGGCGGGGCGTCGCCCTGACCGGCGACTACGAGCGGCTGCGCGGGCTGTGCCCGGCGCTCCGACTGCACCTGCTCGACCCCGTCGAGCCCGACCCGTCGGCCTCGGACGGCTGGTACTCGGGGGCCCAACTCGCCGCTGACGAACAGGCACTGGCCACCGTCCTGGCAGGCGAGGAGGCCCGGATCACCGCCGAGCACGGCCGCGCGCCGCGCCCGCACGTCACCGCCTCCCGGCTGCTCCACCACTACGTCTGGTCCCTCTGCCTGCTCGTCGCCGGCCCCTGGCACCTCGCCCGACGGGTCCCCGCCGTCGACCCCGCCGACCTCTGGCTGCACGCCCCCACCGGCGAACTCGCGCTGCGCCCGCGCGGACACGTCGCCGGCCCCGGCGACGACGAACTGCGTGCCGAACTGCGTGCCGCCGTGGTCGCGCACCTCGAACCGGTGCTCGCGGCCTTCGCGGGAGCGACGCGGCGCCGCGACCGGGCCCTCTGGGGCATGGTGACCGACGACCTCGCCTCCGCCGTCTGGTACCTCGGCCGGATGCTCGACATCCAGGGCGGGGACGCCACGGGGGAGGACGCCGCCGTCTCCGCCGCCGGGGCCCTGCTGCCCGGCGGCACCCTGCCGCTGCCCGGTGCCGCCGACTTCCGCCGGCTGCGCACCCCGGACGGCCGTGACCACCACACCCGCACCCGGCTCGGCTGCTGCCTCTACTACGCCGTCAAGCCCGGCGCCGTCGCCTGCCTGACCTGCCCGCGCACCGGCGACGAGGAGCGGCTGCGGCGGCTCTGACGTCCGCTCATCCCACCTACTCCCGCGGTTCTGCGCTGCCCTCGGCCGGGCGCAGCACCGCCACGCCCCGGTCCAGGTCCACCCCGAAGTGCGGCGGAGCCCCGGCCTGGGTGTCGTCCCGGCGCGTTGCCTGCTCCCGCCGCTGTTCGACCTGGATCCGCTTGCCCGGGCTGAACATCGCGTGCAGCTCGTCCAGTCCACCGCCGCCGCCCACCCCGACTCCCGGTGTGCGCTCGCGACGGCGCGGCGAGGACTCCGACCGGACCTGCCAACTCGCCAGCGCCACCAGCCCGAGCACCGCCGCGACCGCGCACCCGACACCCACGATGAACCCCATGTTCAGCCCAACGCCGCACGGCCGCACAGGCGTTCCCGGATCCTCGGCCCCACCGGCTACGCTGCCCGAGGACCCTAAGGAGAACTCCCACCATGACCGTGCGCGGAACCCTCATGGACATCCCGACGGTGGACGGCACCGCCGACGCCTACCTCGCCCACCCCGACGACGGCCGCCCCCACCCCGGCGTGCTGCTGTACCAGGACGCCTTCGGCCTCCGGCCCCACCTGAAGGCCATGGCCGACCGGATCGCCGAGGCCGGGTACACCGTCCTCGTCCCCAACGCCTACTACCGCAAGGGCCGCGCGCCGCTGGTCGAACTGCCCGAGCTGATCGACGTCGAGCAGTGCGGCGAGATCTACGCCCAGCTCGGCCCGCTGCTCATCGGCGCAACCGCGCCGGAGGTGGCGGCCCGCGACGCGGACGCCTACCTGGCCTGGTTCGACGAGTCCCCGCTCGTCCAGGACGGCCCGATCGGCGCCACCGGCTACTGCCTCGGCGCCTTCCTCGCCCTGCGCACCGCCATCAGCCACCCGGACCGGGTCGCAGCCGCGGCCTGTTTCCACGGCGGCCATCTCGCCACCGACCGTCCGGACAGCCCGCACCTGGACGCCCGACGGATCACCGCCGAGCTGTACTTCGGCCACGCCGACCAGGACGACGCGATGCCGCCCGAGCAGGTCTCCCGGCTCGACGAGGCCCTCAGCGCGGCCGGCGTGCGCCACCGGGCAGAGGTGTACCAGGGCGCCGGGCACGGCTTCACCCAGGCCGACACCACCCGCTACGACGCGGTCGGCGACGCCCGGCACTGGGCCGCGCTGTTCGACCTGCTGAAGCGCAACCTGCCCGCGTAACCCCGCCCGGGGTCCGGCCCGTCGGGTCCCGAGCCACCCGCCGTAGAGTGGGTGCCGGGCCTGCGGGCGTGGCCGGGGGGAGGACACCGGTCGCCCGGCCGCAGCGGACCGGCGGGCCCCGTCGACGCAGCCACGGGGGGACCGGAACGTGCCGAACGACAGGAACAACCGAACCGGCCGCGCATTCGGCGGTGTCCGGGAGCTCATCGCCGAGGCCCTGGCCGAGCGCACTCCCGGCGGCGTGCGGTTCGGTGAACTCGACCGCGACGGGAGGGCGTTGCGCTGGATCGAGACGGGACCGGGCGAAGGCGTGCCGACCGTGCCGATCGTCCTGATCGCCGGCTGCGGCGATTCGTCGCTCACCTGGGCCCCGCTGCTGCCCGAACTCTCCGCTCTGGGAAGGGTCATGGCGTACGACCGGGCCGGGCTCGGCGCCAGCGCACCCGACCGCACCCCGGTCCTCACCCTGGATGCGCAGGTCGAGGACCTGGCCGCCCTGGTACGGCACCTGGACGCCGGACCGGCCGTACTGGTCGGGCACAGCTGGGGCGGTCAGCTGGCCCAACTCCTCGCCCGGCAGCGGCCGGAGCTGGTGGCCGGTCTGGTGCTGGTGGATCCGGCGCACGAGGAGTTCCGGCCGCGGGCCATCGCCGTCGCCGAGGCGGCGCTGCTCCGGTTCTCCCTGCTGCGGGCGGCGCTGGCACCCGCCGCGCCCGAGCGCGGCGACGCCCTGGCCCGGGCCGCGGCGGCGGCCGTCGCCCACCCCTACCAGCGGCGCGCCGTGCTCGCCGAGCACCGGCTGACCCGTCTCGCCGTACCGGTGCTGCGCCGTCGGCGCGCCGCCGCCCCGCTGCCCGAGGTACCGGTCACCGTGCTGAGCGCGACCGAGGGGCTGCCCCGCGCCCCGCGCGCCCGCTTCACCGCGGTGCAGGCGCGGATCGCGGCCGGTGCCGGCCAGGGCGTCCACACCGTGGTGCCCGGCGCCGGTCACTACGTCCACGCCGACCGGCCGCTCGTGGTCGCGGCGGCCGTCCGGGAGGTGTCCGACCCCGCCCGAAACGCCCGGAACGCCGGACACTGATCCCCAACCTCCCTCCGCACAGCGCCTGATGGGCCTGCGGCACCCTCTGGCACACTGTGTGCCGACGACCCGGCGGGGAGGGTCATGACACCTGGGGGCGGGCGGATGAGTAGCGTGGGCACGGTGCTCGGCGGGCGGTACACGCTGGTCGAGAAGATCGGCGGCGGGGGGATGGGCGCGGTCTGGCGGGCCGATGACGAGGTGCTGGCCCGGCCGGTCGCCGTCAAGATCCTGCGCGCGGACCTGTTCGAGGACGACACCGCCGTCCAGCGCTTCCGCCGCGAGGCCCAGCTGGTCGCCGCGATCGACCACCCCGGGATCGTGGACGTGCACGACTACGGCGAGAGCGGCGGCGGTGGGGACGGCGACGAGCGCTGCGCCTACATCGTGATGGACCTGATCGAGGGCCGTCCGCTGGACCGGGTGCTCAAGGACGACGGTCCGATGAGCGCCGAGCGCGCCCTCGGTCTGCTCGCCGACGCCCTGGACGCGCTGCACGCCGCACACCGGCGCGGGATCGTGCACCGGGACCTCAAGCCCTCCAACCTGATGGTGCGCGAGGACGGCGGGGTGGTCATCACCGACTTCGGCATCGCCCGGGCCGTCGCCAGCACCAAGCTCACCGCACCGTACGCGATCATCGGCACCGCGGCCTACATGTCCCCGGAGCAGGCCTCGGGGGAGAGCACCGGACCGGCCTCCGACCTCTACTCGATCGGAGTGGTCTGCTACGAGCTGCTGACCGGGAAGGTGCCGTACCTGGGGGAAGGGCCGCTGCAGGTCGCGCTCAAGCACGTCAACCAGCCGGTGCCGGAACTGGCGGAGACCTTCCCGGCGGCGGTGCGGGCGCTGGTCGCCACCGCCCTGGCCAAGCGACCCGAGGACCGCTTCGAGAGCGCCGCCGGGATGGCGGCAGCGGCCCGGGTGGCGATCGGCCTGCCGGGGGCGGCGCGGCGGACGGCGGACAGCGGGACGATCGACCTGCGGCCGGGGGCGGAAGCGGGGCCCGTGGCGGCCCCGGCCGGGGCCGGTGCTCCGGCCGGGCCGGACCAGGTGGTGAAGGTGGACCCGCAGGGTGACACCGAGCCGGGCGGACGCCGTTCGCGCCGTACGCTGCTGCTGCCGATCGTCGTCCCGGTCGTCATCTCGATGGGCACGGCCACCGCGCTGCTGATCGACCGCGGCCCCGGCAGCTCCACCGCGGCCGCGCCGCCCGCCGCCCAGCCGACCGTGGTGGTGACCGTGCCGGCGGCCCCGGGCACCACCACCCCGGCCGCCACCGGCCCCGCGTCCGCGACCGCGCAGCCGTCCGACACCCCGTCGGCCACCCCGGCCGCCGACCAGCCGGCCGGCGGCCAACCGCCCGTACCGGCACCGGCGCAGGGCGTGAACGGCGGGAGCGGCGGGAGCGGCGGGGCCCAAAGCCACGGCGGCGGGGGCTCGAACGGCGGCTCGTCGGGTGGCTCGTCGGGTGGCTCCTCGGGCGGGCAGGCCAACCAGCCCGCGGGCGGAGGCGGTTCGGCGAACCAGCCCCCTGCCAAGCCCGGCAGCTCCACCTCCCAGGGTGGCACTTCCGGTGGTCCGTCCTCCGGCGGCAACCCGCCTGCCCCGCAGACCCCCGCCCGGCCCGCCTCCTGCGGTGGCGACAGCTGGAGCACCATCGTCAGCGTCAAGGACGGTCGCCCGATCGGGATGCGCAACGACAACCTGAACGGCGACAACCCGATCGTCCTCGGCGGCGCCGCACAGTACGGCTGGGTGCGCTCCACCGACCCCGGCAGCTGGATCCTGTTCAACGCCTGCAACAACGGCGGCCCGCAACTCGTGCAGACCATGGACGGCAAGGTCGTGCTGAGCAACGGGTTCAGCTTCCTCACCAGGTGGACGGTCCGCAACGGGAGCACCGCGGGCTCGTACACCCTGGCCGACTACCAGAACCAGTCCTGCATGACGGACAACGGGCCCGGCAACGACCTCACCATGGTCGCGTGCACGCCCGGGAACCCGGCCCAGGAATGGCGGTTGCAATGACGGAGAACGACGGCGTGGTGCTCTACTGGAGGCCGCTGTGCAGCTACTGCATGAAGCTGTGCCTCGGTCTGCTCTTCACCCGGCTCCGCTACAGCCGGCGCTTCACCCGGGTGAACATCTGGAAGGACCCGGACGCCGCCGCCTTCGTCCGCTCGGTCGCGGACGGCCAGGAGACCGTCCCGACGGTGACCGTGGACGGGCGCCCGATGGTGAACCCCTCGCTGCGTCAACTGCTGGATGCCACAAGGGAATACGGCGTGTGAGCGACTGCTCACCGGATGGGCTTCGCTATCAGACCTCCATTCGCAGGGCAAGGGTGGCCGGTGGCGGGACCTCGCCACCCTGCCGTCAAGGGTGTGTATGGAAAGTTCTACAGAGATGTAAAAGTCGATCGATCGTTGATCGTTTCCGATCGCCGGATCCGCAGCCGGCGGCCGATCGGCCGTCAGTGCAGGCGGTCGGCCGTGGTTCGAGTGGGAACCCACTGCAAGGCGGGGTGGATTGCGCCGATTTGACCACCACTTGACTCCCTTTACCTACTGGCGGGACCTGGCCAATAACTGAGGCAGACCTGTCAATTCACCTGCTGGATTGTCATGCTTCTGGTCATCCCCCAGCGGTAGCCCCCACCCCCACCCCTCGGTGGCGAGCCGCTCGACCGCACGGGGTTCCAGCACGTCAGCGCCCGTTCCGCCCCACAGGTGCCGACCCCGGCCCCCGGGACGCGGTGCGACCGCGCCCACACGCGGTTTCCCGGAAGGACTCGTTCGTGAAGCGAAAGCTCGCTGCTGTCGCCGTACTCTCGGCCACGGCCATGTTGACCGGTGTGATCCAGGTCGCCACCACCGCCCAGGCCGCCCCCGCGGCCCCCTCGCTGCAGGCGCAGGCCGCGCAGCAGCACGAGGCCGTGCTCGCGGTGGCCGGCGGCCAGTCCGCGCCGCTGGCCAAGGCGCTCGGCCTCGGCGGCCAGGAGAAGCTGGTGGCCAAGGACGCCGTCGTCGACAAGGACGGCACCCGGCACCTGCGCTTCGAGCGCACCTACGCCGGCCTGCCGGTGATCGGCGGCGACCTGGTCGTCCACCAGAAGGCGGACGGCGCGGTGAAGTCGGTCGACAAGGCGGTCTCCGCCCAGATCGCGCTGCCGAGCCTGACCCCGAAGATCCCGGCGGACAAGGCCGCCGACCAGGCTTCCGGTGCGGTCAAGGCCACCGTCGGCCAGACCATCGACTCCGACGAGTCCCCGCTGGTCGACGTCCACCAGACCGGCCAGGCCCAGCTGGTCGTCTGGGCCACCGACGGCAACCCGCGGCTGGCCTACCGGACCACCGTCGAGGGCACCCGCGCCGACGGCACCCCGAGCGCGCAGATCCTCGTCACCGACGCGGCCAGCGGCCAGGTCCTCTCCACCCACGAGAAGATCGAGACCGCCGCCGGCACCGGCAACGGCATCTTCGTCGGCCAGGTCCCGCTCAACACCAACCAGAACGGCTCGCAGTTCGAGCTCAAGGACACCAGCCGCGGCGGCCAGTACACCACCGACATGAGCAACGGCGAGTCGGGCAGTGGGTCGCTGTTCGCCAACACCAGCAACAGCTTCGGTGACGGCACCAACAACAGCCGCGAATCCGCCGCCGTGGACGCCCAGTTCGGTGCCGCCACCACCTGGGACTTCTACAAGAACACCTTCGGCCGCAACGGCATCCGCAACGACGGCGTCGGCGCCCTCAGCCGGGTGCACTACGGCTCCAACTACGTCAACGCGTTCTGGAGCGACGACTGCTTCTGCATGTCGTACGGCGACGGCAACAACAACAGCGCGCCGCTCACCGAGCTCGACGTGGCGGGCCACGAGATGTCCCACGGCGTCACCGCGGCGACCGCCAACCTGAACTACTCGGGCGAGTCCGGCGGCCTCAACGAGGCCACCTCCGACATCATGGGCACGATGGTCGAGTGGTACGCCAACCTGCCCTCCAACCCGCCGAACTACTGGATCGGCGAGCTGATCAACCTGAACGGCAACGGCAGCCCGCTGCGCTACATGGACCAGCCGAGCAAGGACGGCTCCTCGGCGGACTACTGGGACCCGAACGTCGGCAACTCGGACGTGCACTACTCGTCCGGCGTGGCGAACCACTTCTTCTACCTGCTGTCCGAGGGCAGCGGCGCGAAGTCGATCAACGGGTTCGACTACAACAGCCCGACGGCCGACGGCTCCTCGCTCGCGGGCATCGGCCGGGACAAGGCCGCGCAGATCTGGTACCGCGCGCTGACCGTGTACTTCACCTCGACGACCGACTACGCGGGCGCCCGTGCGGCCACCCTCAGTGCGGCGTCGGACCTGTACGGCGCGAACAGCGCCGAGTACAACGCGGTCGCGGCCACCTGGACCGCGGTCAACGTCAACTGACTCGGGCCTGAACCGGGTGGGCCTGAGTTGGACAGGCCCGCCCGGGGCGCGTCCGAGCGGGGACCGGTCGGACTGTGGGTGCCGAACGGCCGGGCCCGAGGGCGGGGGTGACGGTGTGCGGACCACCGTCGCCCCCGCCGTCCTGTGCGCCTCCGCCGTCCTGTGTGCCTCCGCCGCGCCGGGGCCCTGCTGGTCAGGTGAGGTCCTGTGCGGCCTGCCGCACGTGGCCCGCCGGGGCGGCGAACGCCGCCGTGCGCCGTTCGCCGACCGCCGCCCCCACGGTCGGTCCACCGGTCCGTTCGGCAACGCGAGGCCCCGGGCGGCCTGTTGGGTCGTGGGGTGCGCCAGAGTGGCGCGCTTCGCTGAGGCTGCATCAGCTTCTCCCGGCGCGGTGCCTGTCCTGGGCCTCCAGGACGGCGTCGCCGTGAACGGCGGCCCAGGCGCCGAGGGCGCGGATCGGTCCGATCAGGGCGGTGCCCGCCTCGGTCAGGGTGTAGTCGACGCGCGGCGGGGCCTCGGCGTAACGGCGACGCTCCACCAGGCCGTTGTACTCCAGCCGGCGCAGCGTCTCGTTGAGCACTTTCGGGCTGAGTCCGCCGATCCGGTCCAGCAGCGCCCTCGGGCGCATCGGCGCGCGCTCGCCCAGGACGTACACCACCACGCTGTCCCAGCGGTTGGCTATCACCTCGAAGGCCAGCCGGGCGCGACAGTCCGCGGCGAACGGCTCGCCGCCCAGGTCGTCTTTCGTCCGGTCCTCGATGACGTCCTCGGTCCGCATGCGGTCATCCTGCCCGATCCGATGCGTACCGGGCGGTGTGCATCGTCCCGTCTAGCGTCCGGAGCACGACATCGGACGGGATGAGAGGTGGACGGACCATGCGGATCGGCATTCTCGGTACGGGCTCCATGGCGGCCGCGCTCGGCGGGGCATGGGTGCGGGCCGGGCACGACGTGCGGGTGGGTGGGCGTGACGTGGCGGCGGCCCGGAGACTGGCCGCGGAGATCGGGGCCGCGGGTGGCGGTGAGCCGGCTGATGCGGCGCGGTTCGGGGAGGCGGTGCTGGTCGCGCTGCCGGCCGGGGCGGCGGTGCCGGTGGTCGGCTCGCTGGCCGGCGAACTGGCCGGGCGGGTGCTGTTGGACTGCACGGTGCCGATGGCCCCGGGCGCGGACGGACCGGCCCTGACCACGGGCGGAGCCACGGATTCCGTCGCCCGGCAGCTCGCCTCGGCGGCTCCGGCGGCACGGGTGTCGAAGGTGTTCGGCATCTGCCACGAGAGCATCTGGTCGATGCCGCGGCCGAGCTTCGAGGGCGCACCGCTCGGTGTCCCGTACTGCGCGGACGACCGGGTTGCTGGTCACCTGACCGCTGATCTGGTGGGCTCGATGGGTTGCCTGCCGGTGCACTGCGGCGGTCTTGACCGGGCCGGGCTGCTGGAGGCGGTGGCGGTGTTCGCGATCGGGGTGTGGTGGTCGGGCGGCGAGGCCCGGCACGTTTTGCCGTCGCCCGCGTTGGCGCCGGGGGCGGTGGATGACGCGGAGTAGGAGGCGGTGGGACGGGGAGCGGATGACGGGTGGCAGCCGACGGATGACAGAGGATGAAATCTGTCATCTGTCAACCGTCAGCTGTGCCCCCGTCATGCGGCCGCGTCATCCGACACCCGGCACCCGGCATCCGGCACCTGGCACCCGTCCGACGTCACGCCAGGTCCTTGCGGATCTGGTCCAGGATCAGCCCGGCTCCGGAATAGCCGATGCCGAGCATCCACAGGTCGTCGTCCACCTGGTGCACCCGACCGTTGCGGACGGCGTCCAGGTTCTTCCAGAGCGTGCCCTCGGTGATCCTGGTGCGGTCGGACTTGGCCGCGTCCCCGTACGCCGAGTAGAAGATGACGTCGGCCGCCGCCTGGTCCACCTGCTCCGGGCTGATCTCCAGCGAGAACCCGGACTTGTCCTGGTTGGCCGGGCGGCCGAGCCCGAGGTCCTTGAACAGCGAGCTGACGAAGGTGTCGTCGAGGTAGAGCCGGGTGGGCGCGCCGGCCAGGAAGCGGGCCATCTCGACCCGGGTGGCCGCCGCCTTGGCCGGCCCACCCAGCGCGGTGACCACGTCCCGCAGCTTCGTCCGGTACGCCGCGTCCGCCGCCCCGGCCTCCGCGGCACGGCGGCTGAGGGTTCGGGACATCGGCGACTCCTCCCACGGGACGGACACCTCCCACGGGACGGACACCTCCCACGGGCGGACGCCTCCACGGCGGCCCCCGCCGCGATTGGAGCGCGCGCTGCTGGCGGCCGGACGGGACGCGGGAACCCTGCCCGCCCGGCAGGCCCGTTACGCCTCCGAGCCGTACTCCCGTCGCTGGCGCAGCAGTTCGGCGTACTCGGCCCGCACCCGGCGGTCCATCGCGAGGGTGAACTGCGCGTCGGCGACGGTACGGGCGAGCGGGCGGACCCGCAGGATGCGCTCGGTGAGCCGGGCCGCCTCGCCGGGTGGCAGCGGGGTGTCGCCGGAGAGTGCGCTGAGCAGGTGTTCGCCGACCACCTCGATGAAGATCTCGGCGATGGCGTCGACGTACTCCCGGGTGCGCCGGCTGGCGTCCAGCACCGCCGCGAGCGGCACGCCCTCGGCGACCAACTCGGTCGTGGCGTCCATCAGCCGCCGGCTGACGTGGGTGATCCCGTCGTCCTCGATCGAGATGTACCCCTGGGCGATGGCCTCGGCGGTGTTCTCCTCGGTGAGCTGGTCCCCGAAGGCGGTCTTGAGCTCTTCCCAGTCCAGTCGTACCGGGACCTCGTCCGACCAGGGGGCGACGATCGCGGCCTCGAGCCCGATCAGTCCGGCGACGTCTCGGCCGCTCTCACCGGCGCCGATCAGTTCGGCGATCCCGCCCAGGGTGTGGCCGCGTTCGAGCAGTTCGCCGATCATCCGCAGCCGGGCCAGGTGTTCCTCGCCGTACCAGGCGATCCGGCCCTCCTTGCGGGGCGGTTGGAGCAGTTTGCGCTCGCGGTAGAAGCGCAGGGTTCGGGTGGTGATCCCGGCCGCCTCGGCCAGTTCCTCCACCCGGTACTCGCGTTTTCTGTCGTCCGCAGCAGCCCTGACCTTGTCCACGGCGATCAGCATAGATCCGTCACCCCGACGGGGGAGCCTCCGGGAAGTCCGGGAACTTCCGGTGAATCCGGGCTGTCGGGCTTCTTCCATCCGGTGTCAGCAAGGGCTACCCTGCCAACCATGCCAGTGATTACTGGCGCGATTGGCAGGGTTCCGGGGAAAGCCCCGGGAGGTTCCCGGTCCGCGATCCCCGGAAGAGAGTGACGACCACCGCCCCACCCTTCAGGAGGAGGCCGCATGGCATCCAGCAGCAAGCGCCCCCGCTCCGGCGCGTCCGCGGCGACCGAGACCGGCGCGGCGACCGGCACCGGCGCGGCGACCGAGACCGGCGCGGCGACCGGCACCGGCGCGGCGACCGGCACCGGCACGGCGACCGACACCGGCGCTGCGGCGGAGGCCGTACCGCACGTGCGGGTGGCGGTGATCGGCTCCGGCTTCGGCGGCCTCGGGGCGGCCGTCCGGCTGCGCCGCGCCGGGATCACCGACTTCGTCGTCCTGGAGCGCGCGGACTCCGTCGGCGGCACCTGGCGCGACAACAGCTACCCCGGCTGCGCCTGCGACGTGCCCTCGCACCTCTACTCCTTCTCCTTCGCGCCCAACCCCGACTGGCCGCGCAGCTTCTCCGGTCAGCCGGACATCCGCGCCTACCTGGAGAAGGTCGCCACCGTCTTCGGCCTCCGCCCGCACCTGCGCTTCAACACCGAAGTGCTGGAGGCTCGTTGGGACAGCGAGCAGACCCGCTGGCGGATCACCACCTCGGCCGGCCAGTGGACCGCCGACGCCGTCGTCTCCGCCGCCGGACCGCTCGCCGACCCGCAGATCCCCGACCTGCCCGGCCTGGCCACCTTCCCCGGCAAGGTGTTCCACTCCTCCCGCTGGGACCACGACTACGACCTGACCGGCAAGCGCGTCGCGATGGTCGGCACCGGCGCCTCCGCCGCCCAGATCATCCCGTCGATCCAGCCGAAGGCCGGCAAGCTCACGGTCTTCCAGCGCACCCCGGCCTGGGTCCTACCGCGCCGTGACCGGGAGATCACCCAGCTGGAGAAGTGGCTGCACGGCCGGCTGCCGGTCACCGCCAAGATCCGCCGGGGCACCCTGTTCGCACTCCGCGAGCTCCAGGTGGACGCCTTCGTGCGCCGCCCCGGACTGCTGCGCCTCGTCCAGCAGCTCGCCGAACGCCACATCGCCCAGGGCGTCGCCGACCCGGCACTGCGCGCCAAGCTCACCCCGGACTACCGGATCGGCTGCAAGCGCATCCTGCTCAGCAACACCTACTACCCGGCGCTCGCCGCCGCCAACACCGAGGTCGTCTCCTCCGGCCTGCGCGAACTGCGCGGCTCCACCCTGGTCGCCGCCGACGGCAGCGAGCACGAGGTGGACGCCATCGTCTTCGGCACCGGCTTCCACGTGACCGACATGCCCATCGGTGCCCGGGTGTTCGGGGTGAACGGGACGAGCCTGGCGGAGGAGTGGAAGGACGGCATGGAGGCGCTGCGCGGTTCGACCGTGCACGGCTTCCCCAACCTCTTCTTCGTGATCGGTCCCAACACCGGCCTCGGCAACAGCTCGATGATCCTCATGATCGAGTCCCAACTGAACTACATGATCGACGCGTTGACCACGCTCCACTCGGTCGGTGCCGCCGCCATGCATCCCACCGTCCGCGCCCAGCGGCAGTGGAACCTGGAACTGCAGCACCGGATGGACCGCACCGTCTGGACCACCGGCGGCTGCCGCAGCTGGTACCTGGACCCGAGCGGCAAGAACACCGTGCTCTGGCCCGGCTCCACGACCTCCTTCCGGCGCGCCACCCGCAGGGTGGACCTCGGCGAGTACGAGCTGATCATGCGCACCGCCCCGACCGCCGCCCGCACCGTCCAGGAGGCCACCGCATGACGTCCGTCCAGCTCCCCGCCGAGTACGTACCGCCCACGCCCGTCGAGGAGTTGAGCATCCGCTCGGCGGACGGCATCCGGCTGCACGCCGAGGCGCACGGCCGGCCGGGCGCGCCCACCGTGGTGCTCTCCCACGGCTGGACCTGCTCGACCGCGTTCTGGGCCCCGGTGATCCGGCAACTCGCCGACCGCTACCGGGTGGTGGCCTACGACCAGCGCGGCCACGGGCAGAGCGAGATCCCGCCCAGCCGGGCCCGCTACTCCCCCCGGGCGCTCGCCGAGGACCTGGCCTCCGTCCTCGCCCGGACGGTTCCGGCGGGGGAGCGGGCGGTGCTGGCCGGGCACAGCATGGGCGGGATGACCATCATGGCCGCCGGCGGCCGGCCCGAGGTCGCCGAGCGCACCGCCGCCGTCGTCCTGATCTCCACCGGCCCGAGCGAGTTGGTCGCCGAACTCACCGTTCTGCCGGACGCCGTCCGCGCCCCGGGCCTGCGGCGTTTCCTGCACCGGCAGCTGCTGCGCTCCAGGATGCCGCTCGGACCGGTCTCGGCGGTCAGCCGGGCCGTGCTCAAGTACGCGACCATGGGGCCGGGTTCAGCCGCCGGTCAGGTCGAGGCGACGGCCCGGATCGTGCACGCCTGCCCCGCCGGGGTCCGCTTCCACTGGGCCGGGGTGCTCGACCGGCTGGACGTACGGGCCGGGCTCGGCCGGATCGCCGCGCCGACGGCCGTGGTGGTAGGCACCGCGGACCGGCTGACCCCGCCGGTGCACGCCCACCGGATGGTCGCCGAACTCGCTGACTCCCAGGGGTTGTTGCTGTTGCCCGGTGTCGGGCACATGGCGCCGCTGGAGCGGCCGGCGGAGGTCGCCGCCGAGATCCACCGGATGGCCGCCGCGCACCTGACCGGAGCCGCCCCCACTGCTGCTGTTCCGGCCGCTGCTCCCATCGTCGCTCCGGCCGCTGCCCCCGTCGCTGCTTCCGTCGCTGAGAGGACCACCGCCGCATGAACGCCATCCCGCCGTTGTCCGCGCAGGTCGTCGTCGTCACCGGGGCCGCCCGGGGGGTCGGCGCCTCGCTGGCCCGCAAGCTGGCCCGGCGTGGGGCCAAGGTCGCACTGCTGGGCCTGGAGCCGGAGGAGCTGAAGGCAGTCGCGGCACAGTGCGGCGCGGCCGCCACCGCGTGGGAGGTGGACGTCACCGACCTGGAGGCGCTCACCGACACGGCCGACCGGATCAAGGAGCACTACGGACGGGTCGACACCGTGGTCGCCAACGCCGGGATCGCGATCGGCGGACCGCTGGCCGACAGCGACCACCGGGCGTTCAGCCGGGTCATCGAGGTCAACCTGCTCGGCAGCGTCGCCACCGCGCGCGCCTTCCTTCCGGCGCTCACCGAGAGCCGCGGCTACCTGCTGCAGATCGCCTCGCTCGCGGCGCTGACGCCCGCACCGCTGATGAGCGCGTACTGCGCCAGCAAGTCCGGGGTGGAGGCCTTCGCCCACTCGATCCGCGCCGAGGTCGCCTACCGGGGGGTCAAGGTCGGCGTCGGCTACCTGAGTTGGACGGACACCGACATGGTGCGCGGCGCCGACGAGGACGCCGTGCTGAAGCAGATGCGCGGCCGGCTGCCGTGGCCGGCCAACAAGACCTATCCGCTGGAGCCCGCGGTGGACCGGATCGTCGCCGGGATCGCCCGACGGTCCGCCCACGTGTACGCCCAGGCCTGGCTGCGCGGGATGCAGCCGGTGCGCTGGCTGCTGCCGAGCCTGATCGCGGTGGTCGGCTCCCGGGACGTGGCCAAGCTCGCCCCGCAGCTCGCG
The DNA here is from genome assembly GCF_044329365.1 of Kitasatospora sp. NPDC017646. Classification (NCBI taxonomy): domain Bacteria; kingdom Bacillati; phylum Actinomycetota; class Actinomycetes; order Kitasatosporales; family Streptomycetaceae; genus Kitasatospora; species Kitasatospora sp. NPDC017646. The sequence goes on along the minus strand of NZ_JBIRJC010000003.1, from coordinate 246,786 downwards.
GCCACCGCTGCCTCCCGGCTGCGCGCCGTCGGGGCCGGCGGTGCCGCGGACACGGCGGCGCGGGGGAGCCGGTCAGGGGCGGACGGCTGACGAGGGACGGCTGACGAGGGACGGCTGACGGTCGGCGGCGAACGGATGACGACGAACAGCTGACAGCGGACGGATGACAGAGTTCGAAATCTGAAATCTGAAAGTTGTCATCTGTTATCCGTCATCTGTCATCCGTCAGCTTTTCGCAACCCCCGCCAGCACCCGCAGGGCCCACGCCAGTACCGGCATCGGCGGCGAGGCCAGCCCCACCCGCACCGCGGACGGCGTGCTCCGCGGGTCCACCGCGAAGGCCGCCGCGGGCGTCACCGAAATCCCCGCCCGCGCGGCCGCGGCGACGAAGGTCTCCGCCCGCCAGGCGCCCGGCAGTTCCCACCACAGGTAGTACGAGCACGGGTCCGCCCGGAGGCGCTGGCCCGCGAGCACCTCCCGGGCCAGCGCCTGCCGCGCCGCCGCGTCCGTCCGCTTCGCCGCCGTCACCGCCGCCAGCGTCCCGTCCCCGATCCAGCGCACCGCCGCCTCCAGGGCGAAGCCGCCCGGCGTCCACCCGCCGGTCCGCAGCGCGCACGCGACCCGTTCGCGCAGCCCCTCCGGGACGACCGCGAACCCGGTGGTCAGCCCCGGCGCGAGCCGTTTGGAGAGGCTGTCGACCAGCACCGTCCGCTCCGGTGCGATCGCGGCGAGCGGTGCCAGCTCGGGGCGCAGGAAGGACCAGACGGCGTCCTCGACCACCGGCAGGTCCAGCCGGCGCAGCTCCTCCGCCAGCGCGACGGCCCGCTCGGGCGGCAGGCTGGCGCCGAGTGGATTCTGCAACCGGGGCTGGACGTACACCGCGCTCAGCGGCGCCGCCCGGTGGGCCTGCGCCAAGGCGTCGGGCCGCAGCCCGTGCTCGTCCACCGCGAGCGGCACCAGCCGGATCCCCAGCTGCCCCGCCACCGCCTTGACCACCGGGTAGGTCAGCGCCTCGACCCCCAGCCGCCGCCCGGGCGGCACCAGTGCGGCGAGCGCCCCCGCGACGGCCTGCCGCCCGTTGCCCGCGAACAGCAGCCGCCGAGCGTCGACCTCCCACCCGCCCGTGCCCGTCGCCAGCAGTCCGGCGAAGGCCTGTCGCGCCGCGTCCGTCCCGGCCGAGCCGACCGGTCGCAGCGCCTCGCCCAGCGCGTCCGCCCGCAGCAGGGTCGCCAGCCCGCCGGCCAGCAGTTCGGCCTGCCCGGGCACGCTCGGGTAGTTGAGTTCCAGGTCGATCGGCGCGGTGGCCGGTTCGGCCAGCGCGATCCGCCCGTCCTCCCCGGACCGCCCGGCCCGGACGAAGGTGCCCCGCCCGACCTCCCCGACGGTCAGCCCGCGCCGGACCAGTTCGCGGTAGACCCGCCCCGCCGTCGAGGCGGCGATGCCCCGGCGACGGGCGAAGGCGCGTTGGGTGGGCAGCTGCTGGCCGGGCCGCAGCCGTCCGCCGGTGATGTCGGCGGCGATCTCGTCCGCGATCAGCCGGTAGTCGTCCATCGCGAACCAACCCCTCACCCGTCCGTACCGAGCTCGCCATTGCACCGAGCGCAAAGTCATCATTGCATCGAGATCATCCCGCGCCCTAGCCTCGACGCATGGACGAGCTGATGAACGCCGGGGGCGCCCTGCACGCCGTGGACGGCCACGCGGTGCTCGGCATCGCCGCCGTGGCGCTGGGCATGGTGCTGTCGCCGGGGCCGAACATGATCTACCTGGTCTCGCGCTCGATATCCCAGGGCCGCCGTGCCGGACTGGTGTCCCTGACGGGCGTCGCCGCCGCCTTCCTGGTCTACCTGGTCGCGGTGACGGCCGGGGTGGCCGCGGTCTTCTCGGTGGTCCCCGTCCTCTACACGGTGATCAAGCTGGCCGGCGCCGGCTACCTGCTCTGGCTGGCCTGGAAGGCGGTCAAGCCCGGCGGCACGGCGGTCTTCGCCCCGCAGCAGTTGCCCCCGGACCCGCCGCGCCGCCTGTTCGCGATGGGCTTCCTCACCTGCCTGCTCAACCCCAAGATCGCCATCATGTACATCTCCCTGCTGCCCCAGTTCGTGGCGCCCGAGCGCGGCCACATCGCGGTCCAGAGCCTCGTGCTCGGTCTGGTCCAGATCGCGATCGCGGTCGGTATGAACGGCCTGATCGCGATGAGCGCGGGCAGCATCGCCGGCTTCCTCAACCGCCGCCCGGCCTGGCTGCGGGTCCAGCGCTACGTGATGGGCACCGTCCTCGCCGGCCTCGCGGTGCGCATCGCCGCCGACCGTGCCAGGGCGGTGGCGGCGTAACCGGGCCGCGGCCTCCTCATCGGCCCGGGCAGCCAGCCACCCGCGGCACCTCGTAGGGCAGCCCGTTTCGGCGAGCACGCGCCCGAGGAGCCCGGTTCCGTACTGGAGTAGCCGCACCGACTAACTGGATAGCCGTACCGACTACGGCTTCCCTGCGTTTCGAGGGCGTGGACGGCCCGGGCCGGCCGAGCGCGTCCAGCGGCTCCTCCATGGCGGCGTGGCGGTAGCCCGCCCGGGCGAAGTGGGTGAAGGTCTCCAGCGGGTCGGTGATCGCGAGTCGCCCTGGGTGTGGGCGTGGCTGCGGTGAGTCGGTACGGTCGGGGGCATGACCACAGCCTTGATCACCGGCGCGACCGCTGGCATCGGAGCCGCGTTCGCCCGCCGGCTCGCCCGCAGCGGCTACCGGCTCGTCCTGGTGGCCCGGGACACCGAGCGCCTGGAGCGCGCCAGCGCCGACCTGCACGCCCAGTACGGCACCGAGGCGGAGGTGCTGACCGCCGACCTCGCCACCGACGAGGGCATCGCCGCCGTCGAGGCGCGGCTCTCCGACGCCGAGCGCCCGGTGGACCTGCTGATCAACAACGCCGGTTTCGGCAACAAGGGCGCCTTCGGGACCGTCCCGCTCCAGGACGAACTGGACATGCTTAAGGTGCACATCGAGGCCATCCTGCGGCTGACCACCGCGGCCCTCCCGGGGATGCGCGAGCGCGGCCGGGGCGCGGTCGTGAACGTCGCCTCGGTGGCGGCCTTCCTGCCCCGCGGTACGTACGGGGCGAGCAAGGCGTGGGTGGTGAGCTTCACCCAGGGCGTGCTGCGCGACCTCGGCGGAACGGGCGTGCGGATGATGGCGCTGTGTCCCGGCTTCACCCGGACCGAGTTCCACCAGCGGGCGGGCATGGGCACCGGCAACATCCCGTCCTGGTCCTGGCTGTCGGCCGAGCGGGTGGTGAACGAGGCGATGCGTGACCTCGCGCGCGGCCGTTCGGTGTCCGTGCCCGGCAAGCGCTACAAGCTGGCCGTGGCGATCGCCCGGGTGCTGCCGTCCGGCAAGCTCGGCGGCCTCTCCTCGAAGGCGGCACGCACCTACCGGACGAACTGAGGCGCCCGGGGGCTGGGCGGTCGGCGGGTGGCGCGGTCGGCCGAAGACGCCATGGCCGGGAGCGGCATGACCGAAGGCAGCATGACCGAAGGCGGCATGGCCGGAGGAGGCATGGCCGAGGGAATAGAGTCACCCTCACTATTAGGTCGCCTAACTATGAGCTACGCTCGCTATGCTGAGACCCGACCGACCGCCATGCCCGCCGCCGCGCCCACGCCCCCGCGCGCCCGATCCTGGGAGGCCCGCTCTTGAGGCCCGCCGCCATCGACTGGACCCCGCCCGAGCGCGCCGAGGGCGATCCCCGCCCGCCGGCCCAGTGGCGGCGCATCCTCGCGCTGTTCCGCCCGTACCGGGGCCGCCTCACCACCGTCGGGCTGCTGGTCGCGGCCTCCGCCGTGGTGTCCGTCGTCTCCCCGTTCCTGCTCAGGGCCGTGCTGGACACCGCCATCCCGCAGGGCCGCACCGGGCTCCTCAGCCTGCTCGCACTCGGGATGATCCTCACCGCCGTGGTGAACAGCGTCTTCAACGTGCTGCAGACGCTGATCTCCACCACTGTCGGCCAGCGGGTCATGCACGACCTGCGCACCTCCGTCTACGGCCACCTCCAGCGGCAGTCGCTGGCCTTCTTCACCCGCACCCGCACCGGCGAGGTGCAGTCCCGGATCGCCAACGACATCGGCGGCATGCAGTCCACGGTGACGTCAACCGCGACCAGTCTGGTCTCCAACCTCACCTCGGTGATCGCCTCGATCGTCGCCATGGTCGCCCTCGACTGGCGGCTGACCGTCGTCTCACTGCTCCTGCTCCCGCTGTTCGTCTGGATCAGTCGGCGGGTCGGCCGGGAGCGCAAGAAGATCACCACCGAGCGGCAGAAGCAGCTGGCCGCGATGAGCTCGGCGGTCCAGGAGTCGCTGTCGGTCAGCGGCATCCTGCTCGGCCGCACCATGGGCCGCTCCGACTCGCTCGCCCGGGAGTTCACCGAGCAGTCCGACCAGCTCGCCGACCTGGAGGTGCGGGCCAGCATGGCCGGGCGCTGGCGTATGAACACCATCATGATCGTGATGGCCGCGATGCCCGCGCTGATCTACTGGGCGGCCGGGCTGACCTCCGCCGCCGGCGCGCCGATCGTCTCGGTCGGCACCCTGGTCGCCTTCGTCACCCTCCAGCAGGGCCTGTTCCGCCCGACCGTCAGCCTGTTGTCCACCGGCGTGGACATGCAGACCTCACTGGCGCTCTTCCAGCGCATCTTCGAGTACCTCGACCTGCCGGTGGAGATCGCCGAACCGCCGCGGCCGGTCGGCCTGACCGACATCCGCGGCGAGGTCCGCTTCGAGGCCGTCGACTTCCGCTACGACCCCGGGCAGGAGCGTCCGACCCTGACCGGCGTGGAGCTCAAGGTCCCGGCCGGGACCTCGCTGGCCGTGGTCGGCGAGACCGGCTCGGGCAAGACCACCCTCAGCTACCTGGTGCCGCGGCTGTACGACGTCGCCGGCGGCCGGGTCACCCTCGACGGCGTGGACGTGCGCGAGCTGTCCTTCGACACGCTGGCCCGCGCCGTCGGCGTGGTCTCCCAGGAGACCTACCTCTTCCACGCATCGGTCGCCGAGAACCTGCGCTTCGCCAAGCCCGGCGCCGACGACGCCGAACTGGTCGCGGCCGCCCGGGCCGCGCAGATCCACGAGACCATCGCCGCCCTCCCCGACGGCTACGACACCATGGTCGGCGAACGCGGCTACCGCTTCTCCGGCGGCGAGAAGCAGCGCCTCGCGCTCGCCCGTACGATCCTGCGCAACCCGCCGGTGCTCATCCTCGACGAGGCCACCAGCGCGCTCGACAACCGCACCGAACGCGCCGTCCAGCAGGCCGTGGACACCCTGGCCGCCGGTCGCACCACCATCACCATCGCGCACCGGCTGTCCACCGTCCGCTCCGCCGACCAGATCGCCGTGCTCGACCACGGCGAGGTGGTCGAACTGGGCACCCACGAGGAACTGGTGGAACTGGACGGCCGGTACGCGGCACTGCTGCGCCGGGAGGCACCGGAGGCGGCGGCCCTGTCGGACGCCGCCCTCGGTCACGCGTGATCCCGTGGCCCTCGGCCACGCGTGGCCCTGTGATCCCCGGTCACGCGTGACCGGGCGGAAGGGCGGTCAGGCCGCCTTCGGGACCTCGTTGTAACTGTCCACGACCTCCTGGCCGGAGAGCCGCTGGATCGCCGCCATCACCTCGTCGGTCACCTGCCGACGGGCCTTCAGCGAACGGGCCTGCCCGTGCAACGCGTCGAAGTGCAGCGGCTCGCCGAAGCGGACGGTCACCTTCTTGATCCGCGGCACGCGCTTGCCGACCGGCAGGATCTGCTCCGGGCCCTCCAGGGCCACCGGCACCACGGGGACGCCCGCGGTCAGCGCGAGCCAGGCGACGCCGGTCTTGCCGCGGTAGAGCCGGCCGTCCAGCGACCGGGTGCCCTCGGGATAGATGCCGAACGCCTTGCCGTCCTCCAGGATTTCCAGCGCCGACTCCAGCGAGGCCTGAGCGGAACGGTAGGTGCCGCGCTCGACCGGCACCGCGCCGATCGCCTCGAAGAAGCCCTTGGAGACCCTGCCCTTGAGCCCGGTGCCGGTGAAGTACTCGGCCTTGGCGAGGAAGTGCACCCGGCGCGGGGCGGTGAGCGGGATCACCACGCTGTCGATGAACGACAGGTGGTTGCTGGCCAGGATCACCCCGCCCTTGCGCGGCACGTTCTCGATGCCCTCGATGACCGGGCGCCAGATGCCCCGCGAAACGGGTTTCAGCACCAGCCTGGTGGCGAGGTCGAGCACGGTTCCCTCCCTGGACGAACGACCGCCCGGGAGGCGCCCGGGTCAGCAATCAGACCCGCAGACTACGACACCCACCCCTCCGTGCGTCCACTCCCGGAGACCGTGGCGAACACCACGGCCGGGTAGGGTACGGCCGTCCGAACCGAGCAAGACCCCGCAGTACCCAGGAGGAAACGATGGAGAGCGTCGAGGCCATCAAGGAGATGTTCGACCGTTTCGACAAGAACGGCGACGGCAAGATCACTGCTGCCGAGTACGCGCTGGCCGCCAACGAGATGGGCGACCACAGCGTCACCATCTCGATGGCCGAGGCTCTGATCCACGCGATGGACACCCGTCACCAGGGCTTCCTGGACTTCGAGGAGTTCCTGGCGGCCCGCCAGCGCTGAGCCCGCGCGGACGGGGCCGGAGCCACCGGTCCGGCGGCCCCGGCCCCGTCCGAAGGCTTCCCGCTATTGCGCCGGAGCCACCGGGAACACCCGGCGCACCACCCGCTCCGCCGCCCCGCCGTCGTCCCAGACGCAGAACTTCGCCCGGAACCGCGCCCGTGCCGCCGGCTCCGGATCGCCGGCGCGCAGCGCCCGCGCCAGCCCGTCCACGTCCACCGTGACGGCGCCCGGCGGCTCCGCGAACAGGTCGAAGTAGACGCCGCGTTCGCGCTGGTACTCCTCCCAGTCCGGCGCGAATATCACCACCGGCCGGTCCAGAACCGCGTAGTCGAACATCATCGACGAGTAGTCCGTCACCAGCGCGTCCGCCGCCAGGTAGAGGTCCTCCACGACCGGGTGCGCCGAGACGTCCAGGATCTCCGCCGCGTCCTCACCGGCGGTCAGGTCGCCCGGGCCGTCGGTGTGGAAGTAGTGGGTGCGCACCAGCAGCGTGAACCGCGGACCGAGCCGCCGGGCCAGCTCCGCCACGTCCAGCAGCGGCACGTAGCCGCCCTTGCCGCCGCGGTGCGTCGGGGCGTACAGCACTGCCGTGGTGCCGGGGCGCAGCCCGAACCGTTCGCGCATCGCCCGGACTTCCTCCGGGGTGGTGTTGGCCAGCCGGTCGTTGCGCGGGTAGCCGGTGTCCAGCATCTCGTACCGGCCGGGGAAGGCCCGGGCGAAGTGCTCGCTGGTGTGGGGGTTGGAGGAGACCAGGAAGTCCCAGCGGTCGATGGCCTCCTGGAGCCGGTCGAAGTCCATCCCCTCGGCGGCCTCGGGGCGGCCCCGCAGGTCCATGCCCATCGCCTTGAGCGGGGTGCCGTGCTGGGTCTGGACGTGCACCGTGCCCTGGCGCTTCGCCATTGTGCGCGGGAAGTTGACGTTGTTGACGAAGTACTTGGCGGTCGCCATCGCCTTCAGGTAGGCGGGGGTGTTGACGATCACGTACGGGACTCCGGCCGGCATGGCGTCGGCCTGCCGCCGGTTCTCCACCACCCACACCCCCCGGATCTGCGGGGCGAGTTCCTTCGCCTTCTCGTAGATCGCCGCCGGACTGCACGCGTAACCCCGGTGCCAGTACGCGGCGTAGACCGCCAGGTGCTCGTCCAGCGGGAGCCGGCGGAAGGCGTTGTACGCGGTGAACCGGGCGCCGCTGCGCACGCCCTTCTTCACCGCGGGGGCCACCGCACGTGCGCCCCGCTTGAGTTCGCGCGGGAGCCGGCCGGTCCGGCGCAGCTCGGCGTAGGCGATCCGGGCGCCGCGGGCGGCCAGCCGGTACTGCACGCCGCGCACCCCGCCGGGGAAGCGGTAGTCCGAGGGGCGGTGGCGCTCGAAATGCAGGGCGACCCGGTGGAAGTAGTCCTTGCGCCGGGCGACCGGGACCAGTCCGGGGGTGTCGTAGACGTTCAGCGCCTGGCGGACGGTCCGGTCGAAGACCAGGGTGCGCAGCGACTCGGGGACGGGGCGGCCGGGGCGGCGCGGGGCACCTTGGCCGCCGGGGCCGGCTTGGCCGTCCGGGCGGTTGCAGCGGTCGATGAAGGCGAAGATGGCGTCGTACTGGGCGAACACGTCGGCGTGCTTGGGGGAGGCGGTCGCGGTGATCGCGCCGTCCCGGCCGCGCCGGTAGAAGTAGCAGGGGCGGTCGAGGTAGCGCAGCCGCTCGGCGGCCAGCAGCGCGGGGTAGGTGACCGAGATGTCCTCGTAGTAGCCGCGGCCGAAGGCGACGCCGAGGCCCTCCAGGAAGGCGCGGCGGAACACCTTGTTCCACACCGACATCACGGTCTGGAACAGCGCCGGGTGCTCGGCCAGGGTGCAGCCCTCGACCAGCGGGGAGCCGACCAGCACGTTCCGCCAGGGGTTGGGTTCGCTCCCGCCGTCCGGGTAGACGTGGGTGAAGTCGGTGAGCAGCACGTCGGCGGGCACCTCGCGGTGGCGCTCCTGCGCCAGCTCGTCCAGGATCACGCCGACCGTCCGCTCGGGCAGCCAGTCGTCGCTGTCCACGAACCAGACGTACTCGCCGCGCGCCTGCGGCAGAGCGGCGGCCCGGGCGCCGCCGAGGCCCTGGTTCTCGGTGAGGTGCATCACACGCAGCCGGGGGTCGCGGGCGGCGTAGGCGTCCAGGATCGCGCCACAGCCGTCGGGGGAGAGGTCGTCGACCGCGATCACCTCGAAGCGGGTCTCCGCGGCGGGGGTCTCGCCGAGGATCGAGTCGAGGCAGCGCGGCAGGTACCGCTCCACGCCGTGGACCGGAAGCACGATGCTGAGGAGGAGGGACACGCTGGCCGAGTCTACCGATCCACACGGTGCGACCTGCGGGGACGTCCGGCTGCGGAGGGCGGGCGCGGCGGGAGGTGGCGAGGAGCGCCGTGGGGCGGGCGACGAGGCCGGCCCGGAACCGCCGGTGCCGGGCCCCGAGCGGGGCGGCACCGGCAGTCTGGTGGCGGCCCGCCGACCCTCTACGGCCGGCCGCCGGTCCGGGCACCACGCGGGCCTGGCCACCGCAGCGTCGAGGTGGCCGGGCAGTGGCCCGCAGGAGCCGGAGTTCCTTCTCGAGTCATTTCATGTCATTCATCACTCGAACACGCGCATGGTGCGGTGCGGGCACCTGCGGGTGTGCATCAGATATTGCTTGGAGGATTGGCGGGAGTCAATCCCTCGAATACGTTCACTTCATGAAGTCAGATGGTGACGCAGCGGTCGCTTTGTCGACGTGGCGGCTGTCCCCTATATGGGGCGCCGCGCGAGGGGCTGCTCACCGTGGTGCCCCGGGCCTTCTCGGGGCGCTTTCCGAGGTGAGTCCCGGGGTGATTCGTCGACACGGTCGTCTACCCGTCCACCCGCCCCCGTGCGCCCGGCGCATGCCGCGGGCGCGGGCGCCGGGCCCGTGCCTCCTGGTCCTGATGACGGACGGCTGGTCGTGCACCATCATTGATGCCCAGTCGTGACCGCTCGGGCGGCCCCTGGTGCACCGTCAGTTGACGTCGCACGGTACGGTGGCACAACACCAAGGACGGTTGCGCGAAGGCCGTCCCTCACGGATAGTCTTCGCCTCACGGCCCTGGCGCCTCGTAGGGGTGGGAAGAACTGATGGAACACATGCAAGTGCGGACCCGGCCCCGTGTGCCGGCGATCCAGTGCGGTGTCGGCGCGACCGGCCGCCGGATCGACCGACACCTGGCCGTGCTCGGCGCGCCCGCGCTCTCGGCGGTGGACACCGCCGAGGCGCTCGGGCTGATAAGGGAGTTGACGCCGCGCGGCGCCGACGCCCCGGCGGCGGCCCGCCGTCGCCACACCCGCGTCTCGCTGCTGGCGCCGCTGCGCCGGCTGCGGCGGAGCCTCTTCGGCGGGCGCGGCTAGCGGCCGGTCCCGGGGTGCGGCCCCGGGCCCAGCGGCCGTCCCTGAGCGACCCGTCGGACCACCCGGTCCGTCGGGTCGTCGGCGTGTCCGGACGCCGGAGGCCCGTTTTGGTCTGAACCTCTCACCCTATGCGAGCCCGACGCCCCGGCGCGCCCAGTCGGCGAGGCAGTACGCCCGACCCGCTGGCCTGGGTCAGGATGGCGGCATGGCGGACAACAACCACTCCACGTCGGCCGGGTCGACCGGCGCCTTCCAGAGCACCACCCTGGAGATCACCACCGGCAACCGCGAGGTCGCGCTCGACATCACCGACCGCTGCGTCGAGTTCCTCAACGAGCGGGCACCCGGGCGCGACGGACTGCTCAACGTCTTCGTCCCGCACGCCACCGCCGGGATCGCCGTCCTGGAGACCGGCTCGGGCAGCGACGACGACTTCCTCGCCATGCTGCGTGACCTGCTCCCGGCCGACGACCGCTGGCGCCACCGGCACGGCAGCCCCGGCCACGGACGGGACCACGTGGTGCCCGGTCTGGTCGCCCCGCACGCCACCCTGCCGGTGCTCGGCGGTCAACTGGCGCTCGGCGTCTGGCAGTCGGTGGTGCTGATCGACACCAACGGGGACAACCCGCGCCGCACCGTCCGGCTGTCCTTCCTCGGCTGAGCCGCGCTCCCGGCGGTCCCGGGGCGGACGGCTCCACTGCGGCAGGCCTGTCCGGCGGATCTTGCCGGACAGGCCCTAGCGGCGCCCGGCGACGCGGTCGGCCACGGCGGCGAGGTAGCGCTCGATCGCCAGGTGCTGGCAGAGCAACGCGACCGGACGGCCCAGGCGGGCGTACCAGGCGGACAGCCGGGAGAACGCGGCGACCTCGAACCACACCTCGCCCTCGGAGTCCATCGACACCAGGAACGACTCCTCGCCGCACTCCGGATGCCCGGGCAGCGTCCCGTACGCGAACCCCATCCGGTCCGGCTCGGCCACCGTCCACGCCACCCGGCAGGGGATCACCAGCCGTGGCCACCGGCTGCCCGACAGGCGGAGCCGCAGCAGTACGGTGGCCCCCTCCCGGGCGGGGCCGCCCGGGTACACCGCGAACCCGGTCCCCAGCTGACTGCCCCACCCGAGCACGTACTGCCCGGCCCGCTCCAGGACCTCCGGCCCCCGCCCGAGGTGCACCCGCCGCCGCAGGTGCGCGTACCCGTCCGGCAGCCGCGCTCCGAGGGTGGCCCCGACCTCCGGGTAGGTGGGCTCGGCTGCCCGGGCGGCTCGGAGTCGCTGCTGCAGATCGCCAACCATGTCGGCCACGGTAGTCGGGGGTGCGGGGAGCGCTTCCGGCGGGGGCGGTCGGGGCCCGGTGGCGGCGGGGCGGCGCGGAGCCCCCGCGGTCGGCGGCCCGGTCGGGGGCGTCTTGCGGCGGGGCGGTGGCGCGGAGTAGGAAGGCGGCATGAGGGATAGCGCGACGAACGACGCCGTTGTGAGCGAGAACGCTGCGGTCTGCCAGCCGGCGCCCGCCGACTCGGCCGAGTCGGCGCTGCGCGAGGACCCGGCGGCGACCGGGCCGCGCGCCGACTGCGTGTTGTGCGGCGAGCCGACCGTGCTGCCCGCCGATCAGCCGGGCAGCACACTGTGCCCGACCTGCGCCTGGCAGCAGGCCCAGCGGATCGCCTGTTCGGGCTGAGGGGCCCGACAGCCGGAGAACCGGCGGCGGGGCCGCCGCCGTTACGCGTCCTCCCGTCCGGCCAGGGCGAGGGTGGAGCCGCGCCGGCCCTTGCGGACGAGCAGCTGCGCGGGGATGCGGCTGCGCAGATCGGCGACGTGGCTGACGATGCCGACCGCGCGGTCCCGCTCGCGCAGGCCGTCGAGGACGTCCATCACCTCCTCCAGGGACTGCTCGTCCAGGGTGCCGAAGCCCTCGTCGATGAACAGGGTGTCCAGTGGCATCCCGCCCGCCTCGTCGGCGACCACGTCGGCCAGGCCGAGGGCGAGGGAGAGCGAGGCGAAGAAGCTCTCGCCGCCGGAGAGCGTCGCGGTGTCCCGCTCGGTGCCCGTCCAGGCGTCGACCACCCGCAGGGCCAGGCCGGAGCGCTTGCTGCCGGTGCCCCGGTCGTCGCTGTGCACCAGGGTGTAGCGGCCGCCCGACATCCGGACCAGCCGGTCGCTGGCCGCCGCCGCGACCTGCTCCAGCCGGGCCGCCAGGACGTACGACTCCAGGCGCATCCGCAGCCGGTTCTCGGTGGAGGTCCCGGCGGCCAGTGCGGCGAGCCGGTTGATCCGCCCGTACCGCTCCAGCGCCGGGGCCAGCTCGGCGGCGAGGTGGCCCAGCTGCCGCCCGATCGAGGCCAGCGCCGCGCAGCGCTCCCGGGCCGCCGACCGGGCCGCGTGCGCCCGGCCGAGCCGGTCGGTGGCGGCGGAGAGCGCGGCCGCGGCGGCGGACAGGTCGACCGGCGGACGGGCCGCGGCCTCGGCCAGTCCGGGCAACGCCAGTTCGTGCCGGACTGCGGCGGACTCCGCGTGGTGCCGCTCCAGCCGGGCCTCCAGCCGTTCCCGCTCCTCGCGCGGCAGCAGCACCGCGAGCGCCGCCCCGGCGTCCGGGAAGCCGGCCGCGGCGGCGGCCTTGCCGAGTTCCTCCTCCGCCCCGTCCAACCGCGCCCGCGCCTCCGACGCCGTCCGGGCGGCCGCGGTCGCAGCGGCGACCGCCTCGGCGAGCCCGGCCAGCCACGCGGCCCGGTCGGCCACCGAGGCGGCCTCGCCCCGGGCGGCCGCGACCCTGGCGGTCAGCTCCCGCTGCTCGTCGTCCAGCTTCGCCAGCCGGTCGGTGAGCACGGCCGCGCGCTCCCTGGCCTCACCGAGCTCCGCCAGCCGGCGGGCACGGTCCTGGGACAGCCGGGCGATCTCCTGCCCGACCCGGCCGAGTGCCTCGGCCTCGCGCAGCGCGGTGCGGTGTTCGTGCTCCAGCTCGGCGAGCGATCGCGCCAGCACGTCCGTGCTCTCCGGCCCGGCCGCACCGGCGGCGGTCGCCTCGCGCACTCGCAGCGCGGTCAGCGCCTGGTCGGCGGCGCCCCAGACCTGCTCGGCGGCGGCCTGGGCCAGGCGGGCCCGCTCCTCGTCCTCGGCGCTCACCCGGCCGCCCTCGGCGGCCTCGGCGGGCGCCGGGTGCTCCGGCGAGCCGCAGACCCGGCAGGCCTCGTGCGGGCGCAGCTGCTCGGCCAACTCGGCGGCCATGCCCGCGAGGCGGCGGTCCCGTAGGTCCAGGCTGAACTCGCGGGCGTCCAGCGCGGCCGTTCGCAGCTCGGCGACCCTCGGCTCGGCGGCCGCGATCTCGGCCAGTAGGCCGTCCCGCTCCAGGGCCGCGCCGAGGCGCGCGGCCAACTCGGTCCGCCGGCCGTCCAGTTGCTCGACCCGCGCACTCGCCGCCTGGGCCCGTGACTGCTGCTCCTCCAACCGGCCCAGCTCACCGTCGAACTCGGCCAGCCAGTCCTCGGCCTCCTCGGCCAGTTGCTCGGCGCCGCGCCGGTCCTGCGCCACGGCGCGCTGCTCACGGGCGAGTTCGGTACAGCGCCGCTCCTCCGTCCGAGCCGTCTCCAGCCGGACCACCTCGGCGCGCAGCCGCAGCTCGGCCTCGGCCAGCTCGGCGGCGCCGGCCCCGGCTCCGGCCGGCAGGCACCCCTCGTCGGCCGCCCGCGCGAGCGCCTCGCGGCGCTGCTGCTCCGCCTCGCGCGCCCGGCCGAGCGCCTCGGCCGCGTTCTCCCGCAGCCGCAGTGCGGACTCCACGCCGACCGCCGCGTGGGCGGCCGCCAGGCGCCGGCGGTCCCGCGCCGCGGCCTGCTCGAACCCGGCCAGCCGCTCGGCCTCGGCCAGCGCCTCCCGGTGCCGGCGCTGCCGCCCGGCCAGCTCCTCGGCGGCCTCGCGCTCGTGCTGGGCCGTCCGCTGCACCGCCTCGGCGCCCGCGAGTGCGGTCTCGGCCACGGCGAGCTGCTCGGCCGCGCCGCTGCGCAGGATCGCCGCCCAGCCGAGCACCCCGGCTGTGAGGTCCGCGTCGCCGTCCTCGGTCGGCACCCACTCCCCGGCGGGCTCGGCGGCGGCCCCGGCCGCCTGCTCGGCCTTGCTGGTGAGGTCGCGCAGCCGGCGCCGGCCGGACTGGACGGCGCTCTCCTGGGCACGGCGCTGTTCGGCGAGCCAGGCCTCGACCAGCCCGTAGCGTTCGGTGTCGAACAGGCGGCGCAGCAGCTTGCCGCGCTCCTCCGAGTCGCCCTTGAGGAAGCGGGCGAAGTCGCCCTGGGGCAGCAGCACCACCTGGCAGAACTGCTCCCGGCTCATGCCGATCAGCCGGTGGATCTCCTCCCCGGCCTCCTGGTGCGACTTGCTGACCGGTCGCCAGCCGGGCGTGCCGTCGCCCGTGTCGGCGACCCACTCGCGCAACAGGGTCTGCGGGCGCTCGACGGTGGTGCCGGTGCCGACCTTCTTCGGCCGACGCTGCTCCGGCAGTCGGGTGATCTGCAGTCGCCGCCCGCCCAGCGTCAGCTCCAGCTCCACCTGGGTCAGCCGCCCGGGGTCGGCGTGGTCGCTGCGCAGCCGGTTGGCCCGGCGGGCGTTCGGCGTCTCGCCGTACAGGGCGAAGCAGACCGCGTCCAGCACGCTGCTCTTGCCGGCGCCGGTCGCGCCGCGCAGCAGGAACAGTCCGCCGGCGGCGAGCGCGTCGAAGTCAACCGTCTCGCTGCCCGCGAACGGGCCGAAGGCGGTGACGGTGAGCTTGTGCAGCCTCATCGGGGCAGGTCCGCCTTCCGGTCGGCACCCTCGCGGACGCGCTCGAAGCCCTCGCGCAGCCAGCCGAGCTCGTCCGGCTCCGGCTCGGCACCGGGACGGACGTGCCGCAGGAAGCCCTCGGCGATCTCCAGGTCGTCCCGGCCGCTGACCCGGGCCGCGTACGACCGGGACGGCTCGGTCCCGCCGTCCTCCGGGTCGAACAGCAGTTGGAGGGTGTGCGGGAAGCGGCGGCGCAGCTTCTCCATCGGCTCGCTCGGGCGGGCCGGGTCGGTGAGGGTGACCTGCACCCAGGACTGCTCGTGCTCCGCGTACTCCTCCTCCGTGAGCAGCGCCTCCAGCGTGCCGCGCAGGGTGGCGAGCGGGCGCGGCTGCGGGCAGTCGACCCGCTGGGCCGTCACCGCACCGTCGGCCGCGAGGTCGACCAGCCACATGGTCTTGCGCTGGCGCGCCTCGGAGAAGGAGTAGGCGAGCGGGGAGCCGCTGTAGCGCAGGTGCGGGGCGAGGGTCTGGCAGCCGTGCAGGTGGCCGAGCGCGGCGTAGTGGACCCCGTCGAACACCGAGGCGGGTACGGCGGCGACCCCGCCGACCGCGATGTCCCGCTCGCTGTCGCTCGGCGCGCCCCCGGTGACGAAGGCGTGTGCCAGCACCACCGCCCTGGTCCCCCCGGGGCGGGTGGCGAGATCGGTCCGGACCTGGTCCATGGCCGCGCCGAGCACCGCCGCGTGGCCACCCTTGGCCAGCCCGAACCGCTCGCGCACCAGCGTCGGCTCCAGGTACGGCAGCCCGTACACCGCCACCGGCCCGTGCTCGTCCGCCAGCAGCACCGGCTCGGCGCACTCGCCCGGGTCCGTCCGCAGGTGGATCCCGGCCTGCCCGATCAGTCCGGCGCCGACCCCGAGGCGGCGGGCCGAGTCGTGGTTGCCGCTGATGAAGACCGTCGGCACGCCGAGGTCGGCCAGCCGGTGCAGCACGTCGTCGAAGAGGTCGACCGCGTCCAGGCCCGGCAGCGCCCTGTCGTACACGTCCCCGGCGACCAGCACGGCGTCCACGTCCTCGGACCGGACCACCGCCACCAGGTGGTCCAGGAAGGCGCGCTGGGCGTCGTGCAGGCTCTCCCGGTGGAACGAACGCCCGAGATGCCAGTCGGAGGTATGCAGCAGTCGCATGGTCCCCGACCCTAACGCCCGCCGCTGACAATCTCGGCGGGCCCGGTGGCCACGGGGGTGCCGGGCGGGCGGGGTCGTCCGCGGTTGCGCTGACGGGCCGCTGGCAGGGCCGGGCGCACGGTGTTCCGCAGGCGGCCGGAGAGGGTGCGGTTCGGGCGAGTGGCGGGCTAATTGTGGACCCCTGGCGGGCTCCTGACGCCGGTGTTCGATTACTTGGAGTGGATTGTCAGTGGCTCTGTGTAGGTTCCGTGGCGTCGGCGGCCCCGGGAGTCGGGGCGGTCGGTGCCGGTTCGTGCTGGTTCGTGCTGGCCGAGTGAAAGGGAGGAAACCCATGGCGGTGCGGGAGTCGGTGTACGAGGTGCTGGGCGTCGTGGTGGTGCGGCGACGGTCGCTGCGGGAGGCGAGGGTGTTCGCTGGGCCGAGGGCGCCGAGGGGTCCGCGGGCGTTGCTGTTTGGCGGGCGCAGGCCCGGGGGTGGAGCCGGCGGGTTGCCGGTCGGCGGGCCCGGTGGGGCGGCGCCGCCCGGAGGTGGCCGACCGTCGGGCGGACGGGCCGTCGGGGCCGGTGCAGCCGTCGGATCCGGTGGAGCCGGTGCGCGCCGACGGCGCGGCGGCCGGGCCCGGGGCGCGCCACCGCAGCCGGTGGCGGTCGCGCTGGCCGTGGAGGCGGCCGACTTCGCCGGGCTGGCGAAGTACGGGCTGTTCGGTGCGCTCGGGCACCAGGAGTACCTGCTGCGGGCGGAGGAGCAGTTGACGGCCCTGTACGACCACGGGCTGGAGGTGCATCTGCGCGTGCTGGAGGCGGCTGACTTCGAGGACTACTGCTCGGCGCTCGGGCTCGATCCCCGGGCCCCGGCCGCCCGGGTCGCGTACGCGGGGGATCCGGAGCTGGCCGGGGAGCCCTTCGTCTACGCGGGGGAGCCGCTGGCCGAGCTCGTCCCGGTCCTGCTGGACGACCACCGGGCGCGGGTGCGCATGTCCGTCGCCTGTGCGGCGCTGCTCGGCGCGCTGGGCGACGACCCGGTGGGGCAGCGGCGGATGGCGGCGGTGATGCGGTACGTCACCTCGGTCTACCTGGCGCTCGCCGAGGGCGCGGGGGAGGGTTGCCACCTGCTGACGTTGCGCTGCCACGGTCCGGAGGACGGCGAGGAGCTCACCTCCGCGGTGGACGTCTGTGTGGAGGAGGGGCGTCTGCGCCCCGCCGGGCGGGACGCGGAGGCGTTCTGCGTCACGCTCGCGGCGGGGGTGGCCTCCGGTGGCGAGGGGGCGCTGCTGCTGCACGGCGATCCGTCCACGCCTCCCGCGGACGGCCCGCCTGACGGGTCCCCGGGCGGCCCGGCGGGCGGGTCGGCGGGCGCGGCGAGGTCCGGGCCGCGGGTGAGGGGCTGGGCGCTGGCCGGTGGACGGCTGCGGCCGATGACCGCCCACGAGGTGTTCGACGAGCTGGCCGATGACGCGGCGCGCGGGCTGCCCTTCCCGCCCGGTGTGGTTCCGCAGCCGGGGTTCCCGCTGCCGGGCTTCCCGGAGGCCGGGGGCGGAGGTGGGCCGCTGGGGTGATCAGGGCGTTCGCGGCTTCCGCATCCACCATGCGGCGCCGGGGACTGTTCATCGACCGCCTGTTCGGGGAAGATCGGAGAAGATCAACAGCAGGAGTGTGCGGTACCCCACGCCGCCGCTCCGGCCGCTCCGCTCCGAACCGTGCTCCGCAGGTCCGGCGAGCCCGACAGCGAGAGGGGGGACGCGCGGCATGGGCCGGATCGAGTTCACGGCGGAGATCGCCGAGCTGCTCGGAAAGGTGCGCCGGCGTCCCACGGCGGGCTGGCCATGGCGGCCGGGCGAGCAGGTGCCGGACGGGCTGCCGACGAAACAGTCCTGGGGGTGGCTGTTCGCCCCGGACGGGCGGGTGCTGACCCTGGTGAACCCCAAGGACGGGATCTGCTCGTTGCCCGGCGGTTCGCTGGAGCCGGAGGACGCCGGGGACCCTGCCGCCGCGCTGGCCAGGGAGGCGGGCGAGGAGGCGCAGGCCGTGATCGGCCGGCCGTACTACCTCGGCTACCTCTACGACCGGGTCGGTTCGGCGAACGGCGGCCACGAGTGCGCGCGGGTCCGGATGGCGGCGGCGCTGCGGGCGGTCGGGCCGAGTGAGGCCGACCCGGCCTCGGGCCGGCACTACCGGCGGTTGCTGGTCGCGCCGGGGCTCGCGGTCGAGCTGCTGGGCTGGGGCGCGCCCGGGCTGCGCCAGGCCCGGGCGGCGGTCGCCACGGCCGTCCACTGGCTCGGCGTGCCCGCCGCCGCGAACGAGACGATCGAGGAACTGCCGGTCGAGGGGTGCACGGTCTTCCCCGGCCCGGTGTACCCGGGCGGCGGACGCTCCCCGGGATGCTGAGCCGCACCCTCGGAGGGCTGTTCCGGATCCGGCGCACGAACCTTACGACGCCGCGGAACTGACGCGCCGGCGGCCGCACGCTGACCGTCGGCTGACGGCGAGCTGACTTCTCGAAAGTTTTTCGTCTACACGCGATGACCGACGAGCGTCGACATACACCCACACCCACCTGCGCTAACTCACGCTGCGTCGGGG
Source organism: Kitasatospora sp. NPDC017646 (assembly GCF_044329365.1). NCBI lineage: Bacteria > Bacillati > Actinomycetota > Actinomycetes > Kitasatosporales > Streptomycetaceae > Kitasatospora > Kitasatospora sp. NPDC017646. The sequence goes on along the minus strand of NZ_JBIRJC010000003.1, from coordinate 228,249 downwards.
CCAGTTCACTTTTCCGCTATCAGACTGACCGTCAATGGTCTTGGCATGAGCGCTTCCGCGTTCGGCTACCGCCTGGTATCCCTTCTGTGACCCGCGTCATACCAGGAGGTGCAATGCTCCGCCATGCCCGTGCCCTGTCCGTCGCCGCAATAGCGGCCGGTCTCACCATGACGACGCTCTTCGCGGCGTCAGCCGCCAATGCGGCCGGCGTCAACTACGTCGCCCTCGGGGACTCTTATTCAGCCGGTGTCGGTGCCGGCAGCTACCTGAGTGACAGCGGTAGCTGCAAGCGCAGCGCCAACGCCTACGCATATCTGTGGAAGAGCGCGCACAAGCCGTCCTCCTTCAACTTCGTGGCCTGTTCGGGTGCGAGAACCGGCGACGTCCTCAACAGCCAGATCTCCGCGCTGAACAGCTCCACCACGCTGGTCAGCCTGTCGGTCGGCGGAAACGACGCGGGCTTCGCCGACACCATGAAGACCTGCGTGCTGGGCTCCGACAGCGACTGCCTGAGTGCCGTCAACACGGCGAAGAGCTACGCGGTCAACACCCTGCCGGGGCAACTGGACCGGGTGTACTCGGCGATCAAGTCCAAGGCGCCGAAGGCACACGTCGTGGTGATGGGCTACCCGCACCTCTACAAGGTCGGCGGCGACTGCCTCTTCGGCATCGGTGACACGAAGCGTGCCGCCATCAACGGCGCCGCCGACGCGCTGGACGGCGTGATCGCCAAGCGGGTCGCCAACGCGGGCTTCACCTTCGGTGACGTGCGTAGCGCCTTCGCCGACCACGAGATCTGCGGCTCGCTCGACACCTGGCTGCACAGCACCACCCTGCCGATCGACGAGAGCTACCACCCCAACTCGTCCGGCCAGGCCAGCGGCTACCTCCCGGTCTTCAGCCGCTCCTGAGCGGATCGGGCGTGACGTCGGTCCGCCCGCCCGGCGGCGCTGACCGGTGCCGGTGCTGCCCTCCCCTTCCGGGTTGCGGGAGAGTCCGCCCGGTCATCGCCTGACGGTCCGTCAATGGCCTTGGCGCGAACGGTTCCCTGTCCGACTACCGCTTGGTATCCCTTTCCGTGACCCGCGTCATTCCTGGAGGTGCGATGTTCCGCCCCGCTCGTGCTCTCTCCGTCGCCGCGACAGCGGCCGTCCTCACCATGACGACGCTCTTCGCGGCGTCGTCCGCCAGCGCGGCCGGCGCCAACTACGTGGCGCTCGGGGACTCCTACTCGGCCGGTGTCGGTGCCGGCAGCTACCTGAGCGACAGCGGTAGCTGCAAGCGCAGCACCAACGCCTACGCCTACCTGTGGTCGAACGCGAACTCGCCGTCCTCCTTCGCCTTCGTGGCCTGTTCGGGCGCCAGAACCGGTGACATCCTCAACAGCCAGATCTCCGCACTGAACAGCTCCACCACGCTGGTCAGCCTCACGGTCGGCGGCAACGACGCCGGATTCTCCAGCACCATGCAGACCTGCGTGCTCGGTTCCGACAGCGACTGCCTGAATGCCGTCAACACGGCCGAGAACTACGCGGTCAACACCCTGCCGGGACAGCTGGACCAGGTGTACTCGGCGATCAAGTCGAAGTCGCCGAACGCCCACGTCGTGGTGATGGGCTACCCGCACCTCTACCAGATCGGCGGCTACTGCCTCTTCGGCATCGGCGACACCAAGCGCGCCGCCATCAACGAGGCCGCCGACACGCTGGACGGCGTCATCGCCAAGGAGGTCGCCAACGCCGGCTTCACCTTCGCCGACGTGCGCGACATCTTCGCCGGGCACGAGATCTGCGGTGGGCTGGACACCTGGCTGCACAGCACCACCCTGCCGATCGACGAGAGCTACCACCCGAACTCGTCCGGCCAGGCCAACGGCTACCTGCCGGTCTTCAGCCAGTCCTGAGGTCCTGAGGCCCCCGGCCCCTCCGTCCCGTCGCGCCCTGACGTGACACCCGCTGCCGCCTGCCCCTCCCTCGTCGTGGGAGGGGCAGGCGGCACCGCCGTGTCAGCGCCCGATCGGCCCCGGCCGCGCCGGTGGGAAGGGGATTCCGGCGAGCGCCGGCAGCAGCTCCGCCTCCTCGTGGTCGAGGTGAGACTCCAACTCGGCCGACATCCATTCCAGTTCGACTCGGAGCCGCTCCGGATCGGAGAGCTCTATCCCGGCGAGCAGCGTCACCAGCTCCTCCTTGATCTGTCCGATCACCCGGTGCTGCTCGCCGAGTTGCGCCAGCACTCCGGCGAGCTCGGGGTGGCTGCGCGCGAGGGCGGGGAAGATCGCGGAGTCCTCGCCGGTGTGGTGGTGCGACAACCCCTCGCAGAACGCCAGGCAGTGCTGGCGCAGTTGGAGACCGAGCCCGGCCGGGCGGCCGGGGACGTGCGCCTGCGCCTCGGCCCGGACGTGGCGCAGCTGGGCCCGCAGCCAGGTGTGCGCCTCCAGTAGCTTGTCGGCCAGGCTGCGCACCTCGCGCGGCTGACCCGGTGGCGCCTCGGGCCTTTCCAGTACGACCACCGGAAACTGCCGCCCGGTGTGCGCCTGGTAGTCGCCGTACTTTGGCGCCGTACGGACGACCGCGTCGAACAGCTCCTTCCGGCGGGCGCCTTCGGCGGGCACGGCGATCGCGTCGAAGGTCTCGGTGCCGAGCTCGACCCGGACCACCGGATGGGCCAGCAGGTTGCGGTACCACTGGGGGTGTTCCGGCGCCCCGGCCGCCGAGGCGACGACCAACAGCAGCCCATCGGACCGGACGAACCCCAGCGGCACGGTGTGCGGCCGACCGGAGCGCGCCCCGGTGGTGGTCAGCAACAGCAGATCGCCGCCCTCGAACGGGCCGCCGACGCGGCCGCCGTTCGCGCGGAACTCCTCGATGACGTTCAGATTGAAGGACATGGACATGCGTGTGTGGTGAAGTCTCCTGGGAATTAGGGGGATTCGCGGCCACACACGGTGCCGGCACGGGGACGGGCGGACACCGCGGGTGACCGCCTACGTCAGATCAGGGCAGCGGAGGAAGTACTCATCGCGCATCGTCCCTTGCACATCAGGTGCTGGCTCGGCTGTCGACCGGCCCACTGCTCTGTGGCCGACGCCGCGCTGCACGCCCTCATTAGAGCCTCGGTGCGGACGCCCTGTCAACGAGCAAGATCACCGGGGTGGGGCGGACACAACGGGCGAGCGTGACGGACGAGCGCGAACAGATGACAGCCGACGGATGTCAGAAGTTGAAATCTGTCATCTGTTTCCTGTCACCTGTCAGTTGCTTCCCCGGAGGCCCGGAGGCCCGGAGGCCCGTTGTTCCTGCGACCCGGACACCCGGCGACCCAGCCCCCGCACTCCAGCGGCGCCGCCGGGCGGGCCGTCAGCGCAGGTAGTCCACCAGTCCGGCCGGCTTGACGGCGAGGTCGGGGGAGGGCAGTTCGAAGCCGGGGTTGGTCGCCAGGTTGACGGTCGGGGTGCCGGAGCTGCCCGCACTGCCCGCACCGCCCGTACCGCCCGGGTCGGCGGAGGCCGGCGGGACGGCCAGGGTGGTGAGCAGCGCTACGGAAGCGGCCAGCGCGGACAGGCGCGTGGACATCGACACGTGAGGACTCCAGCGGATGGGGGCACACCCGTGGGGAGGGCGTGAACGGGAATCTGGGCCGTGGAACCAGGGCGCTCCCGGAGGGGCGGGAGCGGGTGGTGCTGGTGCGCCGCAGTCGGACCGAAGAGCAACAATGGACTGGACCAATCGACCCGTCAAGGGAACGGCAGGTGAACCGCGCTCCGAACGATGCTCCCTGGCACATGACAAGACTGAGCGTCAGGGAGGTTCCCCGCGAACCGCGTTCGAGATGACCAGGAGAGGTAGAGCTCCTCGATGTCCGTCGCGTAGAACTCCGCGATCGCCACCCGCCGCAGCTTGAGCGAGGGCGTCAGCAGCCCTTGCTCCAGGCTGAACTCCCTTGGCAGCAACCGGAAGGCGCGGATCGACTCGGCCCGCGACACCGCCGTGTTAGCCGCCGCCACCGCGCGCTGGATCTCGACGTGCAACTGTTCGTCCGCGAGCACGCTCCAAGCGTCCAGCTGCTCCCGCCCGTGCGTCTTCAGCCAGTGCGCCAGCGCGGCCGGGTCGAGCGTGATCAGCGCCGCCACGTACGGGCGGTCGTCGCCCACCACCAGGCACTGGGAGACCAGCGGATGCGCCTCGACCCGCTCCTCGAGTGCCGCCGGAGCGAGGTTTTTTCCACTGCTGGTGACGATCAGGTCCTTCTTTCGGCCGGTGACGGTGAGGTAGCCGTCCTCGTCCAGCCGGCCCAGGTCGCCCGTCCCGAACCAGCCTTCGACGAGTGATTCCGCCGTGCACTGCGGGTGGTTGAGGTAGCCGCCGAAGACCGACCCACCGCGCACCCACACCTCGCCGTCGTCGGCGATCGCCACCGAGGCGCCCGGTACCGGCTGCCCGACGGTGCCGAGCTTCTGCCGACCGGCCGGGTTGGCGGTGATCGCGGCGGTGGTCTCGGTGAGGCCGTAGCCCTCGTACAGCTGGAGCCCGGCGCCGGTGAAGAACAGGCCCAGCTCCCGCCGCAGCGCGGAGCCCCCGCACATCACCGTGCGCACCCGGCCGCCGAGCACGGCGCGCAGCCTGGGATAGACGGTCCGCTCGTAGGCGAGGTGGCGCAGCCGCAGCGCCGCACCGGGTCCGGGGCCGCGGCCGAAGGACTTCTGCTCCCGCGCGGCCGCCCAGTCGACGGCCACCTGCCGGGCCTGCTCGAAGAGTTCGGCGCGCCCGGCCTCCTCGGCGGCGCGTCTGGCCCGTTGGAAGATCTTCTCGAAGACGTACGGGACGGCGTGCAGGAAGCTCGGCCGGAAGCTCTCCAGGGCGGGCAGCAGCGCGTCGGTGGAGACCTCCGGGATGTGGCCGATCCGGAAGCCGCCGCGGACGGCCGCGATCTGCACGGCCCGTCCGTAGACGTGGGCGAGCGGAAGGAACAGCAGGGTGGCGGGCTGGCCGCCGCCGGTGTCGCGGAGCACCTCGCCCCAGCCGACGAGCAGCGAGTCCGCCTCGGCGGCCAGGTTGGCGTGGCTGAGCAGGCACCCCTTGGGCCGTCCGGTGGTGCCCGAGGTGTAGACCACGGTGGCGATGTTGGCGGCAGCGACCCCGAGCCGCTGGCGGTGCACCAGCGCGTCGGGGACGTCCCGGCCGTCCTCGGTGATCGTGGTGACGCAGTCGCGGTCCAATTGCCAGATGCCGGTCAGGTCGGGCAGGGCGTCGCAGACCGCGCCGACGGTCATCGCGGCGTCCTCGTCCTCGACCAGGCAGGCCACGGCCTGGGTCTCGGCGAGGATCCAGCGCACCTGCTCGGGCGCGGCCGTGGGGTAGACCGGAACGGTGATCGCGCCGATCGACCAGAGCGCGTAGTCGAACAGGGTCCATTCGTAGCGGGTGCGGGACATCAGTGCGACCCGGTCGCCGTAGCGCACCCCGTGGGTCAGCAGGCCCTTGGCGAGTGCGAGGACCTCGTCCCGGAACTCCCGCGCGGTGACGTCCTGCCAGCGCCCGTCAATGGTCCGCCGGGACAGCTGGACCAGGTCGGGGGTGCGCTCGGCGGTGTCGTACAGGGAGTCGGCGAGTCCTCCGGTGGCCTCGGGCCCGGCCGGGGCGGGGGTGGTGAACTCGCGCACGGTCCTCCCCAGTTCGCGTCTCGCGGCGCTGTCCGCCGGCCCCGGCGAACGGGCACCGGAGTGGCGGAGCCCGGTCGTGCGGGTGGAGCGAAACTATCGGATCGGTCTGTCACTGCCCAGGGTTGTGGCGGTGGCGCGACGAGATCGGTACCGGTCCGCGGGAATGGTGTCGCAGCTGCGGAGGAATCGAGGAGACCGCCCGGAGGCGTGGCGGCGCGGTGGTCGTCGGTGCGCCGGTGGTACGGGCCGGACCGCGATCGGTTTCTGACGTGTTCGGGGCAAGGTGGAGAAGCGGAATGGTTCGGCCCTCGAACGTGTGGTCAGGGCGTAGTAGAGTCTCGCAGACCTGTGGCCGGGAGCCCCCCGCAGCTCCCTCCCCAGGCCTCCCCAAGTCCCGCCGAACCCGCCGTCCCAGCACCCCGGAACCCCTCCGTACCGCTCCCCGTCCGCGCCTGGCACTTCCCGACCGAGGACTCCATGCGTCTGCGCAGCAGCTCGATCCGCGCGAAGATCATCGCGCTGCTCCTGGTGCCCATCGTCGCGCTCATCGCCCTGTGGGTGTACGCGACGCTCGCCGCCACCGGGGACGCCTGGAGCCAGCTGGCGATCAGCCGTACGTACAAGGACTACGGAACGGCGGTGGACCAGTATGCGGGCGACCTGCAGAACGAGCGCCGCGCCGCCGTCCAGCACCTGGCCGACCCGAACTCACCGGTCGCCCGGGACGCCTTCGCACGTGCCACCGCCGCCACCGACCGCAGCCTCGCGGTGCTGCGGCAGAAGAAGGACGCGGCCGGCGACCGGCTCTCCACGGCCCAGCGGGCCCGCCTGGTGCAGATCATCGCCGCCGCCGACCAGATCGGCCCGCTCCGGGCCCAGGTCGGCCGCCTGGCGCTCAACTGGGAGTTCGCGCTCGGGCAGTACAGCGACCTGGTCCGGCCGGTGTTCGGCTTCCGGTCCGCCTACGTCGCCCGGCAGAGCGGCCAACTCCCGCGTCAGGGGACCATCCTGATCGAGCTGGTGCGCGCCCGCGAGTACCTCTCGCAGGAGGACGCGGCGATGGAGGGCCTGCGCACCGGCGCCACCAGGCCCACCCCTGAGCAGTACCAGGCCGCGCTGGACGCCCTGCACAACCAGCAGGCGCTTTTCACGGTCTACATCGCCGAACTCGAACCCGCCGACCAGGCCGACTACATCGCCCTGCGCGGCGGCGAGGCCTGGGCCGCGCTGGCCCGCGCCGAGGCGGACTTCGTCGGTGCCGGCGGCCCCGATCGGGTGGTCCAGGCGCTCAACGCCGACAACTGGCGGGAGACCGCCGACCGTTCGCTCGGCGACCTCTCCTCCATCAACTCCCGGATAGGCGCCGGTCTGGACGACCGAGGCCGATCCGCCGCGATCGCGGCGCTGTGGCGGGGCGGCATCGCCGGTGCCATCGGCCTGGTCGCCGTCGTGCTGTCGGTGCTGATCTCGTTCCGGATCGGCCGCGGCCTGGCCCGGGAACTGATCAACCTGCGCAACGCGGCCAACGAGCTCGCCACCACCCGTCTGCCCGCCGTCATGCTGCGGCTGCGCCGCGGCGAAGCGGTGGACGTGGCCGCCGAGGCGCCCGAGCTGCACTTCGGGCAGGCCGAGATCGGGCAGGTCGGCCAGGCCATCAACGCCGTCCAGCGGGCCGCCGTCGAGGCCGCCGTGGAACAGGCCGAACTGCGCCGAGGCGTCTCGGCGGTCTTCGTGAACCTGGCCCGGCGCAGCCAGGTGCTGCTGCACCGCCAGCTCACCCTGCTCGACACCATGGAACGCCGCACCGAGGACCCGGCGGAGCTGGAGGACCTCTTCAAGGTCGACCACCTCACCACCCGCATGCGCCGCCACGCCGAGGGCCTGATCATCCTGGCCGGCGGTTCGCCCGGCCGCGCCTGGCGCAAGCCGGTCCGGATGGTGGACGTGGTCCGCGCCGCGGTCGGCGAGGTCGAGGACTACGCCCGAGTGATCGTCCGGCCGTTCCCCGGCACCGGACTGCTCGGCAGCGCGGTCGCCGACGTGACCCACCTGATCGCCGAACTCGTCGAGAACGCCGCCGTGTTCTCCCCGCCGAACACCCAAGTCACCGTTCAGGGCGAGGTGGTGGCGCACGGCTTCGCGCTGGAGATCGACGACCGGGGCCTCGGCCTGGGCGAACAGCTGCTCGCCGAGATCAACGAACGCCTGGCCGTGGAGCAGGAGTTCGACCTCGCCGACACCGACCGGCTGGGACTGTTCGTGGTCAGCCGGCTCGCCCGGCGGCACGGCATCCGGGTCCACGTGCGACCCTCGCCGTACGGTGGGACGACGGCCGTGGTGCTGATCCCGCGCGAGCTGCTGGCCGAAGCGCCGGACGGGCTGCCGGAGCCGCCCGCCGCCGGGGCGGGTGCGCGCCGCCCGGCGGGACGGACGGGTGGGCGCACCGCGGGACGGCGCGACCTGGTCGCGGTGCCGGACCCGGCCCCGGGTGCGGCTTCGGGCACTCCTGCGGGAGCGATTTCGGACACGCCCCCGGCGGCGTCCCCGGCCATGTCCTCCGGCTCGGAAACGGCGGAGGGTACCGGCGGGCAGCACCGGGTGACCGGCGGGCCGCGGCCGTCCGTGCCCGAGTCGGGGCGTACGGTCAACGGGCTGCCGCGCCGGGCGGCGCGGACCAAGGGCGGCCCGGTCCTGGTGTCCGCGCCGGGGCCGGACGCCGAGGAGGCGCCGGGTACGGGGCGGCACCGGCGGGAGGCGGCGGAGGCCGCGGCGCTCCGGGGACGGGGGGACGCGGCACCGGACCGCTCTGCTGTGGACACCGCCCCGGCGGACGCCGCCCCGGTGGATGCGGCGCCCCGGACGCCCGGCGGTCTGCCCCGACGGGTCCGGCAGGCGAACCTCGCGCCGCAGCTCAAGGAGCAGGCGAGGGAACGGCTCCGCGGTGAGGCCGGGGCCGAAGTCCGCGCGAGTGGGCCGACGGCGGAGGCCGCCGAGGCGCGGGAAGCCCGGGAACGCTCGCCGGAGGAGGCCCGGGCCACCTTCGCCTCGTTCCAGCGCGGCTTCACCCGTGGACGCGGGACCACCGCTGCCGCCCAGGACCGTACCGGCCGGGACAGCTCGGGCGCAGCGGACCGTCCGGCCGCACCCGGCGCCCGCACCGCGGCCGTCCCGGCCTGGCAGCCGCCGGACCCGTCCCGGCGGGCGATCAGCCCGGCGCCGGCCCCGGCGGCGCTGCCCGGGCCCGCCCCCGAGGACGCCGGCCGGGCACCGCTCGCCCGGCGGATCCCGCCCGGCCAACCGGTGCGGCGGAACCCTGGGGGCGCCTCGCCCGTACCTCAAGTGAGACCCTCAGTACCCGTAGCACCGGCAGGACCCGCATCTCCCGCAGTATCCGCAGGTCCTCCAGGGCCCGTAACACCCACACAACCCGCACAACCCGCAGTGCCCGCACAACCCGCACAACCCGCAGTGCCCGCACCACCCGCTCCAGCGGAAGGAACTGATTCATGACCACTTCGACGCAGCCGTCCGGGGACCTCAACTGGCTCCTGGACGATCTGGTGGGCCGCGTCGCGGCCCTGCGGCACGCGGTGATCCTCTCCAGCGACGGGCTGGCCACCGGTGCCTCGCGCGACCTCGACCGGGAGGACGCCGAGCACCTCGCCGCCGTCGCGGCCGGGTTCCACAGCCTGGCCAAGGGCGCCGGCGGGCACTTCAAGGTCGGTGGTGTCCGGCAGACCATGGTGGAGCTGGACGAGGCGTTCCTGTTCATCACGGCCGCCGGCGACGGCAGCTGCCTGGCCGTGCTGAGCGAAGCCGAGGCGGACATCGGCCAGATCGCCTACGAGATGGCCCTCCTGGTCAAGCGGGTCGGCGAGCACATGGCCGCCGAGCCGCGCACCGAAACCGCCGCGCCGAGGGGCTGAGCGGTCCGATGGCGGATCCGAAGGCGGACGGGCCGGACGGCCCGGCGACACCGGGGAGCCCGGAGGTGCCCGACGGCCCCCGGGTCCCGGCGGGCCCGGCCGCGGCCGTCGGCGCGGGGCAGGCGCCGGGGCAGGAGTCCCCGGACGGACCCGAGGTCGACCTGTTCCGGGCACGCACCCCGGCCGACGACCGGTGGTTCGACGACGAGGCCGGCCCGGTGGTCAGGCTCTACTCGATGACCCGGGGCCGTACCAGGCCGGTCGAGGAGGGGCTGTTCGACCTGATCTCGCTGGTCACCGCCAAGGACCCGGGACCGGACGCGGGGGCCGTGCCGGCGCACGTCCTGGACCCGGAGCACCAGACCCTGCTGGCCTGGTGCCGCCACGAGCCGCTGTCCGTCGCCGAACTCGGCTCCTACACCGACCTGCCGGTCAGCGTCGTGCGCGTCCTGCTCGGTGACCTCTACGACGCCGACCTGATCAGCGTCACCCGACCCGTTCCGCTCGCCGAGCTGCCGGACGAGCGCCTGCTGCGAGACGTGATCAATGGACTCCGTGCGCTCTGACCACACCGCGCCGAGCACTCCCGGGGGCACACCCGCGAACGCTCCCGGGGACGCTCCGCGGAAGACTCCGGGAAGTGCTGCGCCGGAGCCGGTCGGGGGCGCCAACGACCCCCGCTGGCGCGGCGGTCCGGCCGTCGCGGTGAAGATCCTGGTGGCGGGCGGGTTCGGCGCGGGCAAGACCACCCTGGTCGGCTCGGTCAGCGAGATCCGGCCGCTGCGCACCGAGGAGGAGCTCAGCGAGCTGGGCCGTCCGGTGGACGATACCTCGGGCGTGGAGGCCAAGCGCACGACCACGGTGGCGATGGACTTCGGCCGGATCGACCTGCGGTCCGGCCTCGCGCTCTACCTTTTCGGGACGCCGGGGCAGGACCGGTTCTGGTTCGTCTGGGACGAGTTGGCGCGCGGCGCGCTCGGCGCCGTGGTGCTCGCCGACACCCGGCGACTGGCGGACTGCTTCCCCTCGGTGGACTTCTTCGAGCAGCGCGGGATCCCGTTCCTGGTCGCGGTCAACTGCTTCGACGGCACCGAGCGGTTCGCCCCGGAGGAGGTCCGGGACGCACTGGACCTAGACCCCGGGATTCCGGTGGTGCTGTGTGACGCGCGGCGGCGGGAGGACGGGAAGGAACTGCTGGTGACTCTGGTCGAGCACGCCGCCGCGCTGCGTCGACGAGCCTGAGAGCGGCCTGAGGGCCGGCCTGAGGATGCGGCTGAAGGTGGTGCCGGCCCAGGGCTTGAGGGTCCGTGGGATCGCCGCTGGTCAGGGGTCCTTCGTGCGCCCGGCGTCTCATGTGGGCGTCCACATGCCGGACGTCCGACACTCGGAAGGTTGCCTAGACAGGCTCGGGCGTGGAAGGCTCTGTGGACGAAAGCCGTTCCGGCCGTGCCGTCGGGAGGGCCGTCAGAACGACGCAGGACGAAGGGGGAGGGCAGCAGGGATGACCGTCGAGCAGCGACGCATCACCGTCGTGCCCGGCCCCGTCACGCCGGTGCTCACCGTCCGCCGCTACGTCGACCACGCGCTGATCTGCAGCGCCTGTTGTCGCTGACCGGCCTCGCCCCGACCCGGTACGTCCCCGGCACCTCCTCCGGCCCACACCCGGCCGCCGTCCGACGCACCACCGAACCCGTCGACCGGGCCGCAGCGGATCGTCCGCCAGGTGCACCAGCGGTCGACCCAACCGGCCCCGCCCCGCGGAGAAACCACCAGTGAACATCGTCTCCCTCAGCAGCCCCACCGGTCGCACCGGTCCCGGCACGGACTGCCGACGGGGTCGCCACGACCTCGAGCCGTTCTGGCCGTCCCGGCAGCCGCACCTGTTCGATCAGACGTGTCCGGGCTCGCCCAGCGCGTCCCGGCCCTCCGCCCGCTGAACCCGGCCCCACCCGGTTCCCAGCTCCGGCAGTACGCCCGGTCGACGCGCAGACGACTCCACCCCGTCCGTCACGCGCGAAATGAGCGGCACACCATGTCTTCCTCCTCCACGGCCACCCTGCCCCTGCCCACCGCGACCCCGCACCTGCGCGCGGTCCGCTCCGTTCCCTCCGTCTCCGCGATTCCCTCCACCATCCCGTCCGGCTCACCGGTCGTCGGGCCGAGCCGTCCGGTGACGGTCCCGGCCGTCGGGCCGCAGCCCGGTGCGGTCGTACCGCCGGCGCCCGCCTCGCTGATCGCCGCACTGCCGGAGGGGGCGACCGTCGTCGCCGCCCTGCCGCAGGGCGCGCTGCCGCAGGGGCTGCTCGCCCAGTACGGCGCGCAGGCCGGCGGGGCCGCGGGCCCTGCGATGGTCGGCTACCTGGTGCTGGTGCCGGTTGAGAACCCGGCACCGGCGTCGGCGCCGGTCGGCCTGCCCGGAGCCGGTGCGCCGGGCGGCGTCCGGTCGGTCCGTCCGGCCGGACGTGGCATCACCGTCGACGCCGAGCGGCGCAACGCCTACGTCGACGGGCGACTGCTCGACCTCACGTACTTGGAGTTCGAGCTGCTGGCCCACCTCACCGAGCACCCGCAGCGGGTGCACACCCGGGACCACCTGGTCTCGGCGGTCTGGGGCTACGGCCACGTCGGGGACGGCCGCACGGTCGACGTGCACGTCGCCCGGCTGCGCCGCAAGCTCGGACCGGCCTACCGGGACTCGATCGTGACGGTGCGTCGGGTCGGCTACAAGTACACGCCGGTCCACTGACCGACGCCAACGCGACCGCCGATGACGGCGAACGGATGACAGATGACAGCTGACAGATTTCGAAATCTGTCAGCTGTCATCCGTCGCCGCGCCCCCTCATGCACTCAGTCGGTCGATCTCCGCCAGTTCGTCCTCCGTCAGCGGCCCGCCGGTCAGCGCGTCGAGGTTCTGGTCCAACTGGGCCACGCTGCTCGCCCCGATGATCACCGAGACCACCCGCGGGTCCCGCAGCACCCAGCAGAGCGCCAGCTGAGCCAGGCTCTGCCCGCGCCCCTCGGCGACCTTGTTCAGTGCTCGCAGCTGCTCCAGCTTCGGTTCGGTCAGCACCGCCTCGGTGAGGAACTTCCCGACCGACATCCGCGAACCGGCCGGCACCCGCCCGGAGAGGTAGCGGTCAGTCAACAGGCCCTGGGCGAGCGGTGAGTAGGCGATCAGACTGGTCTGGGTGTCGCCCACCGCGTCCAGTACTCCGCCCTCCTCCACGTGCCGGTTGAGGATCGAGTAGGCCGACTGGTTCATCAGCACCGGCGTCCCGAGCTCGCGCAGGATCGCCACCGCCTCCCGGTGCTGTTCCGCCGGGTAGTTGGAGATCGCCGCGTACAGGGCCTTGCCCGAGCGCACCGCGCTGTCCAGCGCCCCCATCGTCTCCTCGATCGGGGTGTCCGGGTCGTAGCGGTGCGAGTAGAAGACGTCGACGTAGTCCAGCCCCGTGCGGCCCAGCGACTGGTCCAGGCTGGCCAGCAGGTACTTGCGGCTTCCGCCGTTGCCGTACGGGCCGGGCCACATGTCCCAGCCGGCCTTGGTCGCGACGAAGAGCTCGTCGCGGTACGGCCGGAAGTCCTGCGCGAACAGGTAGCCGAAGTTGCGCTCCGCGCTGCCGTACGGCGGGCCGTAGTTGTTCGCCAGGTCGAAGTGGGTGACGCCCCGGTCGAAGGCCCGGCGCAGCACCGCCCGCTGCACGTCGAGCGGTTGGGCGTCACCGAAGTTGTGCCAGAGCCCCAGGGAGACGGCGGGCAACTGCACGCCACTGCGGCCGGCCTTCCGGTAGGTGATCGAGGCATAGCGGTCATCCGCGGCGAGGTAGCTCATGGCGGACATCTTGCCAGCCGGTCCGCTCCGATCAAGCCCCTGTCGTGGTCGCGGCCTCCGGGGGGCTACCGCCCCATCGCGAGCACGCCCGTGCCGGGGCCGATCCGGTCCGTCAAGGGGAAGGGGAGTCGAGTGGCACCGATCCGCCGCTCCGGCGCGAACTTCCCCGAACGCCCGCCCGCGCAGTGCGCCGCGCACCCCCTGCCGGGCATGGCGCCCGCCACCGTGCGTGACGTGACGCGCGCCACCGGCCGGGCCGGAATGCCCAACGGTGGCACGGGGGATGACGAACGGTCGAGGGGCCGTGGCCGCCGGGGGGCGGCGCACGGCCCTCAGTCTATGCGGCGCGGTCCAACCCTGCTCCGGGAAGCCTCTTCCCTTCTGTACCTACTGGTATGTACAGTGATCTGCATGACCACCCAGGACCGCCTCATCGAGAGCACCCAGGCCCTCCTCTGGGAGCGCGGCTACGTCGGCACCAGCCCCAAGGCCATCCAGCAGCGCTCCGGCGTCGGTCAGGGCAGCATGTACCACCACTTCAGCGGCAAGCCCGACCTCGCCGCCGCCGCCCTGCGGCGCAGCGCCGAGCAGATGCGGGGCGCGGCCGAGGCCGACCTCGCCGCTCCCGGCACCGCGTACGACCGGATCGCCGCCTACCTGAACCGCGACCGCGAGGTGCTGCGCGGCTGCCGGATCGGCCGCATGGCGCAGGACCCGGACGTGGTCGCCGATCCGCAGCTGCGCGCCCCCGTCGAGGAGACCTTCGACTGGCTGCGCGGCCGGATCGCCGAACTGATCGCCGAGGGGCAGGCGCGCGGCGAGTTCGTCCCCGGCCTCGACCCGGCTGACACCGCCGCCGCCGTGGTCGCCGTCGTCCAGGGCGGCTACGTCCTGGCCCGCGCCGCGGACAGCGCCGCACCCTTCGAACAGGCCGTCCGCGGCGTCCTCGGTCTGCTCGCCGCCCACCGTCGCCAGGCCTGACGGGCGTCCGCCGCGTACGGACCCACGGTCCGTCTCACGTCACCAGCCGCCCGAGTCCAGGAGCCCTGCCGTGCACGCGATGCAGTACGAGATCACCCTTCCCGCCGACTACGACATGGGCGTCATCCGCAAGCGCGTGGCCGACAAGGGCCACCTGCTCGACGCCCACCCCGGGCTCGGGCTCAAGGCGTACCTGGTCCGCGAGCGCGGCCAGGACGGTTCGCCGGTCAACCAGTACGCGCCGTTCTACCTCTGGCGCACCGCCGAGGGCATGAACGGTTTCCTCTGGGGGCCGGGCTTCCGCGGTCTGAGTGCCGACTTCGGCCGCCCCACCGTCCACCACTGGCTGGGCGCGGGCCTGATCGAGGGCCCCCGGACCGACTCCCCGACCACCGCCACCCGCGCGACCGTACGGCTCCCGGAGACCGCGGACCCGGCCGAGGCCGTCGAACGGGCCCTCGCCGAACTCGCCGAACTCGCCGAACTCGCCGAACTCTCCGCCCTCTCGGAACTTTCCGCGCTCTCCGGGCAGTCCGCACTCCCCGGGCGTTCCGCGCTGCACACCGCCGCCGTCGCCGTGGACCCGAGCCGCTGGGAACTGCTCAGCCTCGCTCTCTGGCAGGGCCCGGCCCCCGAGGGCGCGCCCGGCACCCGCTACCAGGTGCTGCACCTCTCCCGCCCCGAACTCGACCGGCTGCCGACCGGCCGCCACTGGTGAAAGGCCCCGCCACCATGACCCCCACCGACCTCATCCCCGCCCCGCTCGACCGCGAAGCCGGCTACGCCCTGCTCGCCGAACTCGCCGGTCCGGTCGCCGCCGACACCCTGGGAGGCCTGGACGGTCTCGCCCCAGGCTTCGCCGACTGGATCGTCACCAGCCTGTTCGGCGGCACGTACCAGCGCCCCGGCCTCGCCCTGCGCGATCGCCAGATCGCCAACCTGGCCGCACTCACCGCTCTCGGCGGCGTCGAGCCGCAGCTCGCCGAGCACGTCCGCAACGGCCTGCGGATCGGCATGACACGGGAGGAGATCACCGAGGTGATCGTCCACCTCGCCCCGTACGTCGGTGTCCCCAAGGCCCTCGCCGGTCTACGGGTCGCCACCGCCATCTTCACGGCGGCCGACACCCGGGCCGCTGGCACCCCGGCATCCGACACCCCGGCATCCGGCACCCCGGCGGAGGCCCGCGCATGACCGCCGCGCCCACCACCCGGACCGTACGCACCGTCCTGGGCGACATCGACCCCGCGGAGCTGGGCGTCACCGACTCCCACGACCACCTGTTCATCCGCAGCCGCCGGTTCCCCGGCCAGGAGCTGGACGACCCGGCCGCCGCCGAGGACGTGCTGCGCGCCTACGCCACCACGGGCGGCCGCACCCTCGTCCAGTGGACCCCGTGGGGCATGGGCCGGGGCGCGGACGCCCTCGCCGAGCTGTCCCGTGCGACGGGCGTCCACATCGTCGCCGCCACCGGCGCGCACCAGACCGCCCACTACGCCCCGGGCCACTTCCCCGCCGCGAACGACGACGGCCAGGATCACCGCCCCGCCCCGTACGCCGACCTCGCCGAGCGCTTCGTCACCGAGCTCGCCACCGGGCTCCCCGGCGCCCCCCAGGGCGTGCGACCCGGCCTGATCAAGATCGCTGACGACGCCGGCCCGCTCACCGCACACACCCGCCGGACCATGGCCGCCGCGGCCGAGGCACACCACGCCACCGGCGCCCCGATCGCCGTTCACCTCGAACCCGACGGTGACCCCCACGGCGTCCTGCGCCGGCTCCACGGACGGCACGGAGTCCGCCCCGACCGGATCGTCCTCGGCCACCTCACCCGCTTCACCGACCGTGCGCTGCACCGCAGCCTCGCCGCCGAGGGCGTGTTCCTGGCCCTCGACAGCCCCTCCCGGATCGGCCACCCCGCCGATCTCCAGGCCTTCGACGTGATCGCCGACCTGGTCGAGGCGGGCCTCGCCGACCGGCTGCTGCTCGGTGCCGACACCACCACCCGTACGGCCCGCGGACTCGGTGGCCCCGCCCGGGTGCTCACCGACCTCGCCCCGAGGCTGGCCCGCGCCTTCGGGCCCGAGCTGCCCGACCGGCTGCTGGTCACCAACCCGGCGGCGGCCTTCGCCGTGGACTGGCGCACCCCCTGAAGCCGGGACGGCTCCTTCCTGTGGCCGAGTCCGCCCGCCGGGGTTTGAATCCGAGTAGCCCCTGCCCGGACCACGCCACAGAGGGGCGGTCCCGACGATGCACTCGTGGCTCGCCCCCGCCCGGATCGCCGTCGCGGCCTTCCTCGCCGTCGCGCTCTGCTTCTCCGGCCACCACGCGGCGACCGACGGCACCGGGGTGGTGAACTTCTTCAGCTACTTCACCAACCTCAGCAACCTCGCTGCGACGGTCGTCCTGGCCTACGGCGGCTGGGCCGGTCTGACCGGCCGTCGGGCGGCGCCGGACGCGGCGCGTGGGGCGGTGGTGCTCTACCTGGTGGTCACCGGGCTGGTCTACGGCACGTTGTTGGCGAAGTACCCCGCCCTGCTGGTGATCCCGTGGGTGGACGACGTGTTCCACCGTGCGATGCCGCTCGTCGTGCTCGCCGACTGGGTGATCGATCCTCCCGTCGGGCGCGTCCGCCCCACCGTGGTGCTGGGCTGGCTGGTGCTCCCGCTGGTCTACCTGGTGTACGCGCTGACCCGCGGTCGCGCGGTCGACTGGTACCCGTACCCGTTCCTCGACCCCGCTCGGCACGGCGGCTACGGCCGGACCGCGGGGGCGTGCTTCCTGCTGGCGGTGGCCCTGCTGGTGCTCGGGGCCGCGATCGCCGCGGTGGGCAGCGCGCTCGCCGCCCACCGCGACGCGCGGCGGGGTGCGGTGCCGGGCGACCGTCACGCCCGGGCGGGAACCGGCTGACCCACGTGCCGCACGCGGTCGCGCACCGTCGCGCACCGTCGCGCGCCGTCCCGCTCGCCCCGCCCCGGTGCCACCGGGGGCGGGGAACGGTGGGCACGCGGGCGGGGCCTGTGCCGGACAGGGGACGGCACAGGCCCCGCGTAGCGACCGGTGCGACGGGTCACATGTGGGTGCCGCCGTCGATGCGGAGCTCGGTGCCGGTGACGAAGGCGCCGTCGTCGGAGGCCAGCATGGCGATCACGCCGGCGACCGTCTCCGGGCCCGCGAAGCCCTGGCCGAGGGCGGGGGAGAGCTTGGCCAGCAGGCTGAAGTCGGCGTCGGCGGGCAGGCCGGGGTTGTTGGTCATACCGCTGTCGATGCTGCCCGGCGCGACGCAGACCGCGCGCAGGCCCTGCTTCGAGTACTCCGAGGCGATCGCGTGGGTGAAGGACTGGATGCCGCCCTTGGTCGCGGCGTACGCGGCCATGTAGGGGTGGGCGAAGGTCGCGGAGGTGGAGCTGAAGTTGACCACCACGCCCCGGCCGTTCGCGAGCAGCTCGGGGAGCGCCTCGCGGGTCATCAGGAAGGTGCCCGTCAGGTTCACCGTGAGCAGCCTGTTCCAGAACTCCAGAGTGGTCTCGTGGGTGTGCGAGGAGCGGAGGATGCCGGCCGCGTTGACCAGGACGTCCAGACCGCCCAGGGCCGCGACCGCCTCGGCCACGCCCGTGACGACCGCGGCCTCGTCCGCGATGTCCAGCACCTGGAGGGTCAGGCGGTCGGCGGTGCCGTCCGAGGTCGCGCGGTCCAGGGTCTTCTTCAGGCCGTCCTCGTTGACGTCGACGGCGACGACCTTCCCGCCCTCGGCGAGGATTCGGTGCACGGTGGCCTGGCCGATGCCAGAGCCGCCGCCGGTGATCAGGACGTTCCGTCCGCTGAAGCGCTCCATGGTGGTACTCCTTCGCTCGTGGTCTCTCGACCCCAAGAGGCACGGTACGCCTGAGTGGCACGTCATGCCAAAAAGTCTCGTTGTGACACCTCGTCGTCTTGTGCCATGTGGGCATGCCGATGCGTAGGCTGAGCTGGTGACCGGACGCCCCACCCTGACCCAGCGCCGCCGCGACGCCACCCGGCTGGAGATCGCCCGCGCCGCCGCCGCGCTCTTCGCCGAGCGGGGTGCCGAGGCGACCACCGCCGAGGAGATCGCCGCTGCTGCGGGCATCTCGCTCCGCACCTTCTACCGCTACTTCTCGGTCAAGGAGGACGCCGTCGCCCCGCTGTTGGCAGCGGGCGGACAGCGCTGGGTGGACCTGCTGGCCGGGAGTCCGACGGACCTCCCGCTGCGCGAGGCGCTGGAACGCTCGGCGGTCGAGTCGCTGACCCCGGCCGACGACGAGGCCGTCGAGGCGATGCACTGGACCCGCAGCCTGTTGCGCGATCCTCGGCTGGACGGCACCTGGCAGCGCGTCCACGCGGGATCGGAGGAACGGCTGCGGTCCGTGCTGGCCGCCCGCTGCACGGACGGTGCCGATCCGCTGGAAATCCGACTGGCAGCCGCCGCGGCCACGGCGGCGATCCGGGTGGCCCTGGAACAGTGGGCCGGCTCCGAGGCTCCCGTGACCGGCCCGGGGTCCCCGCGGGACCTCGGTGCCCGCTGCATGCGCGAGCTCACGGCGGGTCTGCGGCTCTGGGAGCGGGTGGGCGGGGCCGAGCGGCCCGCGGAGGGCGGGGTCGAACGGCTGACTGCCGACTGCTGACAGATGACAGATGACAGATTTCGCCATCTGTCATCTGAAATCTGGTACCTGTCAGCAGTCCCTCTCACGAGACCCCCAGCCGCCCCTCAGCTGCCTCCCAGCTCCCGCTAGGGTTGGTCCCCGCGCCCCGGTGGGGGAACCGGGGTGACTTCCTCGGATGTCCCTGAGTGGAGGGGGCGCGGAGTTCGAGGCGTGGGAGCAACTGAAACATGGGTCTGACGAGCCGCAAGGTGCTGGCGCTGGCCGTACTGATCGCGGTCGTGATGATGGTCGGCACGGTCTGGCTGTGGCCCAGACTCGCTCGGAAGAGCTGGAAGGCGGTGCTCGGCCGAATAGGCACGCTGCTCGCCACCCAGATCGCCGTGCTTGCCGCACTCGGTCTTGTGGCCAACAACTACTTCGCGTTCTACAGCAGTTGGGATGACCTGCTGGGCACCGGCAGCACCGGCCCGGTCGTGATCCACAACAAGGCGGACGCCTCCGGACGCCTGATGGTGGAGACCATCGGCCAGGCCTCGGTCAAGGGCGGCGGCGCGATGGGTCGTGAGCCCAGCCAGTCCGGTGAGATCCGCAAGGTCCGGATCGACGGCAAGGAGAGCCGGCTGTCGACCGAGGGGTACGTCTACCTGCCGCCGCAGTACTTCCAGCCGGAGTACGCGCAGAAGCAGTTCCCGGCCGTGATCGTCAGCACCGGATTCCCAGGAATCGCGGAAAACCTGATCACCCGCTTCAACTACCCGGGCGCCGCGCTCAAGCTGCTGCAGGAAGGCCGGATGCAGCCGACCGTCATGGTCCTGATGCGTCCCTCGCCCGCCCTGCCGCAGGACACCGAGTGCGAGGACATTCCGGGCGGCGCCCAGTCCGACACGTACTTCACCAAGGACGTCCCCTCGGCGATCGAGGCGAGCTACCGGGTCTCGGCCGACCCGCAGGCCTGGGCCTACATGGGCAACTCGACCGGCGGCTACTGCGCCGTCAAGTTGGCCATGCGCCACCCGGACGTCTTCCCGACCGCCGTCGCCCTCTCCGGGTACTACGAGGCCGCCGACGACCCGACCACCGGTGACCTCTTCGGCGGCAGCAAGCAGCGCCGCGACGAGGCCAACCTGATGTGGAGGCTGAAGAACCTGCCGCAGCCGAACATCTCCCTCCTGCTGGCCGGCACCAAGAAGGGCGACGGCAACTACAAGCAGGACACCGAGGCGTTCATCGACGCGGTGCACAGCCCGATGAAGGTCTCGTACAGCATGCTCGAGAACGGCGGCCACAACTTCGAGACCTGGAGCGCGCTGCTGCCCTCCTCGCTGGAGTGGCTGTCCCAGCACCTCAAGGTGCCGAACCAGCCGGGCCAGACCGACCAGCCGGGCCGGCCGGGCCTACCGGGTCGGACCGTCTGACCCCGGACCGACGACTCCGTCGGACCGGAACGAACCGAACCCCGGAAACGGCCGGCCGCGGCCCCGGGGGTTCGGTTCGTCACGCGGCTCTCAGGCCACCCGCTCCAGCGTCCCGGTGTGCAGCTGGCCCACCCGGCCGCCCTCACCCTCGAAGGTCCAGAAGGCCCGCACGGTCAGCGCGTTGAGGTCCATCACGTGGCTGACCGTGATCCCGCTCTGCTCCGTCCAGCTGACGAAGTAGATCTCCGGTGCGACCTCGGCGACGTGCAGTCGCACGTCCTCCCACTGGCCCGCCGACTCGCCGAGACCCTCCCAGCGCAGCCGAGTGCCGTCGGCCGAGTAGGTGTTGCGGAAGGCCGCGCCGTTGTCGGCCCGGAAGACGTAGGTACGGCCGGCGAAGGCGGGCAGGGACGCGGTCATGGTGGGGCGGGACCTCTTCTCGGGAGCGTGGGACGGAGACGGACCGTACGGACCGGGCACATTCGGACCCGGTGCACTTGTGCACCGCGGAAAATGCCAGGGTTCCAATTTATCCGACCGGGCGGACTCGGGCGGCTCCGCGCCACAGTGCGGTCCGCCACCGTCGCGCCGCCCGCGGTGTGCGACCGGCACATGGGCGTCGACCGCGCGCCGGTCCTACCGTGCACGCCCATGAGACGTACCCCCACCCGACGCGTCCCCGCCGCCCTCTCCGCCCTCCTCCTGGCCCTCACCGCCCTGCTCCTCGGCGCCCCCACCGCCGGAGCGGCCGCCACCCCCAAGGCCGCCACCGCCTCGGTCATCACCGGCGCAACCACCACCCCGCTCGCCCTCGAAGCCACCTTCCCCACCCCCGGCAACGGCTGGGCCAAGGTCGAGCGCTACCTCGACCCGACCCCCGGCTTCCGCACCGAGCAGTTCCCAGCCGACGGCCGCGGCGACCAGGACGGTCCCCGTCGCACCTACTTCGGCACCGGCGAGCCCTTCTCCGGCCGCTTCCTGCTCTACTCCGCCACCGGCTGGGACAGCGGCGGCACCGCCACCCCCGTCCTGCTGGTCCACGGCGCCAACGACAACGCCGACCGCGCCTGGGCGAATCCGGGGGAGGGCGGTACCTGCGGCGCCGCGAGCTGCCCGTCCACCGGCCTCGCCCAGTACCTGGCCGGGACCGGCCACCGGGTGTTCGCCATCGGCTTCGCCCACAAGCACGGCGACAACCTGCTCCAGGCCCAGGCCGTCGGTGACGCGATCGCGCTGATCCGGGCCCGGCTCGGCGTCCCCCGGGTCGACGTGGTGGCCTGGAGCAAGGGCGAGGTCGCCGCCCGGGCGTACGTGTCCTCGGTGCGCCCCGCCTGGGGGCGGCCGTACGCGGGTGACGTGCGCCGCCTGGTCACCCTCGGCGGGCCGAACGGCGGGCTCGACTACGTATACGCGCACGGCTGGGACTTCGACCTGGCCGCCTGGCCGGCCTGCGGCGGGACCGCCAACGCGCCGTCCCCACACCTGTACATGACCTGCTACGGCACCTACACCGCCCAGCCCTGCCTCGGGGTGCTGCCCATCGGCGGCGCCGACTGCTACCCGGGCCAGCGACAGCTGCTCGCCCGCTGGGACGCCGCCTACGGAGTGGACACCACCGCCCAGGACTGGTGGACCACGTACTACGGCGGCCAGGGCTTCTACACCTCCGGCCAGGGCATCCAGGTGGCCATCGACGCCGGTTCGCTGATCGCCCCGCTCCAGCGGACCGGGATCCCCGCCTCGGTGCCCACCTACCTCCTCGCGGGCGGGGTGGCCGACATCCCGGGCGTGCTCGACGAGAACCGCGGTCCCAGCGACGGCATCGTGTTCACCGCGAGTGCCCTGGATATCACCGGCATCGCGACGGTCGGCGGTACCCGGCTGCTCACCGGGCTCAACCACCTGGAACTGGCCTGGTCGCCGGAGGCCGAGAGCCAGGTGTCCGCCTGGCTCGGCTGAACCCCAGCTGAACCCCCCCTGGCCTGGACACCCGAACCCCCGGCCGCGGTGCGAACCTGCTGGAGCTGACCAACCACGTCAACCCCGGTAACCCGGACTACTACACCGACGCCAAGGCCGTCGCCAAGGACCAGTGGGTCACCATCGGCACCTACTACGGCGCCAACTCGGTGGACTGGTACGTCAACGGCGTCAAGGTGTTCTCGGACGGCAAGGGCGTGGGTGCCAACTTCTCGGCGTACCTGATCCTCAACCTCTCGGTCTGCGCCGGCAAGTACCACCCGGCGCCGCAGGGGAACACCCCGATCACCTTCGCCGCCGACTACGTGCGCGTCTACCGCTGACCGCGGACGCCGAGCGCACGTAGCCCGCAGACCAGCCGCTCTCAGGAACCGGCAGCCGTCTCGACCACTTCCAGGTCGAACGGCTGCCGGTTGTTGCTTCCGTTCCGGTCGTCCGGGCTGTGCACCTCGACCACCCCGCCGGTCAGCACGCCCGGCCGCACGTCGGGGGAGATCCGCACCGGGACGAGCGCGGTCGCGCTGCGCCCAGGCTTCAGTCCGGCCCCGAAGACGCAGCGCACCGTGCGCCCGCCCCCCAGCACCGCGCAGTCCTCGGGGAAGTACGGGCCCTGCGGTGTCACGCCGTTCGGCAGGATGACGACCACCGTGAACGGCGAGCCCGTGGTCTCCGGGCCGCGGTTCGCGACGAAGGCGTGGACCGTGGTGGTGCCGTCAGGAGGGGCGGCTTCCGGGTCGAGCCGGATCACCTCCAGGTCGGAGTCGGACCGTACGGCGGCCGTGCTCACCGACGCGACCTGCGGCTCCGGCCGCGGGGCGGGCCGCAGCGCCCAGGACGGCCCGGCGGCCAGCAGCGCGACGGCGCAACCCGCCGCCGTCGCCGCCGTGAACGCCGTCCCACCGGACGCGACCCGGAGGCCCCTGCGCCTGCCCTGCCCGCGTCCCATCACCGCTCACCGCTCCCTCGTGGTCCGGCGGCCCGCTCCGTCGCGGGCCGCGTCCGCACCAGGGTGGCGGCACCGGGGCGGCGGCACCGGCCCAACCCGCCCGAGCGTCCGTCGAACGGAGGACAATGCGGACAGGAGCCGGTGGTGGCGCCAACATCACCCCCAGCAGGAGAACTGACGACACGTCAGGGAGCGAGGACCTGCCCGAGCCGGGTCGCGATCTGGTGCATCACCGGCACCAGCGAGGACGCCCCCGCCTGCTCCTCCAGTGCCCGGATCCGGGCCTCCGGGCCTGACACCGAGAGGGCGGTGGGCGTCGGTGCGCCGGGTACCGCGAGCGCGATGCAGCGGACGCCGATCTCCTGCTCCTGGTCGTCGACCACGTACCCGCGCTCGCGCGCCTCGGCGAGCTGGTCCATCAGCTCCTGCGGGTCGGTCACGGTGTACTCGGTGTGCGCGGGCAGCGGGTTGGGGCCCAGGATCGCGCGCGCCTCGTCCTCGGGGAGCTGGGCGAGCAGTGCCTTGCCGACGCCGGTGCAGTGCGGCTGTACCCGCCGTCCGACCTCGGTGAACATCCGCATCGATCGCCGCGACTGCACCTGCCCGACGTACACCACCTCGCCGCCCTCCAGCACGGCCAGGTTGGCGGTCTCGCCGGTGGCCTCCATGAGCTCGGCCAGGTACGGGCGGGCCCAGCTGCCGAGCAGGCGGCCGGCCGTCTCGCCGAGGCGGATCAGCCGGGGACCGAGGGTGTAGCGGCGTGCGGTGTCCTGGCGGACATAGCCCTGCTGGACGAGGGTACGAACCAGTCGGTGGATGGTCGGCATCGGGAGGCCGGAGCTGCCGGAGAGCTCGCTGAGGGTGGCCACCCCGCCGGAGTCGGCCAGTGCCTCCAGGAGTTGGAAGGCGCGCTCGACGGACTGCACGCCGCCGCTCGCGCGGTCGGCGCCTGTCGTCGATGCTGTGTCGGGGGTCGCAACCACCGGCGTTCCCTTCGCTGTCGGAGAGGAGTAGAGTCCCGGCGACCTCTTCAACAAACCGTTGAAATTCTGTATCGCGGAAACTAGTCTCCACTCTACAGAATCGAACTCGCCGACAGGCGGGTAACGATCGAGGAAGTTCCCGAGGAAGTTCCCACCGGAGCTCCCTTCGCCAGGCTCAACCGTCTTAGGAGTGTCCTGCTCATGGCTGCAGATCAGGGGCCCGTCGGCGCCTCCCCCGCCGCTCCGGTCGTCACTGTCGCCGGTACGCGCGTCCACCGGGCGGAGGAGGTGCTCACTCCGGAGGCGGTCGCCTTCGTCGTCGGCCTCCATCGTGCCTTCGAAGGGCGGCGGCAGGAGCTCCTGGCCAGGCGGAAGGCCCGACGAGCCGAGATCGCCCGCACGGGCACACTGGACTTCCTCCCGGAAACCGCCGACGTCCGGGCCGGGGACTGGAAGGTCGCCGAGGCGCCGCGCGCGCTCCAGGACCGCCGGGTCGAGATCACCGGCCCCACCGACCGCAAGATGGTCATCAACGCGCTCAACTCCGGGGCCAAGGTCTGGCTCGCCGACTTCGAGGACGCCACCTCCCCGACCTGGGAGAACGTGGTCAGCGGCCAGGTCAACCTGATCGACGCCTTCGAAGGCCGGATCGACTTCACCAGCTCGGCCGGCAAGTCCTACGCCCTCAAGCCCGCCGCCGAACTCGCCACTGTCGTGGTCCGCCCGCGCGGCTGGCACCTGGACGAGAACCACCTGCTCGTCGACGGCGTCCCGGTGGCCGGCGCGTTCGTCGACTTCGGGCTGTACTTCTTCCACAACGCCGCCCGGTTGCTCGCCAAGGGCGCCGACGACCCCAACTCCGGCCCGTACTTCTACCTGCCGAAGACCGAGAGCCACCTCGAAGCGCGGCTCTGGAACGACGTGTTCACCCACGCCCAGGCCGAACTCGGCATCCCTCACGGCACCGTCAGGGCCACCGTGCTGATCGAGACCATCACCGCCGCCTTCGAGATGGACGAGATCCTCCACGAGCTGCGCGACCACGCGGCCGGCCTCAACGCCGGGCGCTGGGACTACCTGTTCTCGATCGTCAAGAACTTCCGTGACGTCGGTGAGCACTACATCCTGCCGGACCGCAACAGCGTCACCATGGCCTCGCCGTTCATGGCCGCCTACACCCGGCTGCTGGTGCAGACCTGCCACAAGCGCGGCGCCCACGCGATCGGCGGCATGGCCGCGTTCATCCCCAGCCGCAAGGACCCGGAGGTCAACGCCGCCGCGCTGGAGAAGGTCAAGGCGGACAAGGACCGTGAGGCCGGCAACGGCTTCGACGGCTCCTGGGTCGCCCACCCGGACCTCGTCCCGGTCGCCCGGGCCTCCTTCGACGCGGTGCTCGGCGAGCGGCCCCACCAGAAGGACAACCCCGGCCCGGCCGAGCCGGTCACCGCCGCCGACCTGCTCGACATCGCGGGCGCCGGCGGCACCTGCACCCACGCCGGGCTGCACAACGCCGTCCAGGTCGGCATCCGCTACATCGAGGCGTGGCTGCGCGGGCTCGGGGCGGTCGGCATCTTCAACATGATGGAGGACGCCGCCACCGCCGAGATCTCGCGCTCGCAGATCTGGCAGTGGATCCACAACGGGGTCGTGCTGTCCGACACCGGCGAGAAGGCCACCGCCCAGCTGGTCCGCACCCTGGTCGCCACCGAACTGGCCGAGCTGCGTGCCGAGTTCGGCGCCGAGGCCTACCAGGCCGGCCGCTGGCGCGAGGCCGCCCAGCTCTTCGAACAGGTCGCCCTGGCCGAGGAGTTCGCGGACTTCCTGACCCTCCCCGCGCTTCCCCTGCTGGGCTGAGCACCAATCTATCCACCGGCGTCACCGCTGCAGCCTGCCGGTCTGTAGCAGTTCCGCCGCCGTGTGCTCCGTTCCGTACGGCGACGAATCCACCTGTCCTCTCGTCGCCGTACGGAACGGTCTTTTCCTTGTGAGGAGTTCACTGATGGCGCGCATCTTCTTCAACGGCCAGGCGATGGTCGGCGGACCGTTCCACGGCAAGGTCGCCGACGCCCTGATCGGCCCGGTCCGCACCGCCCCCGGCTACCGCTTCTTCTCGATCGACCACAGCGGCGGGACGGACGTCTGCCCGGGACTGCTGGCCGACCCGGCCGTCGACAGCGCGATCGAGGGCGAGCTGTACGACATCAGCCTGGAGCGCCTGCGGGACGTCATCCTGCCCGGCGAGCCCCGGGAGCTGGAGCTCGGCGTGATCGAGCTGGAGGACGGCTCCTCGTGCCTGTCCATGCTGCTCGCCCGGGGCGAGGTCGAGCGCGGTGTGCACCGCGAGATCACCCACCACGGCGGCTGGCGCGCCTACCTGGCGACGCTGGGGCGTACGGCCTGAGGGTCGTCGGGGGAGCGGCCAACGGATGACCGGGAACAGACTTCAGCGAACAGATGATGAAAGTTGTCATCCGTTCGCTGAAGTCTGTTTGCTGAAATCTGTTCGTCGAAAGCTGTTCGTCGAAACCCCTTCACCGACATCCGCCCGCTGGATCCGTCCGCACACACGCCGCGGCCCCGAACCCTCGCCGTGGGTTCGGGGCCGCAGTCCGTCCGCCCTCCCGGGCGTACGGATCCGGGTCACGCACCGTCCCTGGGCGCCCCGGAGCTCTTCGGTGTCACCCCGTCAAGCCGTCACACCGGCCGGGAGGCGAGCTCCTTGGCCGCGCGGGCGCAGGCCCGGGCGATGCGGTCCTCGTTGACGGTGGTCAGCTCGCCCCTCTCCACCACGGCGTTGCCGTTGACGAACAGCACCGCCAGCGGCGGCAGCGCGCCGAAGGTGAGGGCCGCGACCGGGTCGGCGATCGAGGAGTGCATGACCCCGTCGATCTTCCACAGCGCCAGGTCGGCCAGCTTGCCGGCCTCGATCGAGCCGATCTCGTTCTGCCGTCCCAGCACCCGGGCGCCGCCCATGGTGCCCAGCCGCAGTGCCTGGCGCCCGGTCAGCGCGGTCGGGGAGCCGTGGAGGCGGTTGATCAGCAGCGCGTTGCGCAGCTCGGTGCCCAGCTCGCCGGACTCGTTGGAGGCGGTGCCGTCGACGCCGAGTCCGACCGGTACGCCGGCCTTGAGCATGTCGGGCACCCGGGCGATCCCGGCGGCCAGGCGGGCGTTGGAGGACGGACAGTGCGCCACGCCCGTACCCGTCTCGGCGAACTTGGCGATGTCGGAGTCGTTCATGTGGACGCAGTGCGCCATCCACACGTCCTCGCCGAGCCAGCCCACCGACTCGAAGTAGTCGGTCGGCCCCATGCCGAACAGCTCCTTGCAGAACTGCTCCTCCTCGGCGGTCTCCGAGCCGTGGGTGTGCAGCCGGACGCCCTTGCGGCGGGCGAGTTCGGCGGACTGGCGGAGCAGGTCGGTGGAGACCGAGAACGGCGAGCACGGCGCGATCGCGACGTGCAGCATCGAGCCGAACGAGGAGTCGTGGTAGCGGTCCACGGCGGCCTCGGAGGCCGCCAGGATGTCGTCGAGCTTCTCGACGGCGTGGTCCGGCGGCAGCCCGCCGTCCTTCTTGCTGCGGTCCATCGAGCCGCGCAGCGCGGTGAAGCGCAGGCCGAGCTCCTGGACTGCCTCGATCGAGGCGCCGAGCACGTCCCCGCCGTCCTCGGGGAAGACGTAGTGGTGGTCGGAGGCGGTGGTGCAGCCGGACTTGAGCAGGGCGGCGGCCGAGCCCTGGCTGGCGGCGTGGACGAGCTTCTCGTCGATCCGGGCCCAGGTCGGGTAGAGGGCGACCAGCCAGTCGAACAGGATGTCGTCCTGGGCGAGCCCGCGGGTGATCCACTGGTAGAAGTGGTGGTGGGTGTTGACCAGGCCCGGGGTGATCAGGTGGCCCTCGCCGTTGATCCGGCGCACCACGTTGTCCAGCCAGTTCGGGGCGGGACCGTCCCCGACCGACTCGATCCGGTTCCCGAGGATGACCACGTGGCCGCGGGCGTACTCGGTGTCGACGGCGTCGACGGCGGCGATCGCGACGTTCTCGATCACGATCCGCTGGTCGGCGGGTGGGGGCTGGACTGCCATGGTGTCACTCCTATGGGGGAGGGCCAGGAAGGGCGCGCACCTCGTCGTGCGCGCCCCTGCCCGGACCGGTCAGGACGGTGTCGCCGTCGGCACCGTCGCGCCGGAGGCCTGGCCGGGTCCGGACCCGGAGGTGGACCCGGATCCTGACCGGCGGGCGGCCCCGACGTGGTGGAAGAGCAGGTTGAGCAGGACCGCCATCACGCAGCCGGCCGAGATCCCCGAGTGCATCAGGGTCCGGACGGCCTCCGGGAAGGAGTCGTAGAAGGTCGGTACGGCGATCGGGACGATGCCGACACCGAGTGAGACCGACACCAGGATGGTGTTGGCGCTGGACTCAATGCCGGCCTCCGCGAGGGTGCGGATCCCGCTCGCCGCGACCGTGCCGAAGAGCACGATCCCGGCGCCGCCGAGGACGGGCTGCGGGACCAGGGAGACGACCGAACCGAGCACCGGGAAGAGCCCGAGCAGGATCAGGATGCCTCCGCCGGCCGCGACCACGAACCGGCTGCGGATCTTCGTCAGCGCGACCAGCCCGATGTTCTGGGCGAAGGCGCTGGCGGCGAAGCCGTTGAAGACGGGGCTGAGCGCGGTGGCCAGTCCGTCGGCCCGCAGGCCGGCGGCGAGCGTGGGTTCGTCGGCCTCGCGCTCGACGATCTTGCCGAGGGCGAGCATGTCGGCGGTGGACTCGGTCATCGAGACCACCATGACGATGCACATGGAGACGATCGCGGCGGCGTCGAACGCGGGCGCGCCGAAGTGGAACGGGGAGGGGAGCGCGAAGACCTTCGCGTCCTGGACCGCGCCGAAGTCGGCCAGCCTCAGCGGGAAGGCGATCGGGGTGCCGAACGCCAGACCTATGAGCAGGGACAGCTGCTGCCAGAAGCCGCGCAGCAGCCGGTTGCAGAGCACCACCGCGACGAGGGTGATCGCGGCGAGGCCGATGGCCCGAATGGAGCCGTACCCGGGGGCGCCCGGCGAGCCGCCGCGCGCCCAGTTCACCGCCACCGGGAGCAGGGACACCCCGATGAGGGTGATCACGGTGCCCTGGACGACCGGGGGGAAGAACCGGATGAGCTTGCAGAAGTACGGCGCCGCGAGGAAGCACAGGGCCCCCGCGACGATCACCGCTCCGAAGATCACCGGGAGGGCGTCCTTCGGTCCGTGTTCCTCGGCGATGGCGATCATGGGCGCGACGCCCGCGAACGACACGCCGTTCACGAACGGCAGTCGCGCGCCGATCTTCCAGACGCCGAGGGTCTGGAGCAGGGTGGCCAGTCCGGCGGTGAACAGGCTGGCCGAGATGAGCAGGGCGAGGTCGGCGGCGGAGAGTCCGACGCCGGCGCCGACGATGAGCGGGGGTGCGACGACCCCCGCGTACATCGCGGCGACGTGTTGGAGCCCGGTGGAGAACAGCTTCACCGGGGGCAGCACCTCGTCCACGGGGTGGATACCGGGATGAGTACCGGGGTGGGTTCCGGGCCCGGACGGCTTGCCGGGAAGGTGGGTTGAGGTGCCGTCCGGCCCCGGGGTTCTTGCTGGGGTGGAACCGCCGTCGTTACTGCTGGTGTTGCTGGGTGCCATGTCGAGCCCCTCTTGTGCCCGTGGCTCCCGGCGCACCCGTGGCGCTGGAGACCCCCCGAGGGCGGGACGGCGGAGCAAGGATCCCTCGGGGCGCTTCTCCAGTGCCCCGGGCCGGCCGCCGCGAGGCAGGCACGAACTCCGGTTGGTGGGGGAGGAGAAACAGGTGGTGCGGGTAGTGCGGATGGTGCGGTCCGCCCGGACTCGACCGGCCCGTGCGGACCGGAGGTGCGGCGAC
This sequence comes from Kitasatospora sp. NPDC017646, assembly GCF_044329365.1. Classification (NCBI taxonomy): domain Bacteria; kingdom Bacillati; phylum Actinomycetota; class Actinomycetes; order Kitasatosporales; family Streptomycetaceae; genus Kitasatospora; species Kitasatospora sp. NPDC017646. The sequence goes on along the minus strand of NZ_JBIRJC010000003.1, from coordinate 198,003 downwards.
TCCGGACGGAGTCCGTGGACTGAGCGGGTGGAGCTGGGTGGATGGAGCTGGGTGGCGCGGGTGGCGCGGGTGGCGCGGTGGGGAAGGTCAGACGACCGGGATGACCGGCACGACACCCTCGCGGTGCACGGTGCCCTCGATCAGGCCGTACATGCGGTCCGCGGCGTAGTAGACCTCGTTCTCGTTCTTGAGTCCGAAGGGCTCCAGGTCGACCAGGAAGTGGTGCTTGTTGGGCAGTTCGAGGCGTACCTCGTCGACCTCGGCACGGTTGTTGAGGACCCGGGTGCCCATCGAGTGCAGGGTCTGCTGCAGCGAGTAGGAGTAGGTCTCGGCGAACGCCTCCAGCATGTGCCGCTTCACGTGGGTGTAGGAGCGGTTCCAGTTGGGCTGGGCCTCGCCGTCGCGACCGCTGTAGCCGTACTTCCAGCGGGCGGTGACCTGGGTGGCGAGGATGCGGTCGTACGCCTCCTGGAGGGTGGTGTACCTGTCCTTGATGTAGCCCCAGAACTCCGAGTTGGTGGAGTTCATCACGATGAGGTCCTTCAGGCCGGAGATGACCTGGACCTTCTCGCCGTCGTAGACGACCTCGGTGGTGCGGGTCTCCTGGCCGCTGCGGACGAAGGAGTGGCCGACCTCCTCCGAGCCGATGAATCGGGCCGAGCTGTCCGGCGTCCTGATCCGGTCCCAGGCGTACTCCTCGATCCGGATCCGGGCGCTGTGCACGACGCCGCGCTCGGTGTCGTCGACGAAGTGCCGGGCCAGCAGGATGCCGAAGGCCTCGGCCGAGTCGATGCCGTACTCCTTCGCGAAGGCGTAGACGGTGTTCTTGGTGGTGTCGGTGGGGAGGCAGTTGGCATTGGATCCGGTGAGGTGGACGTCCTCGAACTCGCCCTGGAGGGCGACCGAGACGTTCAGGTCCTTGATCTCGTGCCGGGTGGAGTCGCGGTAGACCCGGACGATGCGGTTCTCCGCCTTGCCGTACTGGTTCTGACCGAGCACGTGGGCCATGACAGGCTCCTAAGCTTCAAGGTCGGTCTACTAGCTTCCGCGGTAGACCGAGTATCCGAACGGGTTCAGCAGCAGCGGCACGTGGTAGTGGTGCTGCGCGGGCGCGACCGTGAAGACGATCGAGACCTCGGGGAAGAACGGCGGCTCCTCGGACTTGCGCGCGTAGTACGCGGCGGTGTCGAAGAGCAGCCGGACGACCGAGCCCGCCTCCACGGCCGGCAGGTCCTTGACCCGGCCGTCGGAGTCCGTGGCGGAGGTGCCGAGCACCTGCCAGCCACCCTCGGTGTGCAGTGCGAGCTCGACCGGGACACCCTCGGCCGGGCGGCCGAGGCTGGTGTCGAGCACGTGGGTGGAGATGCCAGTCATGGGTGAAGTGACCTTACTGATGGCAGAGATGATGGCGCGTCGGTTCGTGAAGGAAGGGCGCGACGCACGAACGGCTTCCAGTTCTTCCATGAAGCATTCTTGACGGTACGTCAGAAAGAGTCGAGGAGGCGGTTGAGCCGGATGTCGTTGATCTTGCGCAGTTCGCCCCGGACGATCTCCGCCTCGGTGGCGGGGTCGTTGGGGTGGCGCTCGCGCAGGGCGGCGAGCATGGTGGCCGCGGTGCGGCCGGTCGCGCAGATCAGGAACACGTGGCCGAACTTGGCCTCGTAGGCGGCGTTGGCCTCGCGCAGTTCGCCGAGGACCGCTTGGTCCACGCCCTGGATCCCGGCCTGTTCGCGCTCGGAGGTGGCGTCGCCCGCCTTGGGCTGACCGATGCGGGCGTGTCCGGCCATGGCGTCGTGAAGGTCCGCGACGGTCAGTCCGGCCATCGCCGCCGCGTTGGCGGCGAGCAGGGCCTCACGGCTGGACCACGGCTTGGCCTCCGCGACGGCGGCGGCCCAACGGGGGCTGGAGCATACCTCCAGCAGGATCCCTTCGAGCTCCGCGGCATCGGCCGCGGCCAGGGCGTCAAGGGCGTGGGGGTGGTTGGTCACGGGTGGACCTCCTGAAGAGTGGTGCCACCCGGAAAAGCTAGATCGGCCCCACCCAGCCGTCAACAGTTTGTTGAACGGTTGGTGGTTACGTTTTGAACCGGCCCCCGGTGCGGGGCCCTTTCGTGTGCGATTCGCCGAGTGTGCCCCGCCGTGGGCCGATCCAGACTTCTCGGCACCGGCGGGGCCACCCGGTCGGCGGACCGCCCGGGGCGGCCCGGGGTCGCTCAGGAGGACTTCGAGCCGTCCTGGCGGTTCAGGTAGTTGTACACGGTGAAGCGGCTGACGCCCAGGGCCGTGGCGACCGTCTCGACTCCGTGGCGGACGGTGAAGGCGCCGCGCTCCTCCAGGAGGGCGACGACCCGCTGCTTCTCCCAGCGGTCCAGCTCGGCCAGCGGGCGGCCGTCGAACTGCCGGGTCATCTCGGCCAGCAGTCGGTCCAGTGCACTGCTCAGGTGCGGCAGCCGGACGGCCAGGGCCGGGGTGCCCTCCCACTCCAGGACGACGTCCTCGGCCTTCGCCTCGTCCAGCGGGACGGGCGTGGCGCCGACCGCGGCCAGCAGCGGCTTGACCGCCGCGGCGAGCGGGTGTTCCACGTGCTGCTCGGTCACGGCGTACCGCCCTCCTCGCCCAGCAGGCTGACCTGGACCGAGATCCGGGTCGCCCCGGCGTCCAGGGTCTCCCTGAGCAGTCGGGTCACCGCGGCGAGGACCTGCTCGGCCTCGCCCTCGGCGCCGGTCCCGAAGGGGCCGACCGACACGTCCAGGCCGGCCTCGTCGACGACCTTGCGGGCCGCCGCGGCGTGCTCCGGAAACGTGTCCAGTTCGAACGGTTCTGTCGTGAACTCCACCATCAATCGCACGTGCTCACTGTATCGAGCGGTGGTGGGCGGGGGCAGGGGCTGGGTGATCGAACAGCCGGGGGCGCTGGTGGCGGGTGCCCCCGGGCCACTTCAACAAAATGTTGCGTCAGCCTTGACACTCGCTCGCCGGGCCGGAGATGCTTCCACCACACAGAATCCCTCTTCCGGATCGTGGAAGTTGCGGATGAAGGAAGAGAGAGTGAGAGGTGATGGACGTGACGGCGGCTGCCAAGCACGGCTTCACGGTCAACCTGTCGATCCTGTTCGGCGAGCTCCCACTGCTGGAGCGCCCCGCGGCCGCGGCCGCGGCCGGCTTCACGGCCGCCGAGCTCTGGTGGCCCTTCGGCACGGAGCACCACCCGAGCCAGGCCGAACTGGACGCGCTCCGCAAGGCGTTCAACGACGCGGGCGTGCGGCTCACCGGCCTCAACTTCCTGGACGACCTCAGCCAGGGCGCCCGGGGCACCGTCTCGGTCCCGTCCGAGCGGGACCGGTTCCGCGCCAACGTCCCGGTCGCCGCGGAACTCGCCGCCTCGCTCGGCGCCACCGCGCTCAACGCGCTGTACGGCAACCGGATCGAGGGCGTCGAGCCGGCCGAGCAGGACGCGCTCGCGCTGGAGCACCTGGTGCTCGCGGCCGAGGCGGCGCACGGGACCGGCGCGATCCTGCTGATCGAGGCCCTCAACAAGGCCGAGTCGCCGGACTACCCGCTGGTCTCCGCGGCCGCCGCGGTCGACGTGGTCGACAAGGTCAACGCCGCCACCGGCCTGGGGAACGCCAAGTTCCTCTGCGACCTGTACCACCTGGCCAAGAACGGCGAGGACCTGGCGGCGGTCATCGACACCTACGCCGACCGGATCGGCCACGTGCAGATCGCCGACAACCCGGGCCGCAACGAGCCCGGCACCGGCGAGCTGGACTTCGAGGACCTGTTCGCCCGGCTCAGCGCCGCGGGCTACACGGGCTCGATCGGCCTGGAGTACCGCCCCTCCACCGGCGTCAGCGCCGACAGCTTCGGCTGGCTGCCGCGCGAGCTGCGCGCGGCCCGGTAGCCCCGCGACGCGGTGTCCGAACCGCCCGCCGGAAAGCCACCCCTCCCACCCGCACACGTAAGGAACCCGACGCGATGAGCGCCTCCCGCAAGATTGCCTTCGTCGGCCTCGGCATCATGGGCAAGCCCATGGCCGTCAACCTGGTCAAGGCCGGCCACCACGTCACCGGCTTCGACCTCTCCCAGGCCTCGATCGACACCGTGGTCGCGGCCGGCGGCCACGGCGCCGCCAGCATCGCGGACGCGGTGAAGGACGCCGAGGTCGTCATCACGATGGTCCCGGCCGACCCGCACGTCGAGGCGGTGATCCTCGGCGAGGGCGGCGTCCTGGAGAACGTCGGCGCGGGCACCCTGGTGATCGACATGTCCTCGATCACCCCGCAGACCTCGATCAAGGTCGGCGAGGCCGCCCGCGAGAAGGGCGTGCGCACCCTGGACGCCCCGGTCTCCGGCGGCGAGGCGGGCGCGATCGAGGCGGTGCTGTCGATCATGGTCGGCGGCGAGGCGGCGGACTTCGCCGAGGCCAAGCCGCTGTTCGACGCGCTGGGCACCACGGTCGTGCACGTCGGCCCGGACGGCGCCGGCCAGACCGTCAAGGCCGCCAACCAGCTGATCGTCGCGGTCAACATCCAGGTGCTCGCCGAGGCCGTGGTGTTCCTGGAGAACGCCGGCGTCGACCTGGCCGCCGCGCTGGACGTGCTCGGCGGCGGCCTGGCCGGCTCCACCGTGCTCAACCGCAAGAAGGCGAACATGCTGAACCGCGAGTTCGCCCCCGGCTTCCGGATCGACCTGCACCACAAGGACATGGGCATCGTCACCGACGCCGCCCGCGCCGTGGGCGCCGCGCTGCCGGTCGGCGCCGTGGTGGCGCAGCTGGTCGCCTCCGCCCGGGCCAACGGCGACGGCTCGCTCGACCACTCGGCGCTCCTGCGCGGCGTCGAGCGGCTCTCCGGCCGCGAGATCAAGTGACCGAACGGGGCCGGCGACCGCACGGGCCGAGTGGCCCTACAGGTCAAGTGACCTAGGGGACCGGCGCCCCGACAGACTCCTCCTGGTGGCGTGTACCTGATCCGGTCGTGCCCGCGCCGCCAGGAGGTCGGACCCGACCGGCGTGCGGGCAGGGGCTCATCCGCCCGCCCGCCGGTCGGCCCAAGCCGGTGACGCGCACACCCTCCCCCGGGGGCACTTCGGTCGTGCCTGATGCGCGTCGCCTGGCCCCCTCCCCGCCGAGGGGAGCTCCTCGTACGTCGGAAGCGGGACGAGGGGAACGGCGGGGAGGGGGTCGCACCACCTCCCGCGGCCCGGGTCCCACCACCCGGGCCCGGGTCCCACCACCCGGGCGGGGGTCGCGGTCCCCGGGCCACCGGACACATGCTTGTCGAACCACCGCCAGAGCCCGTACGGAAGTGAGGACCACCGATGCCCCCCACCCCCCACCAGGGTCACGTGGTCGTAGCGCCGGACAAGTTCAAGGGCACCCTCGAAGGCGCCGAGGTCGCCGCCCGGATCGCCGTCGGCATCCGGCGCGCCGCGCCCGGCACCGAGATCCGCGAACTGCCCGTCGCCGACGGCGGCGAGGGCACCCTGGCCGCGGCACTCGCGGCCGGCTTCGACCGCGTCCCGGCGAAGGTGGCCGGCCCGACCGGCCTGCCGGTGGACGCCGCGCTCGCCTTCCGCGGCGACACCGCCGTGGTCGAGCTGGCCCAGGCCTCCGGGCTCGCCCGGCTGCCCGGCGGCCGGACCGCCCCGTTCGCGGCCGGCTCCTACGGCGTCGGCCAGCTGATCGGCCGGGCGGTGGCCATGGGCGCCAAGCGGATCGTGCTCGGCCTCGGCGGCAGTGCCTGCACGGACGGCGGCGCCGGCATGGTGCAGGCGCTCGGGGTCCGGCTGCGGGACGCCGACGGCGTCGAACTGCCGCCCGGCGGCGCCGCGTTGCGCCGACTGGAGCGGATCGAGCTCGGCCCGCTGGCCGAGCTGCTGACCGGCGTGGAGGTCGTGGTCGCCTGCGACGTGGACAACCCGCTGCTCGGCCCACGCGGCGCCACCGCCGTGTACGGCCCGCAGAAGGGCGCCGACGGGGACGACCTGGTGGTCCTGGAGGAGGGGCTGACCCGCTTCGCCGACCAGGTCGCCGCGGTGACCGGACGCGACGTGCGGCAGGCCCCCGGCGCCGGGGCCGCGGGCGGGGTGGGCTTCGCCGCCCTCGCCCTGCTCGGCGCCACCATGCGACCTGGTATCGAGCTGCTGCTCGAACTGCTGGGTTTCGACGAGGCCGTGCGTGGGGCACGCCTCGTCGTCACCGGCGAGGGCTGCCTGGACGCACAGACGCTCCACGGCAAGGCCCCCGCCGGAGTCGCCGCGGCGGCTGCCCGGGCGGGGGTTCGGGTGGCCGCCGTGGCGGGGCGGCTGGAGCTGTCCGAGCCCGAGTGGCGGGCGGCCGGCTTCACCGCCGCTATCGCGCTCACCGACCTGGCCGAACAGCCGGGGGACAGCATGGCCAGGGCCGGTGAGCTGGCCGAGGTGGCGGGGGAGCGGCTGGCCGAAGCGCTTCTGCGGGCCTGATGCCTCGTATGCTCCTCCATTGACGTTTTGTTGAAGGCGGGCCTAGGCTCCCCGCAATCCTTCGGTCCCCGCCCACTCCGACCGCCCCGCGAGCGCCTCCCCGGGCCGCGTGGTCCGGTGTGCCCCCGCGTACCCCTCATCCCCCCAGTTCCAGGTTTCGGAGGTCCCCATGCCGTTCAGCCAGCCAGCGGTGATCCGCTCCCGCCGGGCGCTGCTGCCCGCCGGTGAGCGCCCCGCGGACGTGCTGATCCGGGACGGGAGGATCGAGCAGGTCGCCGCCCACGGATCGCTGGTGGTCGGCGACAGCGAGCTCGTCGACCTCGGCGACACCGCCCTGCTGCCCGGCCTGGTCGACACCCACGTGCACGTCAACGAGCCTGGCCGCACCGAGTGGGAGGGCTTCGCGACCGCCACCCGGGCCGCCGCGGCCGGCGGCGTCACCACGATCATCGACATGCCGCTCAACTCGATCCCGCCCACCACCACGCTCGACGGCCTGGCCGTCAAGCGGAAGACCGCCGAGGGCCAGGCCTGGGTCGACCTCGGCTTCTGGGGCGGGGCCGTTCCCGGCAACGTCGCCGACCTCGAACCCCTGCACCGGGCAGGCGTGTTCGGTTTCAAGAGCTTCCTCGCCCCGTCCGGTGTCGACGAGTTCCCGCACGTCGAGGCCGACGACCTGGAGGCCGCTCTGGCCGAGCAGGCCCGGATCGGGGCGCTGGCGATCATCCACGCCGAGGACCCGGCCGTGCTGGCCGCCGCACCGCAGCAACCCGGTGTCCGCTACCGGGACTTCCTCGCCTCCCGCCCGTCCGGCGCGGAGACGGCGGCGGTCGCCCACCTGCTCGACTCGGCCCGGCGTACCGGCGCCCGGGTGCACATCCTGCACGTCTCCTCCGCGGCCGTGCTGCCGCTGCTGCGCCGGGCGCGTGAGGACGGCGTCCGGGTGACCGCGGAGACCTGCCCGCACTACCTGACCCTCGCGGCCGAGCAGGTGCCGGACGGCGACACCGCCTTCAAGTGCTGCCCGCCGATTCGCGACGAGGCCAACCGGGACGCGCTCTGGGAGGCCCTGGCCGACGGCGAGTTCATCGCCGTCGTCTCCGACCACTCGCCGTCCACGCCCGACCTGAAGCTGCTGCCCGAGTATGGCGGCAGCGGAGACTTCGCGGCCGCCTGGGGCGGCATCGCCTCGCTGCAGCTGGGCCTGCCCGCCATCTGGACCGAGGCGCGCCGCCGCGGCCACACCCTGGCCGACGTGGTGCGCTGGATGTCCGCCGGACCGGCCGAACTGGTCGGCCTCACCGGCATCAAGGGCGCCATCGCGGTGGGCTGCGACGCCGACCTGGTCGCCTTCGACCCCGACGGCGAATTCGCCGTCCAAGCCGACGAGTTGCACCACCGCAACCCGGTGACCCCGTACGCCGGACGGACGTTGACCGGCGCCGTCCGCACCACCTGGCTGCGCGGCCGCGCGGTGGACACCGGCACCGAGCCCTTCGGCCGGCAGCTCGCCCGGCCCGCCAACTCCCGTACCGAAAAAGCCTTCTGAGGAGAGTCAGTGACCACCGCCGATACCCCGAGCGCTCCCTTCACCGAGCTGGTCAACCTGGCCTCCCGACTGCTCGGCGCGGGCGTCGTCGCGACCAACGAGGACACCTTCGCGGACGCCGAGAACCTGCTGGTGGCCAAGCCCGCCGAGTTCCGCCCGCACACCTTCGGCCACAAGGGCCAGATCATGGACGGCTGGGAGTCCAAGCGCCGCCGCGGCGTCTCCGCCGAGCAGCCGCACCCCACCGACCAGGACCACGACTGGGCCGTCGTGCGGCTCGGCGTGGGCGGCGTGATCCGCGGCGTGATCGTGGACACCGCCCACTTCACCGGCAACTACCCGGAGAGCGCCTCGGTCGAGGCCGCCTCCGTCCCCGGGCACCCCTCGCCCGGGGAACTGCAGGACGCCGAGTGGACCGTCATCGTGCCGCGCACCCCGCTCCGGGGCGACACCGCCCACGAGTTCGCCGTCCAGGACGACGCCCGCTATACCCACGTACGGCTCAGCATCTTCCCGGACGGCGGTGTCGCCCGGCTGCGGGTGCACGGCGAGGTGCTGCCCGACCCGCGCGAACTGGACGGCCTCACCTTCGACCTGGCGGCCCAGGAGTACGGCGGCGTGGCCGAGGCGGCGTCCGACCGCTATTTCTCCTCCCCGCACAACCTGAACGCTCCCGGTCGCGCCTCCGTCATGGGCGAGGGCTGGGAGACCCGGCGTCGGCGCGACAAGGCCAACGACTGGGTGCAGATCGCCCTGGCCGGGGGCGGCGAGGTCCTGGCCGCAGAGGTGGACACCACCCACTTCGTCGCCAACGCCCCCGGCTGGGCCGACCTGATCGGCTTCGACGCCTCGACCGGGCAGGACCCGGCCGACGGCGAATGGTTCGAGATCCTGCCCCGCACCCGCCTGCAGCCCGACACCCGTCACCGCTTCCGGCTCGACGTCGGCCGCCCGGTGACCCACGTACGGATCAACGTCTACCCGGACGGTGGGCTCGCCCGCCTCCGGCTCACCGGCCGCCTCACCGGGGCCGGCCGCGCGGCCCTCGCGCTGCGCTGGTTCAACGCGGTCCCGGCCGCCGAGGCCGCGGCCGCCCTCGCCCACGCCGGCCTGACCTCCGAGGAGGCCGCCGCGCTGGCCGCCGCCCGCCCGCTGGCGGACCCGGCCGCCGCCACCGCCGCAGTCGCCGGTCTCCAGCCGGCCGACGGTCCGGACGGCGAGCACTCCGCCCGCCGCCGCTCGGCGCTGTGGCGCCTGCTCGGCGTCTGAGCCCGCCGCTCACCCCCTCTCCACGCACCGCCTTATCGACACCTGAAGGACCCTCCATGTCCAAGATCCTGACCACGGAGTCCGGCGCCCCGGTCGCCGACAACCAGAACTCGGCCTCGGCCGGCGAGTACGGCCCGCTGCTGCTCCAGGACCAGCACCTGCTGGAGAAGCTGGCCCGGTTCAACCGCGAGCGCATCCCGGAGCGCGTCGTGCACGCCCGCGGCTCCGGCGCGTACGGCTACTTCGAGGTCACCGACGAGGTGTCGAAGTACACCCGGGCGGCCTTCCTGTCCGAGGTCGGCAAGCGCACCGAGGTCTTCCTGCGCTTCTCCACCGTGGCCGGCAACCTGGGCGCCGGCGACGCGGTGCGCGACCCGCGCGGCTTCGCGGTGAAGTTCTACACCGAGGACGGCAACTACGACCTCGTCGGCAACAACACCCCGGTGTTCTTCATCAAGGACCCGATCAAGTTCCCCGACTTCATCCACTCGCAGAAGCGCGACCCGTACACCGGCGTGCAGGAGGCGGACAACGTCTGGGACTTCTGGGCCCACTCCCCGGCCTCGACCCACCAGATCACCTGGCTGTTCGGGGACCGCGGCATCCCGGCCTCGTACCGCCACATGAACGGCTACGGCTCGCACACCTACCAGTGGGCCAACGCCGAGGGCGAGGCCTACTGGGTGAAGTACCACTTCAAGACGAACCAGGGCATCCGCAGCCTGGGCGGCGACCAGGCCGCCGAGGTGCTCGGCGCCGACGCCGACTCGCACCAGCGCGACCTCCACCAGGCCATTGAGCGCGGGGTGTTCCCGTCCTGGACCCTCTACGTCCAGCTGATGCCGGTGGCCGAGGCCGCGGACTACCGCTTCAACCCCTTCGACCTCACCAAGGTGTGGCCGCACGCCGACTACCCGCTGGTCAAGGTCGGCCGCCTGGTGCTCAACCGGAACCCGGAGAACGTCTTCGTCGACGTCGAGCAGTCCGCGTTCTCGCCGAACAACTTCGTGCCAGGCATCGGCCCGTCCCCGGACAAGATGCTCCAGGGCCGCCTGTTCGCCTACGCCGACGCCCAGCGCTACCGCCTCGGCGTCAACCACACCCAGCTGCCGGTGAACGCCCCGCGCGCCACCGAGGCCGACAACTACGGGCGCGACGGCTACCACGCGCTCAACGCGGCCGGCCGCGGCAAGAACTACGAGCCCAACTCGTACGACGGCCCGGCCCAGACCGACGACGCGCTCGCCGCGCCGCTCAAGCTCGACGGCCACACCGGCACCTACACCACGCCGGCCCACACCAAGGACGACGACTTCTTCCAGGCCGGCGAGCTCTACCGGCTGATGTCGGAGGGCGAGCGGACCCGCCTGGTCAACAACATCGCGGGCTTCCTGTCGCAGGTCACGCGGGACGACGTGGTCGAGAAGAACCTCGCCCACTTCCACGCCGCCGACGAGGAGTACGGGGCCCGGGTCGAGGCGGCCGTCGCCAAGCTGCGCGCGGGCGACGAGGGCTGACCCCGAAGGCTGCTCCACCGGACGTCCTGTCCGCACCCTCAGGGCCGCCGGGGCCCGCACCCCGGCGGCCGCCCGACGGGCCTCCCCCCTGGGCAGTGGGGGAGGGGCCCGTCGGGCGTACCGGGGGGCGTCCGTGCGGGCCGGGCGCGCCGTTCGCAGGGGGCCGGGGGCGCGGCCCGCGCGGGCCGGTGCGCCCCCTTCTACCAGGTGGCAGTCCCTTGCTCCACGGAATGTTCACGGATATTCACGGACGGCAGTCGGCCGGGCCCCGGGGTGGATAGGCTGGAGACCGCCCGCGGTCGCTCCGTGGGGGGACATCGGAAGGGGACGACATGTCGACACCAGCCCCGGGTCGTCACGCCGCGCTGGACCAGGGTCTGACGGGCCCGTTCACCTCCCTGCAGCACGCCCTCAGACTCCTGGAGGCCGTCGACCGGCACCCCGACGGTGCCACCCTGGTGGCCCTCGCGCGGGAGACCTCGCTGGGCCTGCCGACCGTCCGGCAACTCGCGGAGATCCTCGAGATCGAGGGCTATCTCCACTGCCAGGACGGTGGTTGGGTGCTCGGCGGCACCTTCGCCCTGCTCGGACAGCACAATCGGGAGCAGCTGGTCAGGGCCCGGCTGAACCGCAAACTCGCCGAACTCCGGGACGAGTTGGGTGCGGCGGTGTACTTCAGCCGTTACCACGACGGGGAGTTGACCGTCGAAGCGGTCTCGGCGGCCGACTACGCGCCCGCCGTGCAGGAGTGGGTGGACTTCCGCGCCACCGCGCACGCCAGCGCGATCGGCAAGTGCCTGCTCAGCCAGCTCGACTCGGACGGCCGGCGGGACCACCTGTCCCGGCACCCGGTCGCCCGGCTCACCTCCCGCACGGTCACCGACACCGACCAGTTGATGCACCGGCTGGAGCGGCAGCCCGCCACGGTGCCGGTGCTGGACATTCAGGAGTACGCGCTCGGCACGGTCTGCGCGGCGGTGCCGATCACGGCGGGCAGCACGGTCGGCTGCCTGGCCACCTCGATGCCGGTGGACAACATCCACAAGCTGAAGGCCGCCGCCGAGTTGCTGGCGGCCCGGGCGGCGCCGCTGATGCTGGCGATGGCGGTCTGAGGGCGTGGGCCGAGCCCGAGTGCTCCTCGGTCGCGGGCGCCCCTGACGGGCCCCGCCGGACGTGTCGCGTCCGGCGGGGCCCCGGTGTTTTCCGGGGGCGCTGTTTCCGAGGGCAGGGGGTCGGGGGCCGGGGCCTGGGGCCCGCCTCCGGTCGCGTCACTTATTAGACTCGTCGTCGATAAGGCTGGTCCAAACCCTTGTCGTCGCCGCTACCGGCGAGTACCTTTCCCGGAGCCGAGCCGCCGCCGCCAGGTCAGGAGGGCCTGCCATGCCCCGCCCCACCCCCGTCCCCGCCCTCGCCGCCCCCGCCGCGCGCGTCCACGAGAGCCTCGTCCTGGAGCCCCGGGACGTCCGCTTCGACTGGGCCCGGCTGCCGCTGCACTGGATCCCGGACGAGCCGATGGCCACCCATGTGATCAACGTGCTGCACCTGCTGCTGCCGGAGGGCGAGCGCTGGTTCGTCAGGGTGTTCAAGGAGGCGCTGCCGCTCATCCGGGACGAGCAGCTGCGCGAGGAGGTGCTCGGCTTCATCGGGCAGGAGGCCATCCACGCCGAGGCCCACCAGGAGGTGCTCGACCACCTGCTCGGCCAGGGGCTCGACCCGCGCCCGTACGTCCGGCAGATCTCCTGGCTCTTCCAGCGCGTCCTGGGCGACAAGCCCGGCCTGACGCCGGCGCAGCGGCGGGAGAACATCATCGAGCGGGTCGCCTTCGTCGCGGCGATCGAGCACTTCACCGCTTTCCTCGGCAACTGGGCACTCAACTCCCCGGGCCTGGACCGGGCCAAGGCCGACCCGACGATGCTGGACCTGCTGCGCTGGCACGGCGCCGAGGAGGTCGAGCACCGCAGCGTCGCCTTCGACCTGATGGTCCACCTGGATCCGGGCTACCTGCGCCGGGTCCGCGGGATGGCGCTGTCCGGGCCGCTGCTGGTGCACCTCTGGGCGCGGGGCGCCCGCTTCCTGCTCGCCGCCGACCCGACGCTGGAGGGGCGGCTCAAGCCCACCTGGCGGGAGGCGGGCCGGATCGCCAAGCGCGGACTGCTGCCGGACCCGATCCGCTCCATCCGCTCCGGGCTGCGCTATCTGCGGCCGGGCTACCACCCGACCCAGGAAGGCTCCTCCAGCCAGGCGCTGGGCTATCTCGCCACCTCCCCGGCCGCCCGCGCCGCGGCCGCGCACGGGTGATGGGTGATGGGTGATGGATACAACGGACAGCCGGGAAACGACAGATGCCAGCTGACAACTTTCAGCGAACAGATTTCAGATGACGTCATCTGTTCGCTGAAATCTGTCTTCTGAAATCTGAATTCTGAAGTCTGAATCCCGTCAGCTGCCGCCAGTCCGCCCGCTCGCCCGTCCACCCGCCCCCTCGCCCGCACCCTCCCCCTCCCACGCCAAGGACCCCGCCGGATGGACCTGTTCACCCCACCGCCCGACCTCTACGGCCGCCCGCGCGCCGACACCTTCATCCGCCGGCTCACCGCCTTCGGCGACCGCTACTCCCCGGCCCTCGGTGGCCCCCTGCTGCGCCGCAACCCCCGCCGCCCGCTCAGCCGCCCCACCCCGCCGCTCCAGCTGGTCGTCGCGGCCCGGCGGCAACTGGCCTTCGAAGTCATCGAATTGACCTTCGCCGACCCCTCCGATGGCCCGCTGCCGCCCTGGCAGCCCGGCGCCCACCTGCGCCTCGCCCTGCCCTCCGGCCGCGAGCGCCACTACTCGCTCAGCGGCGACCCCGCCGACCGCCACCGCTACCGGATCGCCGTCAGGCGGCTGCCCGAGGGCGGCGGCGGATCGGTCGAGGTCCATGACGCCCTGCACCCGGGCGCCCGCCTCACCGCCCGCCGCCCGCGCAACGGCTTCGCCTTCTGCGCCGAGCCCGCCGTCCTCCTGCTCGCCGGCGGCATCGGCGTCACCCCGCTCCTCCCGATGGCCCGCGAGGCACAGCGCCACGGCCTCGACTGGCGCCTGGTCCACGTCGGCCGCAGCGCCGACACCCTCCCGTACACGGACGAGCTGCGCGCCCTCGATCCGCACCGCGTCGTGCTGCGCACCGACGACGAGCACGGCGGTGTCCCCACCGGTCCCGAGCTGCTCGCCCACGCGCCGCGCGGCGCCGCCGTCTACTGCTGCGGCCCGGCCCCGATGCTGGCCGCCGTCCAGCGGGCCCTGGACGAGTCCCTTGCCGCCGCCCTGCACTTCGAGCGCTTCGGCGCCGCCCCGGTCACCGACGGCGAGCCCTTCGCCGTCCGGCTGGGCACCGACGGTCCGACCCTGGACGTCCCCGCCGACCGCTCCGCCCTGGACGTGCTGCGCGAGGCCCGTCCGGACCTCCCGTACTCCTGCCACCAGGGCTTCTGCGGCACCTGCGAGGTGCGCCTGCTGGCCGGCCGGCCCGACCACCGGGACCGCCGCCTCACCCCCGAGCAGCGCGCCGCCGGCGCCCTGTTGCCCTGCGTCTCCCGGGCCGCCGAGGGTGAGACCCTCGTGCTCGACGTATAGAAGGAGCCCCTCGATGCCCCCGATGGCGAAGGCGAGCCCCGCGTTCCCGTACACCGCCCGCGACCTCGCCCGCTTCCGTGAGACCCAGCAACTCGCCTACCACTGCGCCGAAGAGGTCGCCGCCTGGATCGAACCGGGCGTAACCGAGCGGCAGGCCACCGCCGAGCTGCGCCGCCGCCTGGTCGCCGCCGGGGTGCAGGACTTCTTCCACGTCCCCTTCGCCTGGTTCGGCGACCGCACCGCCTTCCGGCACTTCCACACTCCGCTGCAGTTCTTCGCCGGGAACCGCAGGCTGGAGGAGGGCATGCCGTACGTGCTGGACTGCGCGCCCGTCGTGGACGGCTACACCGCAGACATCGGCTACGGCGGCAAGATCGGCGAGAACCGGGCCTGGGACCGGCTGGCCGCCGATCTCAAGGTCTACCGCGAGCTGATCCTCGCCGAGGTGCGCGCCCGTCGGCCGCTCAACGAGGTGTACGCGGCGGTGGACGCGCAGATCGCCGCGCACGGCTACGACAACCGCCACCAGGTCTACCCGGGCCGGGTGATCGGCCACCAGGTGACCCGCACCACCGTGCGCGGCCCGGCCGGGGTGAACGTCCTCGGCTTCGGCGTGCGCACCCTGCAGACCCTCGGCCGTGAGCTCATCTCCGAGCGCCTGCACGGCCGTTCGCCGCTGTGGGCGGACGGCCGGTCGTCCCGGCACGCGCCCACTCCCGGTCTGTGGGCGGTCGAGCCGCACATCGGTTTCCGCGGCGTGGGCATCAAGTTCGAGGAACTGCTGGTGGTGACCGAGGACGACGCCCACTGGCTCGACGACGACCTCCCGCACGTCCGCCGCTGGACCGCCCCGGCCACCGCCCCGGCCACCGAGCCGGCCACCGCCCCGGCCACCGAACCGACCACCGAGCCGACCGACGAGCCGACCGCCCTGGAGGCCACGCGATGACGCCCCCGACGACGCCTCCCACGACGACCCCGCCGACGCCCCCGGTCCGCCGCCGGACCGTCCACTCCGACGGCCTCCCGCTCGCCGTCTTCGAGCAGGGCGATCCGCAGGCCCCCACCGTCCTCCTGGTGCACGGCTACCCGGACACCCACACCGTCTGGGACGACATCGCCGCCGACCTCGCCCGCGACCACCACGTGGTCCGCTACGACGTGCGCGGCGCCGGCGAGTCGGCCACCCCGGCCGACCGCGACGGCTATCGCCTGGAGCGCCTCGCCGACGACCTGTTCGCCGTCGCCGAAGCCGTCAGTCCCGACTGCCCGGTGCACCTGGTCGCCCACGACTGGGGCTCGATCCAGTCCTGGGAGGCCGTCACCGCCCCCGGCGCCCGGCAGCGGATCGCCTCCTACACCACCCTGTCCGGCCCCAGCCTGGACCACATGGGCCACTGGCTGCGCCACCGGCTGCGCCGCCCCACCCCGCGCCACCTCAAGCAGCTGGTCCACCAGGGCCTGCACTCCTGGTACATCACCGCCTTCCATCTGCCCTACCTCGCCCCGGCCGTCTGGCGCCTCGGTCTCGCCCGGGCCTGGCCGCGGGTGCTGCGCGACCTGGAGCACGTCACCCCGCGCGCCGACCACCCGCAGCCCACCCTGCGTCGCGACGCGGTCCGTGGCATCGAGCTGTACCGGGCCAACTTCCGCCCCACGATGGGCAGTCCGCGCGAGCGGCCGACCGAGGTCCCGGTCCAGCTGATCACCCTCACCCGGGACCGCTACGTCGGCACCTACCTCTCCGAGGGCCTGGAGCGCTGGGCGCCCGATCTGACCCGACGCACGCTGCACGCCGGCCACTGGTCGGCGCTGCTGGAGAAGGGAGCCACCGTGGCCGGCATGGTCCGCGAGTTCACCGCCCGGATCGAGGCGGGACAGGCCCGGGGTGCCGGGGGCGACGGCCGCCTGGTCGTCGTCACCGGCGGCGGCAGCGGTATCGGTCGGGCCACCGCGCTCGCCTTCGCCGAGGAGGGCGCCAGGGTGGTGGTCTGCGACCTCGACCTCGCGGCCGCCGAGCGCACCGCCGAACTCGCCTCGCTGATCGGCCCCGAGGCGCACGCCTACCGGGTGGACGTCTCCGACGGCGCCGCGATGGACGCCTTCGCCCGGAGCGTCGCCGCCGAGCACGGCGTGCCCGACGTGGTGGTCAACAACGCGGGCGTCGGCCACTCCGGGACCTTCCTGCAGACCACCGAGAAGGAGTGGCGGCGCGTCCTGGACGTCAACCTCTGGGGCGTGATCCACGGCTGCCGCGCCTTCGGCGCCCTGATGGCCGACCGCGGCCAGGGCGGCCACATCGTCAACGTCTCCTCGGCCGCCGCCTACCTCCCCTCGAAGGCGCTCACCGCCTACGCCACCAGCAAGGCCGCCGTGTTCATGCTCTCGGACTGCCTGCGCGCCGAGTTCGTGGGCCACGGCATCGGCGTATCCACCATCTGCCCCGGCATCGTCAACACCAACATCACCCGGACCTCCACCTTCTCCGCCAGTACCGCCGCCGAGCAGTCCGCCAAGCAGGCCCGCGCGGCCAGGCTCTACGCCCGCCGCGGCTTCCCGCCGGAGAAGGTCGCCACCGCGATCCTCAGCGCCGTCCGCACCGGCAAGCCCGTCGTCCCGGTCACCCCCGAGGCCAAGGCCGCCCGCCTCCTCTCCCGCCTCAGCCCCGGCCTCCTCCGCCTCGCCGCCCGCCTCAACGTCACCTGATCGGGTGAAGGTCACCCGATCGGCCCGGTTCAGGCCTGCGCTATCGACTCGCATTGATGTTGATATCGAAGACCCACAGTCCTTCAGGAGGCCGGCCATGGCTAGGGGCGGCTCGCCATCTGCGGCGCCATCGAGCTGGAGATCATGTACAGCGCCTGGTCCAAGGCCGATGCCGACCGAATCCGAGACGGCCTGCGTGGCTTCGGCTGGCTGCCCACACCCGGCGAGGTGTGGGAGCGGGCCATCGAGGCGCAGTCCCTACTCACCGCCGCCGGAAACTGGCGGGCGCTGTCCGTGGCGGACCTCGTCATCGCCGCCACCGCAGAGCGCCACGGCGTGACCGTGCCGCACTACGACGGCGACTACGACATGATCGCCGCCGTCACCGGCCAGCCGACCGAGTGGGTCGTTCCCCAGGGGACGGCGGACTGAGCGGCTCGCCGGGCCTGTGAGAACATCCAGGCCCATGGAGATGACAACCGCCCTGTGGTCCTTCGCCGTCGTCGTGGGGCTGCTCACGCTCACGCCCGGGCTCGACACCGCGTTGATCCTGCGGACCTCCGCGATCGGGCGACGGCGGCAGGCCTGGGGCGTGGTGCTGGGCATCCAGACCGGGACGCTGATCTGGGGGACGCTGACCTCGGCCGGGGTGACGGCGCTGCTGACCGCCTCGCAGGTGGCGTACGAGGTCCTGCGCTGGGCCGGCGCCGCCTACCTGGTGTGGATGGGCATCGGGATGCTGCGCAAGCGGGGGACCGGGGCCGTCGCCGAGGAGGAGGAGTCCGTCGAGGGCGGGTTCGGGCACGGCTGGCGGCGCGGCACGCTGACCAATCTGCTGAACCCCAAGGTCGGTGTGTTCTACGTGGCCGTGCTGCCGCAGTTCATCCCCGCCGGCGCCCCGCACTTCGCCGCCGGGGTGGCGCTGACCTGCGTGCACGTCGTGGAGGGCGTGCTCTGGTCGACCGTCCTGGTCGGCTTCGCCCGGGTGCTGCGGGGCTGGCTGCGCCGCCCGGCAGCGCGGCGGCTGATGGACCGGGTGACCGGAGCAGCGGTGGTGGGCTTCGGCCTGAAGCTGGCCCTCGCCGACTGAACCCTCGCCGACTGAACCCTTCCGGTTGAACCCTCGCCGACTGAACGAGCCGGCGCCGACCTCAGGCGGCGTGCGTCCGGCGTGCGACCCGGGGCTCCTCCGGGGCCGCCGCGGCGTCGTGGTGGATCGGGCCGTCCCCGGCGCTCAGCGGCAGGCAGCTGCCGCCGCGCCGGTGGGCGATGATCTCGGCGGCGACCGAGACGGCGGTCTCCTCCGGAGTGCGCGAGCCGAGGTCGAGGCCGATGGGGGAGCGCAGCCGGGCGAGTTCGCCGTCCGTGAGCCCGGCTTCACGCAGTTCGGCCTGCCGGTCGCGGTGGGTGCGCCGGGAGCCCATAGCGCCGACGTAGCCGACCGGCAGCCGCAGGGCGCGTTCCAGCAGCGGGACGTCGAACTTGGCCTCGTGGGTGAGCACGCACAGAACTGTGCGCCCGTCGATCCGGCCGAGCTGGGAGTCCAGGTAGCGGTGCGGCCAGTCGACCACCACCTCGTCGGCCTCGGGGAAGCGCCGGGCGGTGGCGAAGACGGGCCGGGCGTCGCAGACGGTGACGTGGTAGCCGAGGAACTTGCCGATCCGCACCACGGCGGCGGCGAAGTCTATGGCGCCGAAGACCAGCATCCGCGGCGCGGGCACGTAGGACTCGACGAAGCAGGTGACCGTGCCCTGCCCCTGGTCGTCGCAGGGCCGTCCGTCGAGGCCGAGCACGATCCGCCCGGTGCGTCCGGCCTCCAGCATGGCCCGGGCCTCCGCGACGACGGAGCGTTCCAGGGCGCCCACGGTGGACGGTCCGACGGAGAGCGCGCCGTGCTGTCCGCCGGCGGTGACGGCGATGGTGGCGCCGAGCATTCCGGCCGGTCCGGCGATCACCCGGGCCAGGGCGACGGGCGTGTCGTCGGCGATGGCGGCGAGGCCGGCGTCCATGCCGGGGTCGGCCCCTGGGACGACCGGCTGGACGAACACGTCGAGGATCCCGCCGCAGGTCAGCCCGACCGCGAAGGCGTCCTCGTCGCTGTAGCCGAAGCGCTCCAGCACCGGTTCGCCGGATTCGATGGCGGCCTGGCAGAGCTCGTACACCGCACCCTCGACGCACCCGCCGGAGACGCTGCCGACCGCCTCGCCGCCGGCGTCGACGGCAAGGGCCGCACCCGGGTCGCGCGGGGCGCTGCCGGAGACGCCGACCACGGTGGCCACGGCGAAGGAGCGCCCGGACGCGTGCCAGGCCTGCAACTGCTCGGCGATGTCCTGCATGTCGGAGGCTCCTTACACGGTTTCGACAGTAGCGGGAGACGCCGCCGTACGGGAAACGATCCCGTACGGCGGCGGCGGTGCCAAAAGGACCGCGGTGTCAAAAGGACGGCGGTGTCAGAAGGACGGCGGTGTCAGAAGGACGGCGGTACCGAAGAGCGGCAGTGCCGAGGGATCGGCTAGTGCACGCCCAGCCAGGACTTGATCGGGCTGAGCGCGAAGTACACGACGAACAGCGCGGTGAGGACCCACATCAGCAGCCCGGGCTCGCGCCACTTGCCCTGCCCGGCCTTGATCACCGAGTAGGAGATGACGCCGGCGGCGACGCCTGCCGTGATGCTGTAGGTGAACGGCATCAGCACGGAGGTCAGGAAGGCCGGGATGGCGACCTCGCGGTCGGACCAGTCGATGTGCCGAGCCTGGCTCATCATCATCGAGCCGATCACCACCAGGGCGGCGGAGGCGACCTCGACCGGGACGATGCCGGCCAGCGGCGAGAAGAACAGCATCAGCGCGAACAGGGCGCCGGTGACGGTGGAGGCGAGGCCGGTCCGGGCGCCGTCGCCGACTCCGGTCGCCGACTCGACGAAGACGGTCTGGCCGGAGGCGCCCGCCAGGCCGCCGACCGCGCCGCCGGCGCCGTCGATGAACAGGGCCTTGGACAGGCCGGGCATCCGGCCCTGCTTGTCCGCCAGTCCGGCCTCGGTGCCGACGCCGATGATGGTGGCCATGGCGTCGAAGAAGCCGGCCAGGACCAGCGTGAACACCGCGACGGACGCGCTGATCGCGCCCATGCCCTTGCCGCCGAAGGCGCCGAACAGGTCGACGTGGCCGAACAGGCTGAAGTCGGGGGCGGCGACGGGGCTGCCGGGCCACACCGGAACGGAGTTGGCCCAGGCCTTGGCGGGCACGTGGGCGAGCCTGTTGACGACGATCGCGACCACGGTGCCGCCGGCGATGCCGATCAGGATCGCGCCGCGCACGCCGCGCGCCATCAGCACGAAGATCGTCAGCAGGGTGAGGCAGAAGATCAGGACGGGCCAGCCGGAGAGTTCGCCGAACGGGCCGAGCGAGAGCGGGGTGGGGCCGCCGGTGTGCACGAAGCCGGCCTTGTACAGGCCGATGATCGTGACGAACAGGCCGATGCCGATGGTGATCGCGTGCTTGAGCGGCAGCGGGATGCCGTTCATGATCTTCTCGCGCAGTCCGGAGACCACCAGCAGCACGATCAGCAGGCCGTAGATCACGCACAGGCCCATGGCCTGCGGCCAGGTGGTGTGCGGTACGACGAGCGCGGAGACCGCGCCGGAGACCGAGAGCCCGGCGGCCAGGGCCAGCGGCACGTTGCCGACCAGGCCCATCAGGATGGTGGTGACGGCCGCGGCGAGGGCGGTGGCGGTGGTCAGCGCGGCGTGGTCGAGCTTGACGCCGGTGACGTCCGCGCCGCTGAGGATCAGCGGGTTGAGCAGGATGATGTACGCCATCGCCATGAAGGTGGTGAGGCCGCCACGCAGTTCGTTGGCGAGGGTCGAGCCGCGGGCAGAGATCTTGAAGTAGGCGTCGAGGGTGCCCTGCGGCCCTGGCGCCGGGGGCGAGGGGTGGGTCTCGTCCTCGGTGGGTCTGTCTGCTTCGGTGGTGCCGGGCTCCGTGGGGATCCTGGTCATGTCCACTCCCAAGTGTCAATGGGGGTTGGGGTGGGCGAGCCGACCTGACTGCCAGTCAACGAAGTTGGCACAGGGGGACGGTATCGACTCACTGGGGCACTCGTCGGGGGGGGGAGTGCCAGCGGTGCAGTTGAGGGTGGTGCGCACCACTGCGGAACCCCGGCGCGGGATGGGCAGCGGGTGGGAGTCCCGGGGCGGCGGGGAAGACTCGGCGCCGCCCCGGGAAGTACTGCTCGGTCGTGCTGTTCCCGAACTCCCTGGGTCAGCCGGGCTGTTCGGTGGTCAGGTGCTCCGGCCGGACCGGGATCCGGTTGAGCGCGAGGCCGGTCGCGTTGCGGATCGCCGCCACGATGGAGGGGGTCGCCGACACGGTCGGCGCCTCGCCGACGCCGCGCAGCCCGTACGGGGCGTGCGGGTCGGGCAGTTCGAGGACGTCCACCGGGATCGGCGGGGTGTCCAGGATGGTGGGGATCAGGTAGTCGGTGAAGGAGGCGTTGCGCACCTTCCCGTCGCGGACGATGATCTCCTCCATCACCGCGAGCCCGAGCGCCTGAGTGCAGCCGCCCTGGATCTGGCCGACCACGGAGAGCGGGTTGAGCGCCTTGCCGACGTCCTGGACGGCGGTGAGCTCGACCACCTTGACCAGGCCCAGTTCCACGTCCACGTCCACCACCGCGCGGTTGGCGCAGAAGGTGTACTGGACGTGGCCGAAGCCCTGGCCGGTCTGCTTGTCGAAGGCCTGGGTGGGCCGGTGGTGGTGCTCGCGGGTGAGGTCGATGGCCTCGTCGCCGAGCAGGTCCACGATGGGCACCAGCACGCCGGCGCTCTCCGAGACGACCTTGCCGCCGGCCAGCGTGATGTCCTGGTGGGTCCAGCCGTAGCGGCGCCGGCCCTTCTCGACCAGCGCCCGCCGGACGGCCTCGGCGGCCAGCTTCACCGCGCCGCCGGTCATGTACGTCTGGCGCGAGGCGGAGGTCGAACCGGCCGATCCCACCTCGGTGTTGGCCGGGTGGATGGTGACCTGCTCGACGCCCAGCTCGGTGCGGGCGATCTGGGCGTGCACGGTGACGCCGCCCTGGCCGACCTCGGCCATCGCGGTGTGCACCATGGCGACCGGCTCTCCGCCGATCACCTCCAGCCGCACCCGGGCGGTGGAGTAGTCGTCGAAGCCCTCGGAGAAGCCGACGTTCTTGATGCCGACCGAGTACCCCACCCCGCGCACGATGCCCTCGCCGTGCGACGTGTTGGACAGCGCGCCGGGCAGCGCGCGGACGTCCAGGTGCTCGGTGTCCAGCGGCGGCGGCAGCGGCATCTCCTTGGCGCGGCGCAGCAGTTCGGCCACCGGCGCGGGGGAGTCGATCTGCTGGCCGGTGGGCATGAAGTCACCCTCCGACATGGCGTTCAGCTGCCGCAGCTCCACCGGGTCCATGCCCAGTTCGACGGCCAGCTTGTCCATCTGCGACTCGTAGCCGAACGCCGCCTGCACCGCGCCGAAGCCGCGCATCGCCCCGCAGGACGGGTTGTTGCTGTAGAGCGCGATGGCGTGCATCCTCACGTTCGGGATCACGTACGGGCCGTGTCCGAGCGAGGCCGCGTTGCCGACCACGGCGGGGGAGGCGGAGGCGTAAGCGCCGCCGTCCAGCACGATCCGGCAGTCGGCGAAGACCAGCTTGCCGTCGCGGGTGGCGCCGTGCTCGTAGTGCATCCTCGCCGGGTGGCGGTGGACGTGGCCGTAGAAGGACTCGTCCCGGGAGTAGACGATCTTGACCGGCTTGTTGGTGTGCTGGGCGAGCAGGCAGGCGTGGATCTGCATCGAGATGTCCTCGCGGCCGCCGAAGGCGCCGCCGACGCCGGCCAGCGTCAGCCGGACCTTCTCCTCGGGCAGGTCCAGCACCGGGGCCATCTGCTCCCGGTCCACGTGCAGCCACTGGGTGGCGATGTAGAGGTCGATGCCGCCGTCCTCGGCGGGCACCGCGAGGCCGGACTCGGGGCCCAGGAAGGCCTGGTCCTGCATGCCGACCTCGTAGTCGCCGCTGACGATGACGTCCGCCGTCGCCCGCACCTCGTCGGTCACGCCGAGGCCGGAGACCAGCTTCTGCTCGTGGCAGATGTTGCCGTACGCGTGAGACTTGTACTCGTGCGGCTCGTGGACGTACCCGTGGGTCTCCGGGTCCAGGCACTGCTCCTCGGTGACGATCGGGGTGAGCACCTCGTACTCGACCTTGATCTTCTTCACCGCGCGCCGGGCCGTCTCCGGGTGGTCGGCGGCGACCAGCGCGATCGCCTCGCCGTGGTACCGGATCTTGTCGATCGCCAGCACGGGCTGGTCCTGGATCTCCAGGCCGTAGTACTTGGAGCCGGGGATGTCCTCGTGGGTCAGCACGGCGTAGACGCCGGGCACCTTGAGCGCCTCGGAGATGTCCACCGAGAGGATGTTCGCGCGGGGGTGCGGCGAGCGCAGCGCCATGCCCCAGAGCATGTCCTCGTGCCACAGGTCGGACGAGTACGCGAACTCGCCCCTGACCTTCAGGTTGCCGTCCGGGCGCAGCGGCGAGCCGCCGATGCCGTCCTTGGAGGCCTGGTTGATGTTCTGCAGGTTCTTCTGGCCCTGGATGGTTCGCGTACTCATGCCGTGGCCCCCTTGCCCGAGCACTTGCGGGCCGAGGCGAGCCGCACCGCGTCCATGATCTTCTCGTAGCCGGTGCAGCGGCACAGGTTGCCCGACAGCGCCTCGCGGATGTCGTTGTCGCTCGGCTGGGCGTCCCTCTCCAGCAGGGCGTCGGTCTGCACCAGCAGCCCCGGGGTGCAGAAGCCGCACTGGACGGCCCCGGCGTCGACGAACGCCTGCTGGACCAGGCCCAGTTCGCCGGTCTCCTCGGCCAGGCCCTCGACCGTGCGCACCTCGCGGTCCTGCACCTGGCCGGCCGCGACCAGGCAGGAGCAGACCGGCACGCCGTCGAGGTAGACGGTGCAGGAACCGCACTCGCCCTGCTCGCAGGCGTTCTTCGAACCCGGCAGGCCGACGCGCTCGCGTAGCACGTAGAGCAGGCTCTCGCCCTCCCACACGTCGTCGGCCTCGACCGGCTTGCCGTTGGCGGTGAACGTGACCCTCATGCCGCGCTCCTGATCTGCTTGCTGTAGTCGTTCCAACACCAGGTGAGGGTGCGGCGGGCCATCACGGCCAGCGCGTGCCGCCGGTAGTCGGCGGTGCCCCGCACGTCGTCGATCGGGGAGGCGGCGGCCTTCACCAGCTCGCCGAAGCGCTGGACAACCTCGGTGCCCAGCAGCTCCCCGCTCTCCCAGAGCCCGCGCTCGGCGAGCACGCCCTGGAGGTACTCCTCGGCCTCGACGGCGCGGCGCGGCGTGGGGGCAGCCGAACCGATCCCGGTGCCGACGGTTCCGTTCTTCGGGTGCAGGGCGAAGCCGAAGGCGCACACCGCGATCACCATCGCGTTGCGGGTGCCGATCTTCGAGAACTGCTGCGGGCCGTCCGCGACCGGCACGTGCACGGCGCGGATCAGCTCGTCCGACTCCAGGCAGTTGCGCTTGACCCCGACGTAGAACTCGTCGACCGGGATCAGCCGGGTGCCGCGCACCGAGGCCGCCTCGACGTACACGTCCCGCCCGGCCGCCAGCAGCGCCGGGTGGGAGTCACCGGCCGGGGAGGCCGCGCCCAGGTTGCCGCCGACGCCGCCGCGGTTGCGGATCTGCGGTGAGCCGACGGTGCGGGCCGCCAGGGCGAGCCCGGGCAGCGGCCCGGACAGCTCCTCGATGATCCGGGCGTACGGGACGGAGGCGCCGAGCCGGACGACGCTGCCGTCGTTCGTCCATTCGGTGAGCTCGGTGACGCGGTTCAGGTCGAGAATCGCGGATGGCCGGTGCACGTCGAAGTTCAGCTCGACCATGACGTCCGTGCCGCCCGCGATGGGCAACGCGGTCGGGTACTCAGCCTTCGCCGCGAGAGCCTCGTCCCAGGTGGCGGGCCGAAGGAACTCCATGCGGGTGTCTCCTCAAGTCTTCGCCGACCGGGTGTCCGGTGGCGTGTCGCCCAGTGAACTCCTGTGACCGGGGCCACTGGCAGTCACCGATGGCATGAAGCCCCGGCTGTGAGCCCGCCCGGCATCCTGTACGTTCCTCTAAGCAGGAGAATCCCGCAGCCCAGGTGTTCGCCGGTTGCTACCTACGACCGTAATCCGGCCGTGATTCGCGGGCTACGGGCCCGTGACCCGGTGACCCGCTGGTACGTAACGCCGAGCACGGATGTTCGGGCACACTGTCACCCCCGGACCGCGCGCCCCGCGTCCCCCCACCCCCCCGATCCGGCCCCCGATCCCCGTTCCAGTCCATGGCCCACCCCCTGGTCCACCCCCCGTAAGGAGTCCGCGGATGCGTGTCCGTGACCTGCTCGCCCCCGGCGCCCCACGACTGCGCCTGCTCGCGGCCGAGGAGGAGCTGGACCGGCAGGTCAGCGGCGTGATGACCACGGACCTGCACGACCCCGGCCGCTACCTCCACGGCGGCGAGCTGGTGCTCACCGGCATGCTCTGGCGCGGCGGCCCGGCCGACTCCGAGCGGTTCGTGCGGACCATCGCGGCCGGGGGCGCGGTCGCCCTGGCGGCCGGCGAGGCCGAGGTCGGCCCGGTGCCCGAGGACCTGGTCGAGGCCTGCCGCCGGCACCGGATGCCGCTGCTGGCCGTCCCCGACGACATCGCCTTCGGCACCGTCACCGAGTTCATCGGCC
The DNA here is from genome assembly GCF_044329365.1 of Kitasatospora sp. NPDC017646. Lineage (NCBI taxonomy): Bacteria > Bacillati > Actinomycetota > Actinomycetes > Kitasatosporales > Streptomycetaceae > Kitasatospora > Kitasatospora sp. NPDC017646. Next base: position 172,152 of record NZ_JBIRJC010000003.1, on the reverse strand, counting down.
GTCAGGTCTCCGCCGACCGCGCCGCCGACCTCGCCGCCCTGGTCGACCGCCACCGGCTGCTGGTCTCGGCGGCCGGCGGCGGCGGCCTGGACGCCGTGCTGGACCTGCTCGGCGGCGACCTCGACCTGGACTGCTGGGTGCTCGCCCCGACCGGCGCGGTGATCGCCGGACCGGCCGACCGGCTCACCGCCGAGGACCGCGACCAACTGGTCCGCGCCCACCTCGCCGCCCAGCGCCAGCGCCGCCGCCCCCCGCACCGGGCCCGGCTGGCCGGCGGCGCCTACTCGCTGCTGCCCGCCGGGGCCTCCGCCGGGCCCGAGGCGCCGCAGACCGGTTCGCTGCTGGCCGACTGGGTGCTCGCGGTGGCCGGCGACGTCACCGAGTGGACCAACAAGCGCCAGCAGCTCGCCGAGAACCTGGCCCGCCTGGTCGCCGCCGAGCGCCACCGCCGGGACGAGGGCCGCCGGCTGCGCCGCCGGCTGGCCGACGAACTGCTCGCCCTGCTGCGCCGCGACGCCGACCCGGCCGAGATCAGCCGCACCCTGTACGCCTCCTCGGCGATGGCGGCCCGCTACGAGAGCCCCGAACCGAAGTCGCAGACCCAGGACGCGTCCTGGTTGGTGCTCAGTGCGGAGGGGACCGGTCTGCCGGAGGGCACGGTGCGGGCCGTCCTGGAGGAGGCGCTCGGCGGCACCACCGACCGTGCGCTGGTCGCCGGTGCGGGCAACGGCGCCGTGGTGGTACTGCCCGCGCTGGACACCCCGGTGCCCGCCGACACCCTGCGCGAACTGCTCGCCCCGCTGGAGGCCGGGCTCGGTTCGGAGGGCCGGATCACCCTCGGCGTCTCCGCCCCCGCCTCCGAGGCCGGCGGCCTGCGCGGCGCCCTGGAGGAGGCCCGGCACGCCCGCCGGATCGCCGCCGCCCGGGTCGGCCGGGTCTGCGTGGCCGGCCCCGAGGAGCTGGCCTCGCACGTGCTGCTGCTGGCGGCCGTCCCGGACGAGGTCCGGCGCGCCTTCCGCAGCCGGCTGCTGGACAAGGTGATCGCGTACGACATCGAGCACCAGGCGGACCTGGTCCGCACCCTGGAGGCCTTCCTGCGCTCGGACGGCTCCTGGACCCGCTGCGCCGGGCAGCTGCACGTCCACGTCAACACCCTGCGCTACCGGATCGGCCGAATCGAGGAGCTGACCGGGCGGGACCTGTCCCGGCTGGAGGACCGGGTGGACTTCTACCTGGCGCTGGAGCTGGCCTGACCGGGGGCCTCTTCGGCACTCTCATCAGTGGTCTCCCCCGGCGGCCTGACCGGCGGCCTGATCGGCGGTCTCTTCGGCAGCCTGATCGATTCCTGTCAGCTCCGATCGGCCGGCGGTCGATCCTGAGCGTGTCCGGTCCGTTCCTGGGAAGATGCCGACAGAGCCGGAAACGGCCGAGGGCCCGCCGCGAACGCTCGCGGCGGGCCCTCGGCCGTGGTCACATCGGTCACTGCACCGGGATGACCCCGGTCAGCCACTCGAAGGCGCTCGGGACCATCCTCTTCCACATGTCGGTGGTGTGCGGACCGGTGCTCTCCTCGACCTGGACCTTGGTCGGCTCCTTGGCCACGGCGGCGAGCGCCTGGCCGTCCTCGTAGCCGTCGCCCTTGGCGCCGCTGACCAACAGGGCGACCTTCGGTGGCTGCTGGGCGGACTTGAGGATGTTGACCGGGTTGTTGGCCTCGCGCAGCTTCGCGTCCTTGCCGACCAGCGAGTCCGGCTCGACCGCGGGGTCGTTGTAGCCGGACATCGCGATGCCGGCCCGGTAGCGGTTCGGGTGGGCCAGCGACAGCTTGGCCGCGCAGTGGGCGCCGGCCGAGTAGCCGGCGATCGCCCAGCGGTCCGCGGACGGGTCGGCGCGGAAGTTGTCCATCACCATCTGCGGGACGTCGCGGGTGATCCAGGCGTCCGCGTTGATCTTGCCGGGGATGTCGGTGCAGCCCGCGTCCTGGTGGCTGCCCAGCAGCAGGGTGCGCGGCGAGACCAGGATGAACGGCGCGACCTTGCCCTGCTGCATCAGCGGCTTGAGCTGCTCGGAGACCTTGAGGGTGCCGTACCAGGTGGAGGAGGAGCCCGGGTAGCCCGGGACCAGCTCGACCACCGGGAACTTCTTGTCCTTGAACGCCGGGTCGTTGTACTGCGGCGGCAGCCAGACCAGCACCTCGCCGTCGACGCCGGACACCTGGCCCTTGAGCTCGGTCTTCTGGACGTCGCCGGGCACCGCCGGGTCGTTCACGCCGCCGAACTTCTGCAGCACCTTCGGAGGCTGCTTGGCGGCGTCGCCGGACTGGCCGTTCTGGGCGTTGCCCGCCGGGTCCGCCGGCGGCACCGAGGGCACCGCGCGGACGTGGTCACCGGTGCCGAGCAGGTCGTCCCAGTTGCCGTAGATCAGGTTCGCGTTGTTCACCATCACGAAGACCATCAGTACGGCCGTGACCTGGCAGAACATGATCATGACGATCCGGGAGAGGGTGCGCACCGGCTGGGGGCCGCGCACCTTCCCCCAGAACAGCAGCGCCACTGTGATGGACACCGGCACAAGGATGACGGTGAGGAGGAAAAATGGCGTACCTGTCAGTTCCATCAAGTTCTCGTATCCGGGTCGCTCGCCGCCCGGGCCCCAGTCGCCCGAACGCACGTCAATGGCATCAGACGGCTGAGAACCGAAGATCGGTTGCCGTCCGAATCTGTGCGGAACCTGAGAGGAACATCACGTTTCCGAGCTGTTCCCGCTTCGGGTCGGCGCCTAGTCTGTCACCCGGACGGCGGTGCTCCGGACCAGATGTTCAGCGAACTTCCAGGAAGGTCCCCCGGGGCACCTTACCTCCCGGCCCGCTCGCGCCGCCGGGCGAGGCGGTGCGATCCCGCGCAGCCGGGCCAGAGAGACTATGGGGATGAGCACAACCCGCTTTCGCCCGTCCCGCCGCTTCTGGCCCGTGTGCGCCGTCCTGGCCCTCGCGGTCACCGCGGCCGGCTGCAGCAGTACCGGAGGCAGACGCGCCGAGGAGGCCCGCGCCAAGGCCGCGGCCGCCGGTGGCAGCGCCGTCACCACCCCACGCTGGAAGGTCGCCATGGTGACCCACGCCGGCGCCGGGGACGCCTTCTGGGACAGCGTGCGCAAGGGCGCCGAGCAGGCCGCCGCCAAGGACAACATCACCTTCCTGTACTCCAACGACGCGCAGACCCAGAACCAGGTCCAGCTCGTCCAGGCCGCCATCGACCAGAAGGTCGACGGCCTGCTGGTCACCCTCGCCAAGGGCGACGCGATGGCCGACGTCCTCGGCAAGGCCAAGGCGGCCGGCATCCCCGTGATCACGATCAATTCCGGTCAGGAGTTCTCCGCGAAGTTCGGGGCACTGACCCACATCGGTCAGGACGAGTCCTCGGCCGGTCAGGCGGCCGGAGCGGAGCTGGCCTCCCGAGGCCGCAAGAACGTGCTCTGCGTGATCCACGAGCAGGGCAACGTCGGCCAGGAGGAGCGCTGCTCGGGCGCCCAGTCCAAGGCCGGCGGCGGCTTCCAGGTGCTCTACGTGAACGGCGTCGACATGCCCGACGCCCGGGCGGCGATCTCCGCCAAGCTCCAGGCCGACCCCTCCATCGACACCGTGCTCACCCTCTCCGGCCCGATGGCCGCCACCGGGTTGCAGGCCGTCCAGGACGCGCACCGCAGCGTCGAGTTGGACACCTTCGACCTGGGACCGCAGGTGGTGGCCGGGCTGAAGTCCGGCAGCGTCGGCTTCGCCGTCGACCAGCAGCCCTACCTCCAGGGCTACGAGGGCGTCGACCTGCTGTGGCTGTACAAGTCCAACCTGGACATGCTCGGCGGCGGCAAGCCCGTCGCCACCGGCCCGCAGATCCTGACCAAGGACGACGCCGACGCGCTCGCCGAGTACGTCGCGAGGGGGACCAGGTGAGCGCCTCGACCGCCCCCGACCTGCTCGCCCAGGACCGCCCGGCGGCCCTACGGCGGCTGCTCGCCCGCCCGGAGCTCGGCTCGCTGATCGCCGCCGCCGCGGTGTTCGCCGTCTTCGCCGCCGTGGCCGAGCCCTTCCTGCGGGTCTCCTCGCTGGGCACCGTCCTCTACGCGGCCTCGACCATCGGGATCATGGCCGTGCCGGTCTCGCTGCTGATGATCGGGGGCGAGTTCGACCTGTCGGCCGGCGTGCTGGTCACCACCGCCGCGCTGACCTCCTCGATGGTCTCGTACCAGTTCACCGCCGTCACCTGGGTCGGCGTCCTGGTCTCGCTGGCGACCACGCTGGCGGTCGGCTGGTTCAACGGCTGGATGCTCGGCCGCACCAAGCTGCCCAGCTTCATCGTCACCCTGGGCACCTTCCTGATGCTGACCGGCGCCAACCTCGGCGTCACCAAGGCGGTCTCCGGGACGGTGTCCACCAAGTCGATCGCGGACATGCAGGGCTTCGAGACCTGCCGTCTGCTGTTCGCCTCCGAGGTGAACGTCGGCGGCCTGGCGATCAAGGCCACCGTCTGGTGGTGGCTCGGCCTGCTCGTGGTCGGCAGCTGGGTGCTGCTGCGCACCCGCTTCGGCAACTGGATCTTCGCCGTCGGCGGCGACGCGGCGGCCGCCCGGGCGGTCGGCGTCCCGGTCGCCCGGACCAAGACCGTGCTCTACCTGGGCGTCGGGTTCGGCGCCTGGGTGCTCGGGCAGCACCTCCTGTTCTCCTTCGACACCGTGCAGTCCGGCGAGGGCGTCGGCAACGAGCTGATCTACATCGTCGCGGCCGTCATCGGCGGCTGCCTGATCACCGGCGGCTACGGCTCGGTGGTCGGCTCCGCGCTCGGCGCGCTGATCTTCGGCATGGCCAGCAAGGGGATCATCTACGCCCAGTGGAACCCGGACTGGTTCAAGTTCTTCCTCGGCGCGATGCTGCTGCTGGCCGCGCTGCTCAACGCCTACGTCAAGCGCCGGGCGGAACGGGGGCCGCGATGACCGCCGAACTCTCCCCGGGTGGCGAACTCCTCTCCCTGGTCGGCGTCGGCAAGACGTACGGGACGGTCCGGGCCCTCCAGGACGTCTCGTTGACCCTGCGGGCCGGCGAGATCAGCTGCGTGCTCGGCGACAACGGCGCCGGCAAGTCCACGCTGATCAAGATCATCGCAGGGCTGCACCGGCACGACGAGGGCACCTACACCGTCGGCGGCGAGGAGGTCCGGCTCGACTCCCCGCGCCAGGCCCTGGACCTCGGCATCGCCACCGTCTACCAGGACCTCGCCGTCGTCCCGCTGATGCCGGTCTGGCGCAACTTCTTCCTCGGCTCCGAACGGGGCATGCGCCGCTGGGGCGGCCTGCGGCTGGACGCCGACGGCATGCGCGCCACCACCCGGGAGGCGCTCGCGAAGATGGGCATCGACCTCCACGACGTCGACCGGCCGATCGGCACCCTCTCCGGCGGGCAGCGCCAGTGCGTGGCGATCGCCCGCGCCGTGCACTTCGGCGCCAAGGTGCTGATCCTGGACGAGCCGACCGCGGCGCTCGGCGTCAAGCAGTCCGGGGTGGTGCTCAAGTACGTCACCGCGGCCCGCGACGCCGGACTCGGGGTCGTACTGATCACCCACAACCCGCACCACGCCTACCTCGTCGGCGACCACTTCACCCTGCTCAAGCGGGGGCGGATGGCCGGCAGCCACCCGCGTGCCGAGATCAGCCTGGAACAGCTCACCACCGAGATGGCCGGCGGCTCCGACCTCGCCGAGCTCTCGCACGAGCTGGCCCGGCCGTCCGTCGCCGGTGCCTTCGATCCCCGTGAGACCCGCGAGACCCGTGAGGAGCGTCCGCAGCCGTGACCAGCCCCCAAGGCACCACCCGGCCGGCCGTCCTGCCCACCCTGCTCGGCCTCGGCCCGCGCGCCGAGCGCCGCCGCCGGGCCCTGCCCGCGGGGATACTGCGGCTTCCCACCATCGGCGTCGACATCGGCGGCACCAAGGTGGTCGCGGGGGTCGTCGACGGCGAGGGCAAGGTGCTGGAGAAGCTGCGCACCGACACCCCGCACAAGAGCAAGAGCGCCAAGGTCGTCGAGGACGTCATCGTCGAGCTGGTGCTCCAGCTCGCCGACCGGCATGACGTCCACGCGGTCGGCATCGGCGCGGCCGGCTGGGTCGACGCCGACCGCTCCCGGGTGCTCTTCGCCCCGCACCTGAACTGGCGCAACGAGCCGCTGCAGCAGGCGCTCAGCGAGCGGCTGCGCTTCCCGGTGATCGTGGAGAACGACGCCAACGCCGCCGCCTGGGCCGAGTGGCGATTCGGCGCCGGACGCGGCGAGGACCACATGGTGATGCTCACCCTGGGCACCGGCATCGGTGGCGCGGTCGTCCGGGACGGCTACGTCGACCGCGGCAAGTACGGCCTGGCGGGCGAGTTCGGGCACATGCAGGTGGTGCCCGGCGGGCACCGCTGCCCGTGCGGCAACCGCGGCTGCTGGGAGCAGTACTCCTCCGGCAACGCGCTGGTGCGGGACGCCCGCGAACTGGTCGCCGAGGAGTCGCCGGTGGTGCAGCCGCTGCTCGCCCGCGCGGGGGGGACGGTCGAGGGCATCACCGGCCCGCTGGTCACCGAGGCCGCCCAGGACGGCGACCCGACCGCCATCGAGCTGCTCTACGAGGTCGGCACCTGGCTCGGCGTCGGCATCGCCAACCTCGCCGCCGGACTCGACCCGGGCCGCTTCGTCATCGGCGGCGGAGTCTCCGAGGCCGGGGACCTGCTCCTCGGCCCGGCCCGGGACACCTTCCGGCGCACCCTGACCGGCCGCGGCTTCCGGCCCGAGGCCAGCATCGTCCACGCGGCCCTCGGCAACGAGGCCGGCCTGGTCGGCGCCGCCGACCTGGCCCGCCAGGTGGCGCGGCGGTTCCGCACCATCAAGAGGCGGCGAGTGGAGCGCAGCGCGCTGTAGGGGCTGGCGGCAGGGCGGCGGGGGACAGCTGACCGCTGACAACTTTCAGATGACAGATTTCAGCGAACAGGTGACGTCATCTGTTCGCTGAAATCTGTCAGCCGTCCGAGCCGGCGCTGTCCGGAGCCGACCTCTCCCGACTGCCCTCTGCCAACCCCGCCCCCTCCCGAGCCGGCCTCCTCCCGAGCCTGCCGCTCCATCGACGCTTCCACGGTGCCCGGATCCATCGTCCGTCAACTACCCATGAGTAGTAGGCCGATGTGGTTGTCGGATTACCACTCCTGTGGAACAACTGGTGAGTTGACGTCGACTCAGGAGGACTCGGATGAGGGCTCTGACCCGTCTCGCGCCATCACTGCTGCTCGCCACCGCACTGGTCTGGGCCACCACCGGGCCCGCCGGGGCAACGGCGCCGCCGCCGAAGGTGCCGGAGGCGGTGGGGTGGGGCGGGGCGGTGGCATCCGTGGACGCCGACGCCACCGCCGCCGGGATCGAGGTGCTGCGCAAGGGCGGCAACGCGGTGGACGCGGCGGTGGCCGTCGCGGCGGCGCTCGGGGTGACCGAGCCGTACTCGTCCGGGATCGGGGGCGGCGGGTACTTCGTCTACTACGACCACGCCACCGGGCGGGTGCACACCATCGACGGCCGGGAGGTGGCCGGCCACACCGCCGACAGCGGGCTGTTCCTGGAGGACGGCAAGCCGCTCGCCTTCGCCGACGCCGTCACCAGCGGCCTGTCCGTCGGAGTCCCCGGCACCCCCGCCACCTGGGACTCCGCACTGCGCCAGTGGGGCACCCGCTCGCTCGCGCAGACCCTGGAACCCGCCGAGCGCATCGCCGAGAACGGCTTCGTCGTCGACGGCACCTTCCGCGGTCAGACCGCCGACAACTACGACCGGTTCAAGGACTTCCCGGCCACCGCCAAGATCTACCTGCCGAACGGCAAGCCCCCGGAGGTCGGTTCCGTCCTGCGCAACCCCGACCTCGCCGCGACGTACAAGCTGCTCGCCAAGGACGGCGTGAAGGCCTTCTACCAGGGTGAGTTGGCCCAGGACATCGTCAACACCCTGCAGCACCCGCCGGTCGACCCGGCCTCCGGCCGCAAGGCCCGCCCCGGGAAGGTCGACACCGCCGACCTGGCCGCCTACCAGGTCCGCCGCCAGGCGCCCACCCACGTCGCCTACCGCGACTACGACGTCTACTCGATCGCCCCCTCCAGCTCCGGCGGCACCACCGTCGGCGAGGCGCTGCACATCCTGGAGGACGGCGACCTCTCGGACTACAGCAGCACGCAGTACTACCACCACTTCCTGGAGGCCTCGCGGATCGCCTTCGCCGACCGCAACCGCTGGGTCGGCGACCCGGCCTTCAGCGACGTCCCCACCAAGCAACTGCTCTCCGAGCGCTACGCCGCCTCCCGGGCCTGCCTGATCAGCCCCGACCACGCCCTCACCAGCCCGCTCGCCCCCGGCGACCCGCGCCACCCGGCCGACTGCGCGGACACCGGTCAGGCCGTCGCCGAGCCGTACGAGGGCCCCAACACCACCCACCTCACGGTGGCGGACCGCTGGGGCAACATCGTCTCGTACACCCTCACCATCGAGCAGACCGGCGGCAGCGGCATCACCGTCCCCGGCCGGGGCTTCCTGCTCAACAACGAGCTGACCGACTTCGACTTCGCCCCGCTCACCGCCGGCGTCCCCGACCCGAACCTGCCCGGCCCGGGCAAGCGGCCGCGCTCCTCGATGTCCCCGACCATCGTGCTGCGCGACGGCGAACCGCTGCTGGCCACGGGCAGCCCCGGCGGCGCGACCATCGTCACCACCACACTCCAAGTGCTGTTCGGGCGCCTCGACCGGGGGCTGAGCCTGGAGCAGGCCATCGCCGCGCCGCGCGCCAGCCAGCGCAACACCGCCGTCACCCAGGCCGAGCCGGGCTTCCTGGCACTGCCCGAACGGGCCGGGCTGGAGGGCCTGGGGCACCGCTTCGCCGACGGCGGCGAGATCGGCGCCGCCACCGGCGTGGAACGGCTGCCGGACGGCCGCTGGGTGGCCGCCGCCGAACCGGTGCGGCGCGGCGGCGGCTCGGCCGCCGTGGTCCGGCCCGCGGGCGCGCGCTGATCCGCACGCATGTCCGCCCGGAGGCCGGTCGGGCCGGGTTGTCGGTGCCGGGCGGTATGTTCGGGGTGGGCCTCCCTCCGGGGCTGGCCCACCCCCGTCCGCACCGACCGAACCACCGGGAAGGCCGCCCGCCGTGACCGTCCGCATCGCCACCTGGAACATCAACTCCGTCACCGCGCGGCTGCCCAAGCTCCTGGAGTGGCTGGAGAGCGCCAAGCCCGACGTGCTCTGCCTCCAGGAGCTCAAGTGTGCGGCCGACGCCTTCCCGTACGAGCAGGTCCGCGAGCTCGGCTACGAGACGGCCGCGCACGGCACCGGCCGGTGGAACGGCGTCGCCGTCGTCTCCCGGCTCGGCCTGGACGACGTCGTGCGCGACCTGCCCGGCCAGCCCGGCTACCTGGCCGACGGCGCCCTGCTGCCCGACGTCGAGCCCCGCGCCATCGCCGCCACCTGCGGCCCGGTCCGGGTCTGGTCGGTCTACGTGCCCAACGGCCGCGAGGTCGACCACGCCCACTACCGCTACAAGCTGGAGTGGCTGGAGGCGCTGCGCAAGGCCGCCGCCGAGGACGCGGCAGGCCCGCGCCCCTTCGCCGTCCTCGGCGACTTCAACATCGCCCCCACCGACGAGGACGTCTTCGACGTCGCCGCCTTCGAGGGCCTCACCCACGTGACCCCGGTCGAGCGCGCCGCACTGGCGGCCCTCGGCGAGACCGGCCTGCACGACGTGGTGCCGCGCCCGCTGAAGTACGACCGCCCCTACACCTACTGGGACTACCGCCAGCTGGCCTTCCCGAAGAACCGGGGCATGCGGATCGACCTCACCTTCGCCAACAAGCCCTTCGTCGACGCCGTCACCGACAGCTACGTGGACCGCGAGGCCCGCAAGGGCAAGGGCACCTCGGACCACGCCCCGGTCGTGGTGGACCTGGACCTCTGAGGCCTCCGGGGTTCCTTCCGAGGTCACACGGCGTGACGGGTCGTCGCTCGAACGGTCCTGAGCGGTGGCCGGCCCCGGAGGCCCTGCCTACCGTCGGTGAGTGACCGGGTGCAGTTGAAACACCACGTGGACATGGGAGTCCCCGGCTGCGCCCGAGAATCCCGGAGGTTCCGGCATGCGCCCCATGCGTACGGCCGCCGCCGCCCTGATCGGCGCGACGGTGCTGACCGGTCTGACGGCCCCCCTCGCGGCCGCCAGGGACGGTGCGGCCTCGGTCAGCCCGTCCCAGGCCGCACCGGGCCAGACCGTGACGGTCACGGTCTCCTGCGAGAAGTCGGACAAGCCCGACGCCAAGACCATCACCGCCCACTCCGCCGCCTTCGAGGGCGGCCCCGCGACCCTCACCCTGGGAGCCGACGGCAAGCACACCGGCTCCGCCCGGCTGGCCTCCCAGCACAACGGGAACAGCAAGGTCGACGGCACCTGCCCGGACGGCGGCGCCTTCTCCACCAGCGTCAGCGTCACCACGGTCGCCGCCGCCGGCTCCGACAAGGGCCTCGGCGACTGGGGCAAGGCGGCCGGGGAGTGGGCCGGCTCGCTCGGCCAGTCCGGCGCCGGCAGCCAGCAGATCGCCCCGCACGGCGCGGTGGGGACCGGCCTCGGCGGCTCGGTCGCCGGGGACCCCGCGGAGCTGGCCGGAGGGCTGGCCCTGGTCGCGGGCGGCCTCGGCGGCTTCTGGCTGCTCCGGAGGCGCAGTGCCTGACGGCCCCACGCCCTTCGCACCCGCGCACCGCGCCGCCGGACCCTGAGGGGACCGGCGGCGCCTCGACGCGTCAGACGGCCGCCCGCTCCTGCCGCTCCTCGTGCTGCAGGATGCCGCTGGCCAGCAGGTACTGGGCCAGCACGTACGTCGCCATGATCCAGAACTGATGCCCCGGCAGCTCGCGCCACTTCGCCAGCTGGGTGGCGATCAACGTGTCGGACAGCAGGAACAGCGCCCCGCCCAGCCCGGTCCGCCAGCCCAGCCCGGCCGAGGTGACGGCCGTCGAGGTGAGCAGCAGGCTGTAGCCGGCCACCGGGACCTTCAGCTCCCCGAGGTCCGGCCAGAGCTGCCCGACCAGGCCCACCCAGGCCGCCGCGTACGCGGCCGCGACCACCAGTGCGCGCCGGCGGTCGGTGAACGCCCCGCGCTGGACGAACATCGTGACGTAGCAGACGTGCGCCGCCGCGAACGAGCCCATCCCGGCCAGGAACGCGGTGTCGTCCTTCAACTGCAGCAGCACGTCCCCGCCCGCACTCGCCAGCAGCGCCGGGGCCAGCAGCTTCGGCGCCTCGCGCCCGGCGGCGCCCGCCGCCGACACGCTGTGCGCGGCCAGCAGCGGCATCAGGGCCGGCTTGGTGGCGTTCTGCAGCACCGAGGCCCCGGACAGGATCGAACCCAGGTGCGCCGCCGAGGTGGCCGCGAAGCCGCCGAGCAGGCCGGTGGCCGAACGCAGGCGGCCGCCGATGCCGGCGGGGCGGGTGGTCGTACGGATGCTCATGCGGCTGGTGCCTCCGAGTCGCTCGGCTGGGGAGACCCACGACCCTACGGGAGCCGACGAGGCGGGGGAAGACCGGGTTACCGGTGCGTAACCCGGGCGGGGAGCGGCCGGTGACGGCCCGGCCGGCAGACCGGAGCACGGGCGGCCGATTCGACGGCTTCTGCGGAGACTTCCTCAGGAGGACGGTTGCTGCCACCGGGTGACCCGGTCACCGTCTAGTCTTGACCCCGACATGGAGCAGCAGGAGTACGCGGTCGGTGCCACCCGGGTGGTCGCCGGCAGGCCGGACGGGCGCACGGGCGGGGCAGGACGGGGAACCGCCGACGCCGTCCTCGCCGTACGCGGAGCCGAATGCGGGTCCGGCCCCGCCGATGCCGATGCCGATGCCGATGCCGATGTCGTGGCCGGGAGCGGGGCTGACGACTCGCAGACCCCCGCTGAGGAGCTCTCGCCCGACCCGGGACTGCTGCGGCTCGCCCACTGGTTCGCCGCCGCCGCCCCCGGCACCGCGGACGACCTGTGCACCGCCTCCTTCGGCCTCTACCCCGCCCGCCACCTCGGCACCGCCGCCGCACCCGCCGACCCCGTGGTCAGCTGGTGGCACGGCCCGACCGCCCATGCCACCGCCGTCCCGCGCGCCCGCGAGGCCCGGAGCGACGGCGGCCCGCGCCGCGCCCGACGCGACGCGGCCGCGCTGCCCGTCGTCCGGTCAGGCGCCAAGCAGGGTCGGCCCGGCAGGCACCGCAGGCCGGAGCGCAGCCGTGCGCTCCCGGAAGCGCCCTGTGACGTGCAGGATCGGTCCGGTGAGGAACTCCCGGGCGCCGAGCGCCGGATCGCCGCCCGGCTGCTGCTCGCCCACCCGCTGGTCACCGCCTCCGGCCCGCACGCCGACGGCTTCCCGCTGATCCGCCGTCACCGCGACTGGCTCACCGAACGCTTCGACACCCTGCTGGGCTACCGGCTCGTCGTCGGCCCCTGGCACGCCCGGCTCTGCAAGGCCGGCCTCGGCCCCGGCGCCGCCCGCCGTCTCGAACACCCCGCCACCGGCGCCCCGTTCACCCCGGCCGGCTACGCCGGGCTCGCGCTCGCCCTCGCCCTGCTCGTCGACGCCCCCGAGCAACTCCCGTACGGGCAGCTGCTCCAGGCGATGCGAGTGGCCGCGCCCGACCTCGCGGCCGACGCGGCGGGCCCGGCGGCCGTCGACATGGCGCTGGCCGCGCTGGCCGACTGGCAGGTACTGGGCGAACTGCCGGCCGACCCGGACGACACCGCCTTCGTGCTGACCGTCGACCGTGAACTCGCCCGCGCCGTCCCGGCCGGGCCGCCCGCGCTCGCCGACGACGCCGCCGACCTCATCCGCCGTGCCGCCGAGGCCGAGCCCGCCACCGCCGTGCGCCGCCTCCTCGCCGAGACGCCCGCCGTGCTCGCCGCCGACCTCCCCGAGGACCAGTGCGAGTGGCTGCGCGAGCACCGGCTCAGCGGCCCGGCCGCGCTCGCCGAGTTCCTGGGGCTGGAGGCCGAACTGCGCGCCGAGGGCGTCGCCCTGCTCGACCCGGCCGCCGAACTCACCGACCTCGCCCTGCCTGGTACGGGCACCCTGGCCAAGGCCGCCCTCCTGTTGGTCGAACGCCTGGTCGAGGAGGTCCGCCCGCTGCCCGGCGAGGTCACCGGCGGCGACGTCCCGGTCCCCGACGCGCTGATAGACGGCATCCTCGGCGACATCGCCGACGACCACGACCTCCCCGCCCGTTACCTCGCCGACCGCACCGCCCTGCGCCGCGACGCCCTCGACCTCCTCCACCGTCTCGGCCTGATCGCCCCCACCCCCCGCACCACCTGGCTCCTCCGCCCCCCAGCTGCCCGCTACGCGCCGGCCCCCGACCTCCACCCAACCCCCGGCAGCGGCCGCCACTCCCGTCCCACCGTCCCGCCCCCGGCCCGCGAGGGCCTGCGCACGTAGCGAACCGCCGGGCCGCTGATGTCGGGCTCCGCGCCCCCGCGCGGTTGCTGCTCCCGGGCGGTGGCCGGCGCACTTCGGCTGCCAACGTCCCTTCGATCCGGGGTGGTTCAGGGGCAGGAGGTTCTCCCGGGACGGAAGAGCCGGCACGCTCGGCGCGGGGTCGAGCCGGGTGGGGTCACGCAGGGATCAGGGCGTCCCACCGGGCGCGGGTGGGGCCGTCGTGCTGGGGGGTGAAGTCTGGGTGGGCGGCGAGCCAGCTGGTGACGGCCTGGTCGACTTCCTCGGTGGCGTAGGCGACGTCGGGGGTCTGTACGAGGTGGCGTACGTGGGCGCGGGCCCGCATGACGACCGGGTCGTCGAAGGCGCAGGCGGCGAGGGCGGCGGCCCGGCGGTCGGGCAGGGCTGAACTGTCGGTGAGGCGTCGCTCGTTGGCGCGGTCCGCGGTGACCTGGGCGTCGAACCAGGGGCGGAGGGCGTCGGCGGTCCAGGCGTGGTAGCCGGTGGGGTCCGCGGCGACCTGGTCGGCGTGGCCGGCGAGGTACTGGGCGGCGCGCAGCCCGAGGGCGACGCCGTGGCCGAGGGTGGGGTTGGTGTGGACGAGGCTGTCCCCGGCGTTGACCAGACCGGTGACGACGGGGCCTGCGTCGTCGGTGAGGGAGGTCCAGCGGTTGTCCAGGCCGGCCATCGCCAGGACGGGCGACCGGGGTTCGGGGTCGAGGTCGAGCCAGGCGGCGCAGGCGGGGAAGTGCCGGGATATGGCCTCGAACACGGCGGGGTCGGTGAGGGCGCCGCGGGTCGGATCGCGGGTGGAGAGCACCATGCTCAGCGCGAACGTGTCGTTGTCGGAAGGGAAGACGCCGGCGAGCGCGAACCCGGCGGCCGAGCCGGTCTTCACCCGGCCGGGGTCGCGCGGGCCGTCGGCGCGCAGGCGGTACCAGCGACACACGTAGGTGATCCCGGTGCGGTGGCTGTCGACCGCGGGCGGGCGGCAGCCGGCCGCGACCAGCCAGGCGGGGACCGGCGAGCGGCGCCCGGCCGTGTCGACCACGAGGTCCGCCGGGTGGGTGCCCGTGTCCGTCCGCACGCCGGTGACCCGGGGCGGGGCGCCGTCCTCGACGGTGAGGCCGCTCACCCGGGAGCCCCGCCGCACCTCGACGGTGGGTTCGCGCCGTACGGCCGCGGTGAGGGCGGCTTCCAGCACGATGCGGCGGGTGCGCAGCGTCACCAGTTCCTCGTCGCCGGCCCGGTGCGGGGGGTGCTGGTCGAACCAGTCGAAGTCGTGGTACTCCCGGGCTCCGCGGGCCAGCAGGTCCGCGTGGACGTCGGGGGCCTCGGTGCGCAGCACGGTGCGGACGGGGGCGAGGAACGAGTGGGGCTGGTTGGCCTGCGGGACCCGGGGCCGGTTCCACTGGTAGAAGTCCTGGTCCAGGTCCTCTGCGGCCTGCCGGGTGTCCTGTTCGAACAGCGTGACCGTGTGGCCTCGTCGGCCGAGCATGAGCGCTGTCCCCAGCCCGCTGATACCGCCACCGATGATCGCAACCCGCGCCACTGCATCCCCTTCGCGTCGTGTTGCGAGGCGATCCTAGCGCTGGATGATCTTCGGTCCGCAACCGGCTCCCGGTTTCCGGCGCCGGTACCGGCCGCTGGTCCGCCACCGGAAGGGCGGCGGCTACTTGCTCGCGGTGGTGGCGGCGAGCGCACCGTGCCGGACGGTCTCCAGGGTGGCGCCGACACCGAGGGTGCCCAGGGCGATGGAGGCGAGGACGGCGGTGCAGGCGAGGAGGCGACGGTGGCGCCGGGGGAGCGGGAAGCGCGGTTCCTGGTAGGGCGCCTGAAGGCTGGCGTTCATGACAGGGAGGGTTCCAGGACGGTGTGAACGGTCGGTACGCGCGGGTGAAGTCCGGAGGGGGGTTGGGCGTCGGTTGGCCGCATACGCCCCACCCGGCCCACGGATGGGGCGTATGTGCTGGTCAGCGGGTCCGTCCACGCTCGGCGAGCGGCTCGCCCACGGCGACCCGTACGGTGTCCCGCAGACCGTGGGCGGGTTGGAAGCGAAAGGGGCCGGCGGCCGGGCCTCGCGGAGCTCCTTCGCCACGGACACGCACGGCAGCAGCATCACGACGACGAAGGGCAGCGCGGCCAGGTTCGTCGCTGCAAGGCCCGGCCATGCCACGCCCGTCCTTGTCACGCCCGTCCGTGCCAGGGTTGTCCGTGCCAGGGTTGTCCGTGCCAGGGCCGGCCAGGCTCGGCGCGCCCGCTCCGGCCGGTCAGGCCGCCTGCTCCTCGCTCGGCGCGTGCGCGGTCGCCAGGTAGTGGGAGAGCACCCGGCGGCTGCGGGTGAGGTCGTCGATCCGGGCGTCCAGGTCGGCGAGTTCGCCGCGCAGGGTGGCGAGCAGGTTCGGGCAGGCCGTCAGGGCGGGCACCGGGCCGGTGGCACAGGGCAGGATCTCGGCGATGATCCGGGTCGGCAGGCCGGCCGCGAGCAGGCTGCGGATCTGCCACACCCGTACGGTGTCCTCCTCGCCGTACTGGCGGTAGCCGGACGTGGTGCGGGCGGGCCGGAGCAGGCCCTGCTCCTCGTAGTAGCGGAGCAGACGGGCGGACACCCCGGTCAGGCGGGCGAGTTCTCCGATGCGCATGATCGGGCCAACGCGGGCCGCCGCCGGGGTGTTCCCGGCCGCGCCGGTCTCCCCGCGCCGGATCCCTGGTTCAGTTCTTCACGAACTCCAGAACCACCTCCCGCAGTTGGGGCAGCGCCTCGACCATCGGCAGGTGTCCGCAGGGGAGTTCGACGAAACGGGCGCCGGGGATGCCATCGGCCAGCAGGCGGTGCTGGGACGGCTGGACGAGCATGTCCTCGACGGTGCTGACGACCAGCGTGGGCACGGCTGTCGAGGCCAGCTCGGCGCGGACGTCGGCCCGGGCGGCGAGCCGGAACTGCTGTGGGAAGCCGGTCGGCAGCGGGGACTTGAGCCCCTCGCGCAGCGCCGCGAGCTGGTCGGCGGGCAACGCGTCCACCCAGCTGTGGCCGAGCACGACGGTGAGCATCACGTCGGCGAGCTCGGCGGGCTGGTCGCGGAGCCTGACCATGAGTTCGGCCAGGGCGCTCGTCCGGGCCGAACCGCCGGCCACGCCCGCGATCAGCAGCAGCGAGCGGACCCGCCCGGGGTGGCGGTTGGCGATCCGGACGGCGACGGCGGCGCCCAGTGAGAATCCGGCCAAGTCGAAGGTGTCGAGGCCCTCCTCGTCGGCCGCGGCGACCAGCCGGTCGGCGTACTCGTCCAGCGTGGGCTCGCCCGGCTCGTACGGGCTGTCGCCGGAGCCGGGGTAGTCGGGGGCGACGACGGTGCGGTGCGCGGCGAGGTCGGGCAGCAGCGGGCCCCAGTTGTCCCGGGCGCTGCCCCCGGCGCCGTGGGCGAGCAGCAGGCCGGGGCCGGAGCCCTGGACGATCCGGGCGAGCGGGGCGAGGGTGGGGGCGGGGGACGTGGACGGCACGGGTGCTCCTCGGTGCTTGATGGGACGGTGCTTGATCGAGCGGGCCGCTTGGTCGAACGGCCCGCTTGGTTCGAGCGGGCGCCTGGTCGAGCGGGGCCCGTTCCGACGCCGGGAACGCTAGGAGTTCACACCGGTGAGAAGGTCAAGTGGAAGGCCTCGGCACCCGCCCCGGTCACGGAACGCGCCGGAGAGCCTACGCTGGGGTGTGGAGCGCCATCCGGACAGTGCCGTCCGGATGCCGCTGCGCTCCGCCGCCGGGGCGCTCACCGTGCCCGCGTTGGCCGCTCCGGTGTTCGCCCCGGGCCGGGCGGTCGCCGAGGAGGTGCCAGGCCTGTGCCCGGAAGCGTCAACGTGCCCGGAATCGTCAAGCCACTGCCTGCCCAGTGGTTCGTCCAGCGCGACACCAACGCCGAGATGAGGTGGGAGGCGCTGCGCGACGCCGACGGCCAGGCCACCGTCGGCCGTCACGTTCCGGTGGAACGGTTCTTCGTCCGCAACCACACCAGCACCCCGCTGATCGACCCGGTCGGCTGGCGGCTGAAGCTGTTCGGCAGCGGCCTGCGCGGCGCCCCGGCGCCCGAGCGGGCGGTCGAGTTCGCGCTGGACGACCTGCGGGCGCTGCCCGCCACGGGGATCCACGCGCTGATCGAGTGCGCCGGCAACGGCCGCAGCTACTTCCACCGCCAGCAGGGCCGGCTCACCCCCGGCACGCCGTGGACGCTCGGAAGCATCGGCTCGGCGAGCTGGCGGGGCGTCCGGCTCGCCGAGGTGCTGCGGGCCGCCGGGCTGACCGACGCGGCGGTCGACGTGCTGCCGACCGGTCTGGACCCGGACTACGTCGTCGACGGCACCAACTACGGCCCGGTGCGCCGCCCGCTGCCGATCGCCAAGGCGCTGGACGACGTACTGCTCGCGTACGAGATGAACGAGGAGCCGCTGACCCCGGACCACGGCGCGCCGGTGCGGCTGGTGGTGCCCGGCTGGGTCGGCATCGCCTCGATCAAGTGGGTCGGCAGCATCGAGGTCGCCGACCACCCGCTCCACTCGCCCTGGGACACCGAGTTCTACCGGATGTTCGGCCCGGGCCACCCGCCCGGCGGCGGGGCCGCGCTCACCACCCAGGTCGTCAAGTCCGCCTTCGAGCTTGCCGAGGGCGCGCGGCTGGAGGCCGGGTGCGAGCACCGGCTGCACGGGCGGTCCTGGTCCGGCACGGCACCGGTGCGGCAGGTGGAGGTGAGCACCGACGGCGGCCTGAGCTGGCGGACCGCCGAGCTGGCCGAGGAGCCGTGCGCCGGTGACTGGACGCGCTGGAGCACCGTCTGGCGCCCCGAAAGGCCCGGCCGCTACGAACTGCGCGCCCGTGCGACGGACCGCCGGGGCGCCACCCAGCCCGAACGGGAGGCCTTCAACCGCGAGGGCTACCTGTTCGGCGCGGTGGTGGCGCACCCGGTGACGGTGGTCTGAGCCGCCCCGGGCGGTGGCCCGGGGCGGTGGTCCGGGCGGTGGTCCCCGGGTGGTGCTCCTCGGACGGTGGTCCGAGCCGCCCCGGGCCCGGGCTCAGCCGGTGGACTGGACCTCGTACGGGGCCGGGTAGTGGGTTTCGTACGGGTTCAGCACCAGCCGCACCACGTCCTCCAGGCGCCGTCGGGCGTCCCCGAGCGTGGTGCGGCCGGTCACCCAGGCGGTCAGTTCGCCCTGCCAGGCGTGCGCCACGATGTGCCGCACCAGCTCGCTGGCCGCGGCCGGCACCTCGGCCGTCACCGCCTGGAGGGCGGCGCTGTCCTCCCGGGCCATGCCCTGCAGCGCCTCGCTGGCGAAGGGGTCGGTGGAGGCGGCGACGGCCACCCGTAGCCGGGCCAGTTCGGGCTGGCGCTGGTAGGCCCGCATCCCGCCCCGGACGAACCGCACCGCCCGGTCCGTGGCCCCCAGCCCGGCCCGCGGTCCCCGCAGTTCGGCCACCAGGTCCGCCAGCAGCAGGCGGTGCCACTCGGCGATCGCCGCCGCCAGGAGGTGGTCCTTGGAGGAGAAGTAGCGGTACGCCGTCCCCAGGGCGACTCCGGACCGCTCGCAGACCTGCTTCATCTGCAGCCGCTCGACGCCGATCTCGTTCACCAGGGCGAGCGCGGCCGCGATCAGGCTTTCGCGGCGTTCGAGCTGACGCGGAGACATCGCCTCCACCGGCCGTGGTGACAGGTCAACCTTGGTCACCCGCACCATGATACGGGCCGGGGCCGCTCAGTAGTATGACGCCGACCGGCCCCCTTCCTTTCGCCCGGCGGCAACCGGGCTTGCTCCGGGGGCGCGCCGGGGCGTCCGGCGGCTCCCCGGGCGGCTGACGGAGCGCCGGAGCGCTACGGCAACCTGCGGATCAGTGCCTCCTGGACGGCCGAGGCGACCAGCCGGCCGTCCTGGTCGTAGAACTCGCCGAGCGACAGGCCGCGGCCGTCCGAGGCGGACGGGCTGCGCTGGGCGAACAGCAGCCATTCGTCGGACCGGAACGGGCGGTGGAACCACATCGCGTGGTCCAGCGAGGTCATCAGCAGGCGGGGCGGCTCGGTGCGCTGGAAGAAGTTCGGCTGTTCGTGCAGCCCGGCGGTGGAGGCCAGGGTGAGGTCGGACAGGTAGGTGAGCGCACAGGCGTGCAGCAGTGGGTCGGTGTCCGGCAGCGGGGTGGCGATGCGCAGCCAGACGAACTGCTGGGGCATCCCGGGGACGGCCGGCGGCGTGCCCGGGGCGTCCGGCGGCACGAAGCGCAGTTCGAGGTCGCGGAAGCCGTCGGAGCTCTTGATCGCGGCGCGCAGCTCCTCGTCCCAGTGGGAGAAGGCGTCGGGCAGGGCTTCCGGGGCGGGCAGCGGGGGCATGACGCGGTGGCGGTCGCCGGCGGCCGGCTCGGGGAGCTTGAAGGAGGCGGTGAGGTTGAAGATCTCGTTCCGCTCCTGCACCGCCCGGACCCGGCGGGTGCTGTAGGTGAAGCCCTCGCGCAGCCGCTCGACCTGGTAGTCGATCGGCCGGGTCGGGTCACCGGGCAGCATGAAGTAGCCGTGCAGCGAGTGCACCGTGCGCTGTCCGGCGCAGGTGCGTCCGGCGGCGGCGAGGGCCTGGGCGGCGACGTGGCCCCCGAAGGCGCGCATCGGGGCGCCGGCGTGGCAGCGGCCCCGGAACGTGTTCTCGTCCAGCTGCTCGATTTCCAGCAGTTCGGCGAACGGGCTGTCCTGGTCGGGTGCCTGATCGGTCGGCCTCTGCTGTTCTGTCAGGTCGGTCACGGGCCCATAGTGGCAGAAGCCAACCGGGCGGTGGTGTGACCTGGGTAACGCTTGAGTCGAGTAGAACGTGTTTCATTGCATGTCGGGCGCCGGTGGCCGAGTGGCGAACGGATGACAGGAGACAGAATTCAGCGAACAGATTTCAGATGACAGAGTCTGAAATCTGTTCACTGGCATCCGTCACCTGTTCGCGCGCCTCCGCCCGCTCCGCGACCAGCGGCTCGATGCCGCGAGGCTTGGCCGCGACGGCGCGCCACCACAGCCGCAGGGCCGGCGGGTCGGCGGGTTCGAAGGGCTTGCCGGGGCGGGGGACGGCCAGGTGGGCGCCGAGCGCCTGGGCAGCGGCGACCACGCGTTCGGCGGGCTCCTCCCACGGGTGGATCGCGAGGTTGAAGGTGCACCAGTGGATCGGCAGCATCAGCTTGCCTCCGAGGTCCAGGTGCGCCCGTACGCCCTCCTCTGGGGTCATGTGCACCTCGGGCCAGAACTCGCTGTACGCGCCGACCTGCACCATCGTCGCGTCGAACGGTCCGAGTCGGCGCCCGATCTCCGCGAAGCCGGGGAAGTAGCCGGTGTCCCCGCTGTGGAAGATCCGGTGCCCGCCGCCCGCCACCACCCAGGACGCCCAGAGGAACAGCGTGCTGGTGCGCGGACCCCGGCTGCAGTAGTGCCGGGCCGGCGTGGCGGTCAGGGTCAGCCCGGCGACCTCGACCGACTCCCACCAGTCCAGCTCCACGATCCGCCCGGCCGGCACGCCCCAGTGCTCCAGGTGCGCCCCGACCCCGAGCGGTACGGCGAACACCGCACCGCTGCCGATCAGGGCCCGTACGGTCCGCATGTCGAGGTGGTCGTAGTGGTCGTGGGAGATCACCACCACGTCCACCGGTCCGAGTTCGGACAGCGGAAGCGGCACCGGGTGCAGCCGCCTGGGCCCGGTCCAGCCGAACGGGGAGCATCGCTCGCCCCAGACCGGGTCGAGCAGGACGCGCCGTCCGCCGATCTCGGCGAGCACGGTGGCGTGTCCGAGCCAGGTGAGCCGCAGTCCGGAGGCCGGCGGGCCGGCCAGGTCCACCGGGAGCAGCCGGTGCACCGGCACGGCGGCGGCCGGCGCCCTGCGGGTCTTGTCGCTGCTCAGCTGGGCGCGGGTGATCTCCAGCGGGGTCCGCTCGTAGACCAGGCGGCGGGTCGGCACCGGGTTGCGGAAGGCGCCGTCGACGAACTGGGGCGAGCGGCGGATTCGCGCCAGCCGTTCGCCCTTGGGCTCGGCTCCGAAGGCGTCCGTGCGGACCTGGTGCCAGGCGGCGCGGGGGAGCCCGGCCAGGCCGGGGACGGCCCGTTCCGGCACGGCCCGCACCGGGACGGCGGGTTTCCCGGCGGGCGGTGGGGCGAACTGCGAAGTCAGACCGGCGAGGCGGGAGAACCACGGGGCGGGGCGGGGCACGGCTCCTCCAGGGACGGTCACGGCTACCGGGCAGGCCGGGCGCGTATCCCGGGGGCTCATGAGGCCTGGGGTACGACAACCATCTCGTCGGACGTTACTCGCCATGGGCCGTTCGGACTCGGTGGAGGGCCCGGCACGGTGCAATCGGCGTACCCGACGCCTGCCCGCGCGTGCCCGACCTCCGCCCCCCGAGCCCTGCCCGGCCCCGCGCCCGTTCCGCGCCCGTTCCGCGGCCGTGCGGCCACGCCGCCTCGCGGCTACGCGTAGAAGCGGGTGATCGCCTCGGCGACGCAGTGCGGCTTGGTGCTGTGCTCGCTGGTGATGGTGAACCGCACCACCGCCTGGACCCCGCCCGGGACCTCGGTGGCCGAGAGCAGCTCGGCGGTGGCCCGGATCGCCGTGCCCACCGGCACCGGGGCGGGGAAGCGCACCTTGTCCGACCCGTAGTTCAGTGCCATCCGCACGCCCTCGACGCCGTAGCACTCCTTGGCGAGCACCGGGATCATCGACTGCGTCAGGTAGCCGTGCGCGATGGTCGAGCCGAACTGGCTCTCCTTCGCCCGCTCCGGGTCCACGTGGATCCACTGGTGGTCCCCGGTGGCCTCGGCGAAGAGGTCGATCTTCCGCTGGTCGATGGTGTGCCACTCGCTGGTGCCCAGCTCGGTGCCGACGGCGGCGGTCAGCTCGGCGAGGGAGGCGAAGGTCGTCACGGTGCGCTCCTGGAGGGGGACGGTTCCCGGGGAGGGGTCAGGACGCCGGAAGCGTATGCCTACCCACCGGTACCTGTCAGGAGCGGAGTGCGAAAGGCCAGCTCAGGGCCACAGCAGCCGCCGCCCGACGGAGCCCTGCCCCAGCGCCCCCTGGCCCAGTGCACCCTGGCCCAGGGCTCCCTGCCCCAGCGCCCCCTGCCCCGACGGTCCCGGCCCGGTCGGGAACAGCCGGCGGCCGCTGACCAGCTCCGGCACCAGCGCGATGAACAGTGGCTCCGGATCCCCCACCCACGGCCGCAGCCCGGAGCGCAGCACCCGGCGCACCTGCTCGGGGTCACTGACCGCGTCCGCCCGCCCGTGCACCAGCACGCTCCACCCGGTGCGGGTGACCGGGTCCAGCAGATCCGCCTGGAAGGCCACCACCGTGCCGTCGAGCCCGCGCGCGGTGGCACTTCCCCGGCGCACGGCGAGCACCAGCCGCCCGTCCAGGACCTCGAAGGAGACCGGCAGGACGGCCGGCAGCGCGTGCTCGGTGTACACCACGCGCCCGACGGGCACGGTGCTGAGCAGCCGCAGGCACTCGGCCTCACTCAGGGTCTCCACACGGTCCTCACGCTCCATGCGTCCGATCGTCCTCGGTCGGCGCGTGCGTCGATAGGGCCCATGGTCCCGGGGCGGACGGGTCGGGAGCCCCGTCGGCGCCCGCCCGGAGCGGTAGCCTGCCCGGCGGCGGGATCGGTGGAGGGGTGGCGGAGGAGGGGGCGGACGGATGGCCGGCGGAGTCGATCTGGTGGTGATCGGGGCGGACGGCGGGCCCGACCGGGCCTTCGGCGGTTCGGCGCACGCGCCGGCGGGCGCCCGGCTGCTGGCCGAGGTGCTGCCCGGGATGTGCTTCGACACCGGGGCGGCGGGCTGCCGGGTGAGCGCCGTGGCGCCGGACGCGGACGCCAACGCCATGCTCACCGCCGTCCGCCACGCCGCCCAGCACCCCGGCCGCTGGCTGGTGGTCTGCCTGGTCGGCCAGTTGGTGGCCGACCCGCGCGGGCGCCGGCTCGCCCTTGTCACCGGCGGCAGCACGCCCGCCAACTCCTACCGGCGCGGCCTGGCGTGGGACTGGGTGGTCAGCGCGATGGTGCACGGCGACCAGGACGAGGCGCTGCTGCTGGTCGACGCGGTGGCCGACCGGGACACCTGGACGGCACTGGAGCGCACCGGCGAGGACACCGCGGGCGAACTGCTCAGCTACTCGAGGGTTCCCCTGTGGGGCCGGATCGGCCGCTACGCCCCGGGCAGACGCGGCCGGGACGCCGTGCTGCCGGGCGACGAGGGCTCGTTCAGCCGGGCGCTCACCACCGTCCTGCGGCAGGGCGTCCCGGGTGCCCCGGCGGCCGTCGCCCCACTGGACCTCCAGCCCGCCGTGGCCGGACTGCTCGACGGGGGCGGTCCGTCCGGTAGTTCGGGTGCGCCGGGCGCGCGCCTGCTCGTTCCGCCGAACGGCGGGCGCCTGTTGATGCGCAATCGGGCCGCGGTTCGGGGCGCATTGGCCGGATTGTCGCTTTCCGAAGAACTGTTGGCCGTCCTGTGGCGGGAAAGTGCCCCGACGGAACCGCCTTCCGCGTAAGGTCAGGGGGCCTGAGGTGTTGCCGTGATGGGGTGGGTTGGCGAAGAATCGATCCCCAGCGGAAACATCGGCGGGACGGCGGAATTCTCCTGGCGGCCGTGGATCACGGATCAGCTCGGTCGCGACGAGGTGGGGCGATGCGGCAGCGCGGAAATGTGTTGCGCCCTGGGGCGGTTGGGACTGGCGGGGCGGTTCTGGTGTTACTGCTCGGCGCGTGTGCGAGCGGTGGTGCGAGTGGTTCCGTCGATCGTCTCGGTTCGCCCGCGCCGACGGTTGCGGGAGTGGGGCCGTTAACTCCTTCGGGTGGTTCGGTAAACGCCACGATCGCGCCGAGCGACGGCCCGGAGGGAGCCATGGGGCGGCTGGCCGTGAAGACCTATCAGGACTGGTGGCAGGCCCAGGCCGAGGCGTTCGGACGTACGGATTCGGACGGATCGGCACTGGCGCAGTACTCCTCCGGGCGCGCCCTGTCCGACACCCTGGTCGGGCTGCACCAACTCCACGACGCCAAAGTGGTGATGACCGGAACGCCGCGCAATTCCGCGGTGGTGAAGGTGATTGACCTGAAAGCCGATCCGCAGACCGCCGTGATCGAGGACTGCGTCGATCTTTCGGACTGGCACCGCGTCGACGCCGTCACCGGGACGGCGAAGGATCCGGGCGGGCGCCTGAACCGGTACGTCGCGACCGCTTCCCTGCGCAGGTTCCAAGCACATTGGCTGATCTACGAGTTCACTCGGGAGGTGGACCGGACATGCTGAACGCGCGGAAACCGGCCGGACGATTCGCGGCCGTCGCATCCCTGTCGGCCGGCTTGCTACTGTGCTCGGCGGTGACGGCGACGGCGGACGAACCGCCGAGCGGCGGGGCCGAACAGTGTTTCCCCAACGTGATCTGCGCGCACGCCGATTCCGGCGGAACGACTCCCCCCGCGAATCCGGGCGGAAACGGCGGAGGGTCGGACGGCGGGTCCGAACTGTGCAGCTACCACGGAGTGCAGTGGGCGTGCTACGACCCCCAGTGGGGCTCGTTCGACAGTGACGAGGGCTGCTACTACCGCGAGCTGGACAAGCAGCCCCCGGCGGACGACTCGGCCTGGCGCACCAACAAGCCCTCGGACGGCTCGATCTACTCGAAGGTCTGCCCGCAGACGAACGGGGGCCAGGACGGCGCCCAGTTCGTCTTCGTGCCCACCGGGCAGCGGGTGAAGAGCGTGGCGGAGCTCAAGCGGGAGGCCAGGGACCGGGTCCACCTCCCGGCGCCGGTGGGCCGGGTCGCGCCCGGCGGCACGGCGGTGGTCAACGCGCCGGTCTGGCTCTGGGCGGAGAACGCGACGCCGCCCAAGCCGGGGAACGCGGCATCCGGGGGCGTCACCGTCACCGTCACGGCCCGACTGACCGGCGCCACCTGGGACTTCGGCGACGGCCGCACCAAGGAGTGCGCGACGGCCGGAACGCCGTACGACCCCAAGTACGGCGGCACTGAGTCACCTGACTGCGGCTACGAGTTCACGGTCGGCTCGGGCACCAAGCAGAACGGCGTCTTCACCGCCACCGTGTCCACCCACTGGGTGGCCGACGTGGTCGTGACGGGGCCGAACCCGGAGAAGTACACGATCGCGATGCCCCCACAGGACAGCGGCCCCTTCACGGTCAAGGTCGCCGAGGTTCAGGTCCTCAACTGACCGCGCCGCGGCGGACATTCGGCCACTGACGATCCGGAAAGCGAACGAGGGAAGGGCGGAACCCGGTGGAGAACCGTACATTCGCGACGCCGGGATCCGGCACACCCGCCGGCGCCGCGGTGTCCGTGGCGCTGCCGGAGCAGCAGGAGCAGGGCGGCGGAGGCGGCCGGGGCCGGGCGGTGCCGCACGCGCCCGGCCGGACCATGCGGGCCCGACGGCGGCGCCCCGCGGTGCTGGCGATGGCGGTCGCGCTGATCGCGACCGGCGGGCTCGGAGGTGCCGCCCTCTACAACAGCACCGGCCAGCGGGTCGCGGTGCTGGCACTGGCCCGGGACGTGCCGTGGGGGCAGGTGATCACCGACGACGACCTGGTGGTGGCCCGGATCGCCGGCGACCCGGCGCTGCACCCGGTTTCCGCCCAGGACCGCTCCAAGGCGGTCGGCATGCGGGCGGCCACCGACCTCAAGCGCGGTTCCATGCTGACCGGTTCGGACCTGGCGCAGGGCCTGACCGTTCAGCCCGGGCAGATCGTGGTCGGCGTGTCCGCCAAGCGCACCCAGCTGCCCGCCAGCCGGCTCCAGCCAGGGGTGCAGATCGTCGTGGTCAACACCCCCGACAACGGCCGGCCCGACTCGCTGGCCGCGACGGTCATCACGGTCGGCCGGGTGGACACCGACGGCAGCCAGGTGATCGACGTGGCCATCGGCTCGGCGGACGGGCCCCGGCTGGCGCAGTGGGTGGCCGGCGGGCGGATCCAGGTGCTGCTGGCCCCGCGCGGGGCCGCCGCGGGCGGGTCCGGTCCGTCCGGGTCCGGCACCCCGGCTTCCCCCACGGCCGCCCCGTCCGTCGTGGCGCCCTCCGGAGCGACGCCCTCCGGCGGGGCCGGCGCGCCGACGGCCCCGGCTGGAACGGGTGGCGCCTGATGGCGGTGGTCGCGGTGGTCGGCGGTCCGGGTGCGCCCGGTGCCACCACCACCGCCCTGGCCCTGTTGCTGGCCTGGCCGCTCCAGCCCGGCCGGCGGATCCTGCTGGTCGAGGCCGACCCGGACGGCGGAGCGGTGCTCGCCGGCGCCCTGGAGGGCCGGGTCGAGGCGGTCTACGGGCTGCGCAACCTGGCCGTCGCCGACCGGCGCGGACTGCTCGCCCAGACCATCTGGGAGCAGCTGATCGACCTCTCGCCCGAGGGCAACGCCGAACGGCTGCTGCTGCCCGGCCTCACCGACCCGGCCCAGGCTCCCGGCCTCGCCTACACCTGGGAGCCCCTCGCCGAACTGCTCCACGGCATCGAGCAGCAGGGGTACGACGTCATCGTGGACCTCGGCCGCTCCGGCGCCACCGGGACGAGCGCGGTACTGGCCCGCCGTGCGGACGTGGTGGCCGTGACCGTCCGCAGCACGCTGCGCGGGCTGAGCGCGGCCCGCCCCCGGCTCGCCGCGCTCGGCGAGGACCTGGTTGCCGCCGGAACCGGGACGGACGCGCTCGGACTGCTGCTGATCGCGGAAGGGCCGTACTCGGGGGCGGAGGTGTCGCGGGAGTTCGGCCTGCCGCTGCTCGGGGTGCTGCCGCACGCCGCCCGCACCGCTCGGGTGCTCTCCGACGGCGGGGACACCACCGACCGGCGGTTCATCCGTTCGGAGCTGATGCGCACGGCACGGTCGGCGGCGGACGAGGTGCAGCTGCTGGTCCGCCGTCGGCGGCACCGGCTCGTGCCGAACGCGGTTCCGGCAGTCGCGCCCGCAGCCGCGCCCGCCACCCGGCTCGCGGCGCCGGGCGGGCCGCCCCCCGCCGCACCCGTGCCGGTGGCGCCGACGGTTCCGGTGCCGCAGGCGTCACCGGTGCCCGGGCCGGCGCCGTACGGGCAGCCGGCCAACGGCCAGCCCGGCTACAGCCAGTCCGGCTACGGTCAGCCGGGCTACGGCCAGTCCGCCCACGGGCCGTCGGTCCACGGCCGAGGCGAGGCGGAGCCGCCCTCGTACACCCCGCCGGTGATCGCCACCGGCCCGGTCGCACCACTCGCCGGACTGGCGCCGCAACCCGCCGCCCCGGCGCCGTTCCCGGCGCACGTCCAGACGGCGGGGCCGGACGACGAGGACGGCCAGTACCAGTTGCAGCGACCGATGCTGACGGATCGTCAGGTGGACGACCAGTGCCCGTACAACCCCGGGGAGGTGCTCCGTGCGCGGTAGCCCCCTGCACCAGCACCCGGCGGCCGACCCGGCCGCCCTGCCCTGGGCCCCGCCCGTACCGGCGGCGCCGCCGCAGCCGCAGCCGCAGCCGCAGCCGCAGCCGCAACCGCAGGCGTACCGGCCCGGCCCGGTCGCGCCCCAGCCCGCCGGGCCCACCGCCGTGCCCTCCCAGCTGCCCTCGCTGGACGTGCGCGGCGCCGCCACCCGGCCGGCCGTCGATCCGCAGGTCGCGCGCGAGCTCAAGCGCCAGGTCGCGGCCGAACTGCACCAGCAGATCAGCCGGTTGACCACCGCCTCCGGTTCCGAACCGGACCGCGCCACCCGCCGCCAGCGCGGCCGGGCGCTGATCGAGGAGTCGGTCGCCCGCTGGTCCGACGCGTACGCGCAGACCCACGGCATCCCGCCCACCCGGGAGCAGGACCGCGCCCTCGCCGAGGCCGTCTTCGATCTGCTGTTCCGGGCCGGCCGGCTCCAGCCCTACCTGGACGACCCGGAGATCGAGAACATCCTGATCAACGGCTGCGACGACGTCTGGGTCTCCAAGGTGCACCAACCCCTGCGCCAGGTCCCGCCGGTGGCCGACAGCGATGCCGAACTGGTCGAGCTTCTCCAGGACCTGGCCCGGCAGCACGGCGGCGGCGAGCGCAGCCTGTCCACCGCCAGCCCGACCCTCGCACTGCGCCTGGAGGGCGGCATGCGCCTCCAGGCGCTCACCGAGGTGACGCCCCGCCCGTACGTGGCGATCCGGCGCCACCGGGTGGCCTCGGCGACCCTGCCGGAGATGGTCGAACTCGGCACCCTGGACGCGACCCTGGCCGCCTTCCTGGCCGCCGCGATCCGGGCCCGGAAGAACGTCATGATCACCGGCACCCAGGGCGTCGGCAAGACCAGCCTGCTGCGCGCGATGGCCGCCGAGATCCCGCCGGACGAGCGGATCGGCACCCTGGAGTCGGAGTTCGAGCTCTGGCTGCACACCCTCGGCCACCTGCGGCAGGTCGTCCCGATGGAGGCCCGCGAGGGCAACGGCGAGCGCGTCGAGGGCCGTCTCGCCGGGGAGTTGAGCATCGGCGACCTCATTCCGGCCGCGCTGCGGATGACGCTCTCGCGCATCATCGTCGGCGAGGTCCGCTCCGGCGAGGTCGTCCCGATGCTGCGGGTGATGACCAACGGCGAGGGCGGCTCGATGTGCACCCTGCACGCCCGTGGCCCGCACATGGTGGTCGACCGGATCGCCGAACTCTGCCTCGAGTACGGCTCGCACATGACCGACGCGCTCGCCTACCGGCTCACCGCCAACGCCCTGGACCTCATCGTGCACGTCAGCATGGTCGACGAGACCGCCGTCGGTGGACGCCGGCACCGCTTCGTCTCCCACGTCCTGGAGGTCACCGGCCTCGGCGAGAGCGGCCGGCCGGCGCTGAACACCGTCTTCGGCCCCCGGCCGGACCTCGGCGAGCCGCGCGCCGTCCCGCACACCCCGCCGCAGTGCCTGGACGACCTGCGCCGGGCCGGCTTCGACGCCTCGCTGCTCGGCTCCCGGTACGGGAGTTGGACCACCCCGCTGCAGCTGCGGATCGGCGGTGGCGCCCGGTGATGCTGCTCTTCGCCCTGTGCGGGCTGGCGGTCGCGGGCGGCCTGGTCGCCCTGGTGGCCTGGGTCCGCGGCAGCGAGCCCGCCGACGAGGACGGGTCCGCCCGCCGGGAGAACCCGCTGGCCGGCCGCGCCCACGTCTTCTGGTACGGCGCCCCCGGCGCCGCCTCGCTGCGGATGGTGCGGCTGCGCCGGATCCAGCTGCCGCTGGCGCTCGTCGGCGCCCCGCTGGCCTGGCTGTTCACGGGCATCCCGCTGACCGCGCTGCTGGTGCCGCTGGCCGTCTTCGGCCTGCCCTGGCTGTTCGACACCACCCGCCCGGACACCCACCGGATCGAGCGGCTGGAGGCGCTGTCCGAGTGGACCCAGCGGATCGCCGACGTGCTGCTGCTCGGCGTCGGCCTCAACCAGGCCATCGTCACCAGCCGTCGCACCGCCCCCGCCGCCCTGGAGGACGAGATCGGCGAGCTGGCGGCCCGGCTGCAGGCCCGCTGGCGGCCCGAGGAGGCGCTGCAGGCCTTCGCCGACAGCCTGGCCGACGCCACCGCCGACAAGGTGCTCGCCGCCCTGGTGCTCCGAGCCGGGGACAGCGGCCCGGGCCTGGCCCGGACGCTCTCCGACATGGCCGACTCGGTGCGCGAGGAGGTCCGCCAGCGCCGCGCCATCGAGGCCGACCGGGCCAAGCACCGCACCACCATCCGCTGGCTGGTCGGCATCATCGTGCTGGTCGTCACGGTCGGCTCCTTCAACACCGAGTACACCCGCCCGTACGGGACCTTCCTCGGCCAGGTGGTGCTCGCCGTGGTCGCCGCCCTGTTCGTCGCGATCATCGCCTGGATGCGGGCCCTGGCCGCGCACCCGCCGGTGCCCCGGCTGCTCACCCCGGACCGGCGGAGCAAGGGCGGGCGCCGCGGAACCGCGCAGCAGCCGGTCGAGCAGCTCGGGGAGGTCCGGTGATCTCCCCCTGGCCCGTGCTGGCCGGCGCCGTCGCGGCCGGCGGCCTCGCCCTGCTGATCGCCGAACTGCGGCCCGCTCCGCCGGACCTCGGCCAGGCCCTGGACCGGCTGCACCGCGCCCCGGCGGACCGCGAGCAGCACCCGGACGAGCGGCCGCGCTGGTACGACCGGATCGGCGAGCGCTCGCTCACCCTGCGCGGGGTGTCGATCCCGCGCCGCGAACTCGCCCTGATCGGCCGCACCCCGGCCCGGTTCATGGTGCACAAGCTGCTGTTCGCCGCGCTCGGCCTGGTGCTGCCGGCCTACCTGGGCGCGATGGCCGTGCTGATGGACGTCGGCCTGCCCTTCGCCCTGCCGCTGGCCGTCGGGCCGCTGCTGGCCGGGCTGCTGTGGTTCGTCCCGGACGCCGTGGTGCGGGGCGAGGCCAAGGAGGCCCGCACCGAGTACCTGCACGGCATCGCCGCCTACCTGGAACTCGTCGCGCTGGAGCGAGCCGCCGACTGCGGCCCCGCCGAGGCCCTGCGCCGCGCCGCCTCGGTCGGGCAGGGCGCGGTGTTCCGGCGGATCCGCGACGCGCTGGAGCGGGCGGCCACCGACCGGCTCCCGCCCTGGGCCGGACTCGATGCCCTGGCCGAGGAGTTGGGCCTCAGCCCGCTCCAGGACGTGGCCGACATCATGCGGCTGTCGGGCAACGACGGCGCCGCCGTGTACGACACCCTGCGGGCCCGCGCCAAGGGCCTGCGCGGCGAACTGCTCGCCGAGGACCTGGCCCGCGCCAACGCCGACAGCGAGCGGATGGTCGCGCCGGGCGCCGCCCTGACCCTGCTGATGACCGTCCTGATCGTCTTCCCCGCGCTGCACCAGATGCTCAACTGACCGATGTCCCAGAGCAGCTGACACCACACCTCACCACCGGAGACCCCGATGACCGTACGACTCGCCCAGCTGGCAGGACGGGCGCTGCGACCCGTGTTGCTGCCCGTGCAGTTCGCCCTGCTGCTGTTCACGCTGCGGCTGGGCCGGCTGCGAGCCGCCCGGGCGCGCGGCGACCGCGGCGCCATCAGCATCGAACTCGCCCTCGCCATCATCGCGTTGGTGTTCGTCGCGGGCGCCGTCGCGACCGCGCTGTACCTGCTGAAGGACAAGGTGGTCACCAAGGTCGAGCAGGACCCGAACCTGCCCGGCGGCGGCGCGGGTGGCGCGGGGGGCGCCACCAAGTGACCGGCCTGCTCCGCCGCCGCGGCGACCGGGGGTCGATGAGCATCAGTCTGGCCATCGTCTTCCCGGTCGTCCTGCTGCTCCTGCTGCTCGTCGTCCAGGCCGCGCTGATCTGGTACGACCGGCAGGTCGCGCTCACCGCCGCCCGCGAGGGCGTGGACGCCGGGCGGGTGCAGGGCAACGCGACGGAGGTGGTGAAGAACGAGGCGGCCCAGCGGCAGGCCCGGGACTTCCTGGACCGGCAGGGCGTGCACGCGTACCAGGTGGGAACGGACGGCAGCACGGCCGACACGATCAAGGTGACGGTGGAACTGACGCCCCCGCTGCTGGTACCCGGGCTCACCGGACCCAGCATCCGCCAGTACGCCGAGGCGCCGCGCGAGCGCTTCGTCCCGCCGGCGGTGACACCGTGAGAGCGGCGCCGGGGCCCGCCGGCGGGTGGCGACGGCGGCTGCGCCGGCCGGACCGGGGCGGGATCGCGATCGAGGCGGCGATCGTCGTCCCGGGCGTGGTCGGTCTCGTCCTGCTGGCGATCGCCGCCGGACGGGTGCAGACCGCGGCCGGCACGGTGGAGGCCGCGGCCCGGGCCGGGGCCCGGACCGGCTCGCTGCAGCGCAGCGTGGCCGGGGTGGACAAGCCCGCCAAGGACACCGCCCTCGCGACGCTGCACCAGCAGGGCGTCACCTGCCGCCACGAGGACGTCCGGGTCACCACGGACGAGCTGAAGCTCGAGGACGGCCCGGTGGTGACCGTCAAGGTCACCGTGGTCTGCGACGTCGAACTCGCCGACCTGCTCGGCGGACCGTCCGGGCTGCCCGTGACGAAGCACCTCAGCGGGGAGTTCGTCTCCGTGATGGACCGCTACCGCGGCGCGTGACGACGACACATGTCGGCGACACGGGCGGCACCCGGGCCGCAACGGGCGCGGCGCGGGGATTGGGGACGGCCCGTGCGGGGGAGACGGAAGCGGAGAGCGCCCGGGGGATGACGCAACGGTACCGAGTGGCGCCCGGTGGGGGCCGGTGGGGAGACATCGTGCGGATCGGGGGGAGGGGATGCGGGTGCTGAACCGGCTGCGACGCCCGGGCCTGCGCCGGCTCGGGTGCCGGTCCGACCGGGGCGCGGTCGCGCTCTTCGTGGCGATCTGCGCGGCGTACCTGGTGCTCGTCATCGCGCTGGTGATCGACGCGGGCGGCCGACTGCGGGTCGCCGAGCGCACCGACGCCTACGCCCAGGAGGCCGCGCGGGTCGGGGGGCAGCAGCTCGACCAGGCGGCCGTACTGCAGGGGAGGGGCTTCAAGGTCCAGCAGGACTACGTCCGGCAGGCCGCCGCGGCCTACCTGGACCTGTACGGGCTGACGGTCGACGACGTCACGTTCTCCGATGACGGCAAGGTCGTCACCGTCACCGTGCGGGCCGACTACCGGCCGGTCCTGCTGGGCGCCCTCGGGCAGCGGAAGGTAACGGGCAAGGGCAGTGCGACCCTCGTCCACGGAGTCAAGAAAGCGGAGACCGACTGATGGCCGCGCCACGTGCCAAGGACCAGGCCCGTACCGCCCAGGCCCGTACCGGTGGGGCGCCCACCGGTCGGAGCGCCGTTGGTCCGGGTGGAACCGGGAAGAACGGGATGCGAACAGTGAGGGGGCACGCCCGCGGCGGGCGCCGGGCCGGACGCGGCCGCGGCGGCGCGCTGATCACCGCGCTCGCCGCGCTGGTCACCCTGCTCGCCCTGCTGCTCGGTGTGCCCGCACTTCTGCTGTACGGCACCCAGGCGGTCGCCTCGATGGGCGAGGTCGCGTCCGGCGGGGTGGGCGAGGCGCTCACCGGTCCGGACGACGGGCGGCTGTTCCTCTGGCTGCTGGTGGTGGTCGGCTGGCTGGCCTGGGCGTGCTTCGCGCTCTCCGTCCTGTTGGAGGTCCCGGCCCAGCTGCGCGGCCGGATCGCCCGCCGGATCCCGGCCTTCGGCTGGAGCCAGCGGCTCGCCGCCGGGCTGGTCGGCTCGGTGCTCGCGCTGCTGCCGGTGGCCGGTTCGGCCTTCGCGACGGTGTCGGAAACGGCCCACGGACCGGCCGTCCAGGCCCAGTTGACCCCGGGCGTGCAGCGTGCCGCGCTGCCCGCCGCCCAACCCGCGCCGGCGAAGGCCCCGGCGGCGGACCAGCACCCCACGTACACCGTGCGGGACAGCCGCCCGGCGGACAGCCTGTGGTCCATCGCGGAACGCCAACTGGGCTCCGGCGAGCGGTGGGGGGAGATCGCCAAGCTCAACGACGGCCGGGTGATGGACGATTCGGGCATCCGCTTCGACGCGGAGCGGCCGATCCAGCCCGGGTGGGAACTGTTGATGCCGTCGGATGCCAAGCCGGACGAGGCGAAGGCTCCCGCTCCCGCGCCCGCTCCGACGCAGGATCCCGCCGAGGCGCAGACACCGGCACCGGCGCAGGCGCCGCAGTCCGGGACGGAGCCGGCTCCGGGCGGGCGGAAGACGGTGACCGTGCAGTCCGGGGACAGCCTGTCGGCCATCGCCCAGCGGGAGTTGGGGAATGCCGAGGCCTGGCCCGAGCTGTTCGAGGCGAACAAGGGCGTGCAGGCGCCGGGCGGGGAGCGGCTGACCGATCCGGACGTGCTGGAGCCGGGGATGGTGCTCACCGTGCCGGGTGCGGCCGCCCCGGCCGGGCAGGCCCCTGCCCCCGGGGCCGGTTCCGGGCAGGCGCCGGCCCCCTCGGGTACGTCCTCGGGTGCGTCCTCGGGTGCGCCCGAGCAGGCCCCGGCGACCCAATCCCCGGCCGCCCAGGCCCCGGCGCCCGCGCCGACGCAGGCCGCTCCCGCGCCGGGTGCCCCCGGTCAGGGTGCGCCCAGCCGGGGGGTGCCGCAGACGGCCCCGGCGCCGACCCACGAGCCCGCCCACACGCCCGCTCCCGCCCCCGCCGCGCACGCCGACCCGGCGCCCGGCGACGACTACAGCATCGCCCTGGGCGCCTCGACCGTCGGCGTGCTGCTCGCCGCCATCATGGTCGGCACCGTCGCCCACAAGCGCGGCACCCAGCAGCGCGCCCGCCGCCCCCGGCACCGCATCGCGATGCCCGACGCCGAGGCCGCCGCCTTCGAGAACGAACTGATGGTTCGTCAGGACAAGGCCGGGCTGGAGCTGCTGGACCGCGCCCTGCGCACCCTGGCCCGCAACACCGTGCGCGGTGGCAAGCGACTGCCCGCGATCGTCGCGGCCCGGATCACCCGCGACCACACCATCGAGCTGCACCTGTCCGGCCCGGCCACCCCGATCGCCCCGTTCCGCGCCGCGCACGCCGCCAACGTCTGGTGGTGCAGCGACGAATCCGGTGACCTGCTGAGCCCCGCCCAGGCCCGCAAGACCGCCGCGCCCTACCCCGCGCTGGTCACCCTCGGCACCTCTCCGGACGGCTCGGTGGTCCTCGCCGACCTGGAGGCCGTCCGGCTGCTCCACCTGTCCGGGCACCCCGACGACGCCCGTGACGTACTGCGCACCCTCGCCATCGAGCTCGCCCACAGCCCGCTGGCCGACCGGCTCCACCTGCACCTGGTCGACCTCGCCGAGGAGGTGCCGATCAGCGGACCGGCCGCCGAGCGGATCCACCGCCACCCCACCCTGGAGGCCGCGCTGGCCGCCCTCGGCCCGCGCACCGCCAAGGCCCGCGCCACCCTGATCGCGGCCGAGGCCGCCAGCCCGCGCGAGGCCCGCAGCCGGGGCCGGGCGGACGAGTCCTGGGTGCCGGAGATCGTGCTCTGCGCCCAGCAGCCCGGCGGCGACGTGCCCGCCGAGCTCGGCCGCCTGCTGGACGCCCGCCCGCGCACCTGCGTCGCCGTCATCACCCGCGCCCCCGAGCGCGGCACCGGACCGGTGGCCCGCTGGACCCTGCCGACCACGGGACAAGCCGCCATCCCCGGCCTGCACCTGACCGTCGAACTCCAGCGGCTGGACGACCACCAGTACGACCAGGTCGCCGAACTGCTGCGCGCCGCCGACGACACCACGCAGCACCCGGCGCCCGCCTGGACCCTGGACGGTCCCGGCCTCGGGCCGGACCCGGACGAGGACACCGACACCACCGAACTGCCGGTCGCGGTACCGGTGCTGGCCGCCGTCGGCGCACCGGGCGCGACGGCCGGGGAGGAGTCGGACGCGGCCGCGTCCGCCGGGCCCCGGCTGCTGACCCGGGTCATCGGGACCGGCGCGAGCCCCTTCGCGGGCACCGACCCGGTGGCGCCCGCGCCCGCGCCGGCTCCTGCCTCTGCCTCCGCCCCTGCGTCCGTGCCGGTTCCCTCGTCGGCCGGTCCGGCGCGGTTCGCGGTCAACGGGCAGGGGCGGCAGGCGGCCACCGGGACGGAGCAGCCCGCCGACGAGGACACCCGCGACCTCCGGCTGCCGGGTGGGCCCGCCGAGGCGGCCCAGCCGGGCACGACGGCCGCGGAGGACACGGCCGGCACCGCCGAGGCGGCACCGGCGGACGCCCCGGTGACGGTGCTTCCCGCGCCTCCCGCGCCGCCGGTTCGGCCCGTACGGCCGGTTCAGCCAGTGCAGCCAGTGCAGCCCGCCGAGCCCGTACGGCCCGCCGAGCCCGCGCCGACGCACCAGAGCGCGCCGGCGTCGACCGGCACCGACCCGCGCGTCCCGGCCCGACCCGAGCCCGGCCACAGCCCGTCCGAGCCGTCCGACTCGTCTGACTCGTCAGGCCGGAGGGAACCGGACGGCCCGGCCGGAGCCGAGGCGGGGGCGGCGATCGAGCCCGGACCGGCCGCCGCGGCCCCGGTCGCCGGGACCGCCCCCGGCCGCAGCGACAGCGACGACCTGCTCGCCATCCTCCGCTCCCCGGAGGCGCACACCCCGCGCAACGCCCCCCGGATCCGGCTGCTCGGCCCGGTCGACGTGGCTGGCACCCCGGGCGCCGTCGAACCCGGCGCGCTGCCCCGGCTCACCGAACTCGCCGTCTACCTGGCGCTGCGCCCTGGCGCCGACCACCACGCGCTCGACCACGACCTGCACCCCGGTGCCGCGCACCTCGACCCGCACCCCACCGCGTCGGACGCCAAGAGCCCGCTCCCGGCCAAACTCGCCGATCTGGCAGCCTGGTTCGGCAGCGCGCCCGACGGCCGCGCCTACCTGCCCACCGAAACCACCGACGGCTACGCCTTCACCCCGGCCGTCACCTGTGACTGGGACGAGTTCCGCAGCCTCTACCGGCGCGGCATGCGCAGCACCAGTGCGACCGCCGATGCCGCCCTCGCCCACGCCCTGGCCCTGGTGCGCGGCGCCCCGTTCGCCGAGGCCCCGCCCGCCTCCTACGGTTGGGCCGAGTCGGAGCGCCAGGACATGATCGCCGCCATCGTCGACACCGCCCACGAACTCGCCGCCCGCCGCCTCCAGTACGGGGACCACCGCAGCGCGGAGGCGGCCGTCTTCCGCGGCCTCGCCGTCGCCCCGGACGTGGAACTCCTGCACCGGGACCTCTTCTACGCCTACGCCTCGGCCGGCGCGCGCGACCAACTGCTGCGCGCCGTCAACCGCCTCGACGCACTGAGCCGCCGTACCGGCCGGGAGCTGGACGCCGACACGGTCGCCCTGCTGCGGGACCTGCTCGCCGGCTCCTGAGGCGGGCCCGGCAGTTCATCCGGTCACCCCCGGTCCACCCGGGGTGGCCGGGCGGGCGGGGTGGCCGGGCGGGCGGTCACTCCTCCGGGAGGAAGGGGCGGCAGACGCAGGTGCCGTCGCGCGCGGGTCCGGTGGCCGTGTGGACGTTCTGGACGGATCCTGTCGCCAGTCGGGCCACGGCCACCATGACCCGCCGCGGGTCGGCCGGGGTCCACGCCACGACGTCGGCCTTCCCCTGCTCCTCCTCCGTTGCCCGGACGAGCACGCTGAACTCGTACGCCCCGTCCTCGATGCCGTAGCCGTCCGCCCACAGTTCGAGCAACGACCCGTCCCGCAGGGTCAGATGCCAGCGGGCCGGCGGTCCGGCGACGAACTCCATGGCGGTGGAGTGTAGTCAGACCGTGCGCAACCAGGTGTCGAGGGCGGTGAGGTCCGCCTCCGTGAGGCCGACTCGGGGGTCGACACGGTGGAGCAGTGCGCGGCCGGGGGAGTGGGCGTCGATCCAGTGGCGGTCGGCCGGGGTGATCTCGTCGTCCACCCAGGCGAACGGGCGGCCCGCAGCCCAGTCGACCAAGGTGCGGGTCTTCCAGTGCAGTTGGCTTCCGCCCTCCACCTCGTCGGCCACCGGCCAGTCCACATGCGGCAGCTGCGGAAGGCCCAGCCGGGGCGCGAGGCAGTCGTTGGCGTCGGCCAGCCAGGTGGTGGCCCAGACCAGTGCACAGGGCAGGCCCAGCAGCCGGCGCCCGAGGGCCGGATCGACCCGGGCCACCAGCGGATTGCCGGACGGCCCCGCACCCGGGCCCGGATGGGTGGGGTAGCCGCCCGGGGGCGGGGCCCCGAAGGGGATGAGCGGACCGTCGACGTCGAGGAACAGCAGAGGCAGGCCGGAACCGGTCATGACGGCACGATAGCGGCCGGTGCCGACGGCTTGGCGCGCCGATCGCCCACCCGGCCTGGCTCGGGCGTGCCGGGATCTCGTAGGGTGGCGCGCACGGGTTGTGGTGGCAGGCACCACGAAGGCAAGGGCATCAGACGCCGTGGAAGCGGCGGGGCGGGGCGGTGACCAGAAGATGGCGGAGACGACAGCTGTTTCCGGAGGTCCCGAACCGGCAGCGGACTCGGGCCCCTGGGACGCCGTACCGCCGCCGCCCGTGCGCCAGCCCGTCGAGGAGCACCCGCCCGGGCCCGCCGCGCTGTACGAGCCGCCGCCCGCGCCTCCGGTCGCACCTCCGACGTCCCCGGTGGCGCCCCCGGCCCCGGTCCCGGCCCCGGCTGCTTCGGTGCCGGCGGCTCCCATGCCGCCCGCGCCGCCGGCCGCGCCCACCGGATGGACCCTCACCGGCCTGCCCGCCGCGGGCGCTGCCTCCCCGGCCGTTGCCGCGGCTCCCGCTCCGAACCCCGGGGGACTGGGCGCTGCGCCGCGCGGCCGGATCCTGGTGATCGAGGGAGGCTACGGCAACGCCGGCCGGCGCACCTGGGGCCGGGGCGGCCCGGCCCAGGCGCCGGTGCTGTCGGCGATGCTGGCCGCCGTCTCGCCGCAGGTGCTGCTCGCCGCGGACGCGGTCGACGCCGTCCACCTCCCCGGTGCCAGCGACCCGCACACCGTGCTCGCCCACCTGCGCGCCGCCTCCCGGCACCCCGGGCCGTTGCTGGTCCACCTGGGCGGGCACGTCGTCGCGGACAAGCGCGGCGGACAGCTGCAACTCACCCTGCGCGACTCCAAGCAGGACGGCCTGCCCTGGCAGGCCATCGCCGCCGAACTGAGCCACCGTCCGGTCGAGTGGCAGACCCTGGTCATCGCCGACCTGAGCGCCGACCAGAACGCCTGGCCGTACCTCCAGGGCACCGTCTCGCCGCTCAGCGAGGGCATCCCGCTGTGGGCGGTCGTCAGCCCGGACCCGGAACAGATCGGCACCTTCACCCGCGCCCTGATCGAGGCGCTGCACGGCGGCCGCCCGGGTGCGGGCGACGTGCTCGCCCCCGAGCAGCTGCGTCAGCAGGTGTACTCGGTGCTGCGGCCCGACGTGGTCATCCTGGCCACCCACACGCCGGACCGGCCGGTCTTCCGCAACACCGCCCGCCGGGGCGAGGCCCAGCCGGCGGACGTGGTGCTGCCGGTGACGGACGCGCGGCCCCTCGCGGACGCGGCGCCGACCGGTTCGGCGCCCCCCGAGCCCGCGTCGGCTGCGGTCCCGCCGCTGCCGTGCCAGGCGGAGCCGCGGGACGCCGTGGTCGAGCGGGCGCTGGTGGCCGCGGCCCAGGTGCCGACCACGCCGGTCGGCGGCCCGGTGAGCCTGATCAAGCCCGGCGTGCCGCCCACACCGCCCCGACCGGCCAAGCCGGTCAGCCTGCTGAAGGCGGGCGAGCAGGCGACGGAGACGCCGTCGAGTGTGAGCCTGCGCAAGGCGGTTCCCGTCGATGCGGTGGCGCCGGCAGCGGACGCCGCACCCTCGGCCGGCGTCACGCTGCGCAAGGCCCGGCCGGAGGCCCCGGAGACCGAGGCCGTTGCCTCGTCGGCGGTCGCCGAGGACGGGAGTGCCGTCGAGTCCGTCCCGGTCGTCGAGGACCTCGTCGACGTCACCGAGGCGGGTGACGAGGTTGCGGACGAGGCCGTGGACGAGGTTGCGGAGAACGCCGCGGACGAGGTTGCGGAAGGGCCCCGGGATGCCGTCCCGGCTGACGCCCAGCCGACCGAGCAGGCGCCGCAGGACCAGGTGCCGTCCGACGCGGTGCCGGCCGACGAACCGCCCGCACCGGCTGAGGCCGTCGCCACCCCGGGGGCGGACAGCCGCGACTCCGGTGCGCCGCGCGAGGACTACCGCGAGGTCATCGGACGGATCGTCCGCAGTGCCGACGCCGGGGACCACGCGGCCGCCACCGACCTCGCCTTCGCCCTCGAACTGGAGGCGATCGCCGAACACGGCGCGGTCTCCGAGACGGTGCTCCAGGTGCGTCAGGTGCGCGCTCACGTGTGCCGGCTCGCGGGTCGACCGGCCGACGCGGCCGAGATCTACCGCGAGGTGGCGATGACGCTGCTCCGCTCGCAGGGCGCGGACCACCCGGAGACCCAGCGGGCGGCCACCAACGCCGAGGCCTGCTGGCGTTCGATCACCGACCGGGCGGAGGCCATCCGCATCGCCCCGGAGATCATCGAACTGCGCGCCTTCCTCCCGGGCCCCGACAACCGCAAACTCCGGGCCGCGGAGCGCTACTTGACCCAACTGGCCGCCGCCCCGGCCCCGGCCGACCAGGCCTGACAGAGCGCGCTCGCGGCCAAGGGGCGCCGGCCCAGCGGCCCAGCGGCCCAGCGGCCCAGCGGCCCAAGGGCCCAGCGGCCCAAGGGCCCAACGGCTCAAGAGCCGGCTTCTGGTCCCCCGGCAATTGCCGAACAGCTGACAGCGAACAGAAAACAGCGAACGGATAACAGATTTTGAAATCTGTTATCCGTTCGCTGTTACTTGTCAGCTGTCAGCTGGCAGTCGCCAAACGCCAGCGACCACACACCGACCGAGCCATGACTGCTTACTGCTCGTCACCCTGGCTGTCGTCATCGCCCTGCACGTCGCCCGCGATCGCGTGGACGAACTTGGTGCCGTCGATGGTGCCGAGGCCGCTCGCGAGGTCGTAGCCCTCGGTGGCGTTGTAGCCGGTGACGTTGCCCCAGCCGTTGTCGCCCTGCTTGACGTCGACGATGCCGCTCCACTTGCTCGGGAGCATGCTCAGGCCGTACAGGCTCGGGTTGAGCTGGCCGAGGCGGTGGCCGGCGAGCTGGTCGGCGAGCGCGACGATGCCCGAGAACAGCGGGGTGGCCTCGCTGGTGCCGCCGGTGAGGTGCCAGCCGACCGCGGTCGGGTCGTAGGACTCGTAGGTCCAGGCGGCGCCGTCGACGGCCGCGCTCATGCTGATGTCGGGCGTGCCGCGGTGGTTGCCGGTGACGTCCGCGACGCCGGCCTGGTACCACGGGCGGCCGAAGATGCCCGACACGCCGCCGCCGCCGGCGCCGGACTTGTCGTGCCACACCTTGTCGGCCGCGGTGCGGTTGCCGTTGTCGTCCAGGGTCAGCTGGGTGCCGCCGACGGAGGTGACCAGCGGGTCCGAGGACGGCCAGGAGTTGACCTTGAACGGGTACAGGTCGGTGCCGTTGGACTGCGAGTCGGTCGCGCCGTTGTCGCCGGAGGCGCCGAGGACGGTGACGTTGCGCTCGGCGGCGGCCTTGAAGGCGTAGCGCAGGTCGGTCAGCGACTTGAAGTCGCCCTTGTCGTAGCCCGGGAAGGTGTTCTCGGTGGCGCCGAAGCTCTGCGAGATGACGTCGCCGACGCCCTTCTTGATGAGGTCCTTCTCGGCGTCCATCATCTCGGGCAGGCCGGTGGTGCCCTCGGTCTCGGCGACACCGGTCTCGACCAGGACGATGTGCGCGTCGGGGGCGATCGCGTGGGCGTACTCGACGTCCAGGGTGGTCTCGCCGGCCCAGCCGGTGTGGTCGGGGTTCTTCGGGTCGAAGGCCGGGACGTTGCCCCACTTCCTGACCTCGACCTGGGTGTCCTTGAGACCCCACTGCTTGTCGAAGACCTCCAGGTCGTGCTGGATGGTCGGCGAGCCGAAGGAGTCGACGATGACGATCGTTCGGCCCTTGCCGGTGATGCCCTCCTTGTACAGCGGGGC
Source organism: Kitasatospora sp. NPDC017646 (assembly GCF_044329365.1). Lineage (NCBI taxonomy): Bacteria > Bacillati > Actinomycetota > Actinomycetes > Kitasatosporales > Streptomycetaceae > Kitasatospora > Kitasatospora sp. NPDC017646. The sequence continues at coordinate 130,207 of NZ_JBIRJC010000003.1, read as the reverse complement.
CAGGTTGTACGCGGCCTGGTACTGGACGGGCGAGTAGCAGTGGATGCCGATCTGGCTGACGCACTGGGTGGTGCTCAGCGGCGCCGGGCGGGTGGTGGCGAGGTGGTGGCCGAAGGAGGCCGGGCGGACGTGCACGCCCGAGAGGTCGTGCGCGGGGGCGGCGGTCGCGGTGCCGACGGCCGGGACGGCGATGGTGCCGGCGGTGAGGGCGGTGGCCCCCACGGCGAGCAGAGCCAGGGCACGGCGGAGGGTGGCGGGGCTGCCCATGGGACTCCTTGGGACGCAGAGGGCCCGACCAGGTCCGGTCGGGTCGGTTTGGACATCCCATCGAGCGCCGCATGATCATGCCATAGTCATTTGGTGGGGTCGTCCGACCAGGCGCATGGTCATGATCGGCCACGCGAAAAGGTAAAGGCCGCCCCAGGAAAGGGTAACCAAGCACCTGGGGTGGCCATGTGATGACGCGTCAGTAATATTCAATGAATATTAACCGTATCTACCCAGCACCCACCCACTTCAATCCCGAGCCCCCGCAGCACCCCGGACGCTGAACACCTCGGACCCCCGGAGCCGCCGGAGCGACCGAAACCGCCCCGGCCGCCGGACCTACCGGGCCCCGCCGTTGACGTACAGCGTCTGCCCGCTCACGTACGAGGCCTCCTCGCTGGCCAGGAAGACCACCACCGAGGCGATCTCCTCCGGCTGCCCGACCCGGCGCAGCGGCGTGCGGGCGGCCACCTCGGCCTGGTGATCCTCGGCGGTGGCGCCGACCCGCTCGGCGGTGGCCGCCGTCATCGCGGTGGCGATGTACCCGGGGGCGACGGCGTTGACGTTGATGTTGAACGGCCCGAGCTCGATCGCCAGGGTCGCGGTGAGCCCCTGGATGCCGGCCTTGGCGGCCGCGTAGTTGGCCTGGCCCCGGTTGCCGAGCGCGGAGCGCGAGCTGAGCGAGACGATCTTCCCGTACTTCTGTGCCACCATGTACTTCTGCGCCACGTGGCTGCAGTTGTACGCGCTGGTCAGGTTGACGGTCAGGACGGTGTCCCAGTCGGCCTTGGGCATCTTGAAGAACAGGTTGTCCCGGGTGATCCCGGCGTTGTTCACCAGGACGTGCAGCCCGCCGAGCTCCTCCACGATCCGTGCGAACGCCGCGTCGACGGCCTCGTAGTCGGCCACGTCGCAGCCGTAGGCCCGGGCGGTGCCGCCCTTGGCGGTGATCTCGGCGACCGTCCCGGCCGCCCGTTCGGCGGTCAGGTCGACCACGGCGACCGTCGCGCCCTCCTCCGCCAGCCGGCGGGCGGTGGCCGCGCCGATGCCCTGCGCCGCGCCGGTCACCACGGCGATCTTCCCTGCGAAACGCGCCATCTCAGTTCCTCCGCTCACTGGAAACGAAACTCCGTCAGACGTTCTCGACCAGCACGGCCGTACCCTGCCCCACGCCCACGCACATGGTGGCCAGGCCGCGCCGGGCGCCGGTGCGGCGCATCCGGTGCAGCAGGGTGGTGAGGATGCGGGCGCCCGAGCCGCCGAGCGGGTGGCCGAGGGCGATCGCCCCGCCGCTCGGGTTGACCACCTCGTCGGCCCGCTCCGGGCTGAACCCGATGCCATCGGCGGAGGCCAGCGCCTGGGCGGCGAAGGCCTCGTTGATCTCGGCGGTGTCCAGGTCGGCGAGGTTCCACCCGGCCCGCGCGAGCACCTTGGCCGTGGCCGGCACCGGGCCGATGCCCATGACGTCCGGGTGCACCCCGGCCGAGGCCCCGGCCACGTACCGGCCGAGCGGCTGCAGCCCGAGGTCGCGCAGCGCCTCCTCGCTGACCAGGACCAGCCCGGCCGCGCCGTCGTTCATCGGCGAGGCGTTCCCGGCGGTGACCGTGCCGCCCGGACGGAAGGCCGGCTTGAGTCCGCCGAGCTTCTCCAGGCTGGTGTCCTCGCGGATGCCCTCGTCCCGGGTCACCGTCACCCCGTCCGGCCGCTCGACCGGGATCAGTTCGGCGTCGAAGTGCCCGTCCTTGCGCGCGGCGGCGGCCCGCTGGTGGCTGCGCAGCGCGAAGGCGTCCTGGCGCTCGCGCCCGATGCCGTACCGGCTCGCCACCTCCTCCGCGGTCTCGCCCATGCTGAGCACGCCGTGCAGTTCGGCCATCCGCGGGTTGGTGAGCCGCCAGCCGAGCCGGGTGTCGTGGGTCTCGATCCGGTGCGGCAGCGCCTCGTCGGGGCGGGGCAGGACGAAGGGCGCGCGGGTCATCGACTCGCAGCCGCCGGCCAGCACCACGTCGGCCTCGCCGGAACCGATGGCCCGGGCGGCGAGGGTGACGGCCTCCAGACCGGAGGCGCAGAGCCGGTTGACGGTGGCTCCGGGGACGGTCTCCGGCAGGCCGGCCAGCAGGACGGCCATCCGGGCGGCGTTGCGGTTGTCCTCGCCGGCCTGGTTGGCGGCGCCCCAGTAGACGTCGTCGATGCGGGCGGGGTCGAGGGCGGGTACGGCGGCGAGCAGGGCGCGCAGGACGGTGGCCGAGAGGTCGTCCGGGCGGACCGTGGCGAGCGCTCCGCGCAGCCGGCCGATGGGTGTGCGGCGGGCTGTGGCGAAGTAGACGGGACGCACGTCGTGCTCCTTGTCGAGAGGGTGGGATGCGTTCGCGGATGTCAGAAGGCGTTGACGCCGGTCAGGGCACGCCCGATGAGCAGTTGGTGGATCTGGCTGGTGCCCTCGTAGAGGGTCATGACGCGGGCGTCGCGCAGGTACTTGCCGACCGGGTACTCGTCGATGAAGCCGTAGCCGCCGAACACCTGGAGCGCGTTGTTCGCGGCCCGGACGGCGGCCTCGCTCGCGTAGAGCTTGGCGACGGAGGACTCGGTGGCGAACGGCAGACCGCGTTCGATGTGGTCGGCGACCTTCCAGGTGAGCAGCCGGGCGGCCTCGACGTCCACCGCGATGCCGGCCAGCAGTTCCTGGACGAGCTGGTGGGAGGCGATCGGCTTGCCGAACTGCTCGCGCTCGCCCGCGTAGCGGACGGCGGCCTCCAGGCAGGCGCGGGCGATGCCGACGCAGCCGGCCGCGACCGACATCCGCCCCTTGGCCAGGGCTGCCATCGCCACCGTGAAGCCCTTGCCGACCTCGCCGAGCCGGGCGTTGTCGGGCACCCGGACGCCGTCCAGGGCGAGTCCGGCGGTGGCCTGGCCGCGCAGGCCGAGCTTGCCGTGGATCTCGGTGCGGTCGAAGCCGGGCAGGTCGGTGGGGACCAGGAAGGCGGTGATGCCCCGGTGGCCCTGCTGCTCGGGTTCGCTGCCGCCGGTGCGGGCGAAGACCAGCGCGACGTCGGCCCAGGTGCCGTTGGTGATGAACGTCTTGGCGCCGGTGATCAGCCAGTCGTCGCCGTCGCGCACCGCCCGGGTGGTGAGGTTGGCGGCGTCCGAGCCGGTGCCGGGCTCGGTGAGGGCGAAGCAGCCGAGCGCCTCGCCCGAGGTCAGCCGGGGCAGCCAGTGCCGCTTCTGCTCCTCGGTGCCGAAGCCGTTGATCGACTTGCCGACCAGTCCGAGCGAGACCGAGACGATCCCGCGCACGGCCGAGTCGCCGCGCCCGAGCTCCTCCAGCACCAGGCAGTAGGCGAGGTGGTCGCCGCCGCTGCCGCCGTACTCCTCGGGGATGGTCAGGCCGAGGAAGCCGACCTTCCCGAGCTTGCCGATGATCGCGCGGTCCACCGACTCGGCGCGGTCCCACTCGGCGGCGTGCGGCGCGATCTCGCGGTCGGTGAAGGCGGCGGCGAGGTCCCGGACGGCGCTCTGCTCCTCGGACAACTCCAGGTTCACGGCGGCTCCCGACTCCCGACCGATGGGCGGGACGCGATTAAACTAGCGCTGCAAGTTTTACGAGGGGACTGTAGCCCCGGTGGGCCCGCCCTGGGAAGGGGCACCTGCCAGAATCGGTCCCCACCCACCCGACCGGGGGAAACCGGCCGGAGGAAACGGAGGAAGTCGCCGCGATGGCCCGCCCGCGCACCCCGCTGCTCAGCCGAGAGCGCATCGTCGCCGCCGCCCTGCGGCTGATCGACGACGAGGGCCTGGACGCCCTCTCCACCCGCCGCCTCGCCACCGAGCTGTCGGTCAGCGGGCCCTCGCTCTACAACCACTTCGCCACCAAGGACGAACTGCTGGACGCGGTGGTGGACAGCGTCATCGGCGAAGTCGACTTGTCGATGTTCGACGGCGTTGCGGGCCCGGGCGCCGGCCCGGGCGCCGGCTCCGGCCTTCCGACCGGGCCGAGCATCCCCTGGCCGGAGGCGCTGCGGGCATGGGCCCGCTCCTACCGAGCCGCGCTGGCCGCCCACCCCAACATCGTCCCGGTCCTCGCCCAGGGCCCGGGGCGGCGGCCCAACGCGCTGCGCCTGGCCGACGCCGTCTTCGGGCACCTGGTCGAGTCCGGCTGGCCGCGCGGCCAGGCCACCCGGATCGGCGCGCTGATGCGCTACTTCGTCACCGGCTCCGCACTCGCCTCCTTCGCGGCCGGCTTCCCGGCGGACGCGGAGGTCTACGACGCGGCCGACTACCCGCACCTCGGCGAGGCGCACCGGCTCGCCGGGCACCGGGGGACGGTCGACGAGGGCGCCTTCGAGACCGGGTTGGAGGCGCTGTTGGACGGACTCGTCCTGCGCTTCGAACGCCTCGCCGCACGGTCGTCCTAGTGTCCGGGGCTCCGGTGCTCCGGCGTCCTACCAGGGCTCGCGGGCCAGGAAGGCCGGCCGCTGCTCCGGGTCCACCGGGTCGTAGTACCGGTGGTAGACCGGCGTCAGCCCGCCGGAGACCGGGGGCACGATCCAGCTCCAGTCCGCCGGGGTCGGGCGGCCGAGCCGCCGTTCCCGGGCGACGTGCTTGAGGAAGCGCTCCGACTCGGTGTGGTGGTCGGCGATGGTCACCCCGGCCTCCTGGAACGAGTGCAGCACCGCGAGGTTGAGCTCGACCAGGGCGCGGTCGCGCCAGAGCGTGCGATCGCTGGAGGTGTCCAGGCCCAGCCGCTCGGCGACGGTGCCGAGCATGTCGTAGCGGCCGGCGTCGGCCAGGTTGCGGGCGCCGATCTCGGTGCCCATGTACCAGCCGTTGAACGGCGCGGTGGGGTAGCGGACGCCGCCGATCTCCAGCGTCATGTCGCTGATCGCGGGCACCGCGTACCAGCGCAGCCCGAGCTCGGCGAACCACCCGTGCTCGGGGTGGCTGAGCGGCACCTCCAGGGTGGTGTCGTCCGGCAGCTCGTACCAGTGCGGGCGCTCGCCCGGGCTTTGCTGGACCAGCAGCGGCAGCGTCTCGAAGCGGTCCTCGGCGCACTTCCAGCCGAGTCCGCGGGCGCGGGCGGCGAGTTCGGTGCCCGCCGGGTCACCGACCACGGCGCCGTCGACCCGGTGCCCGGCGTAGCGGACCAGCTGCTGGTTGAGGATCCGCGCGGCCGGGCGGCCCGGGCGGTCGGGGGCGAACACCGAGACCACCGGGCGGATCCGGCCGCCGTTGCCCGCCAGCCGAAGGTGCTCGAAGCACTCGGCGGCGATGTCGTCGGCGGTGGACAGGTGGCGCAGGTCGCGGACCACCAGGCTGCGCCAGTACAGCCGGCCGATGCAGCGGGCGGCGTTGCGCCAGGCGAGCTTGGCGCCGTAGACGAGTTCGGCGGGGGTGTGCCGGTAGGTGCCGGTGCGGTCGATCTCCTCCGAGACGGCGCGCAACCTCGGCTCCGGGTCACCGGCGGCGGGCTGCTCGCGGTGGCACTGGCGGATGAACTCGGCGGCCCGGTCCGGGTCGGTGAACGGCGTTGGCGCGGCGGGCAGTTCCCGGGCCGCCGGGTGCGGGGCCGGTTGCTGCGGGGTGGGTCGTTGCGGGGCCGGTTGTTGGGCGGCCGGCGGCTGGGGCGTTACGGGCTGGGGCGGTACGGCCTGTGCGGACGCGCCCGGTGCGTGGGGCGGGTGGGCGTGGGCGTACGGACAGCCGCCGCTCGGGGCGACGGCGGTTCTGCGGGTGCGGAGCCGGTCGAAGATCAAGGACACATCCCTCCTGTCGCACAGGAGTACCGGAGGTGGCGGACCCACCGCAGGGAGTGGACGATTCGGCCCCCGCCCCCGCGCCGAGCGCGCTAGGGTGCGGGGGCCGAAGGTCGGACGGTCGGACCGGCCGATGGACGGACCGGTCAGCCCATGTCCTCCAGCCGGACGCCCTTGGTCTCCTTCATGAACTTCGCGACGAAGACGATCGACAGCGCCGCGAAGGCCGCGTACACCAGGTAGGTCGCCGAGAGGTTCCAGCGCGAGAGCGACGGGAACGACACGGTGATCACCCAGTTGGCGATCCACTGGGCGGAGGCGGCGACGGACAGCGCGGCGGCGCGGACCCGGTTGGGGAACATCTCGCCGAGCATCACCCAGACGACCACGCCCCAGGACATCGCGAAGAACAGCACGAAGGCGTTGGCGGAGATCAGCGCGACGGTGCCCTGGAGGTCGGGCAGCGAGACGTTGTCGCCGGAGCCGGTCGCGGAGGAGAACGCCCAGCCGGCCGCTGCGAGGGTGACGGCCATGCCGGCCGAACCGATCAGGGCGAGCGGCTTGCGGCCGATCCGGTCGACCAGCAGGATCGCGATCACGGTGCCGAGGATGTTGATGACCGAGCCGATGAAGCTGATCAGCAGCGAGTTGCTCTGGTCGATGCCGACGGACTGCCACAGGATCGACGAGTAGTAGAAGATCACGTTGATGCCGACCAGCTGCTGGAAGACCGACAGGCCGATGCCGACCCAGACGATCGGGAGCAGGCCGAAGCGGCCGCCGAGCAGGTCGCGGAAGCGCGGGCGGTGGTCGGAGGCGATCAGCGACTGGATCTCGGCGATCCGGGCGTCGGTGTCGATGCCCTCGCCCTCGACCTCGGTCAGTACCTTGCGCGCCTCGTCCAGGCGCTCGGCCTGGATCAGGTAGCGCGGGGACTCGGGGATCACCGAGGACAGCACGAAGTAGACCACGGCCGGGACGACGCAGATGCCGAGCATCCACTGCCAGGCCTCAAGGCCGAGCAGGTGGCCGCGGGTGTCGCCGCCGGCGGCGTCCGCCAGCACCCAGTTGACCAGCTGGGATATCGCGATGCCGAGCACGATCGCGGCCTGCTGGAAGGAGGCCAGCCGGCCCCGGTACTTGGTCGGCGCGACCTCGGCGATGTAGGTCGGGGCGATCACCGAGGCGATGCCGATGGCCGTGCCGCCGAGGACGCGCCACAGGGCGAGGTCCCAGGGGGAGAAGGGCAGCATCGAGCCGACGGCGCTGACCGCGAACAGCAGCGCGCCCGCCTTCATGACCTTGATGCGGCCGTAGCGGTCGGCGAACCGGCCGGCCAGCGCGGCGCCGACCGCCGAGCCCAGCAGCGCCGAGGAGACGATCAGGCCGGTCTCGCCGCTGCCGACCCCGAACTTCCCCTGGATGCCGGAGACGGCGCCGTTGATCACGGAGCTGTCGTAGCCGAACAGGAAGCCGCCGAGGGCCGCGGCGGCGGTGATGAAGACGACGAAGCCGAGGCGGCCGGGCGCGGTGGCCTCGGCCGCCCCGGAGGGCTTCTGGGTGACGCTCACGATCTTGACTCCTGGTACTCAACGCTGAGCTCGGTAGCCGAGATCGTAACCCCTATTCGTTCAAGCCTTGTACACGGGGAGGGTCAAGTTCTGCTCGGGGAATTCGTAAGGTGAACAAGCAAATTGAGCCTCCCGTGGCGGCCGCCCGAACCGGTGCGGGCGCTCCGTGCCGTGACTCCGGTGTCGGTGCCGTGACTCCGGAGCCGTGGCTCCGGCTCCGTGGCTCCGGTGCCGTGGTTCACGCCGGGGCGGACAGCGAGAGCCCGAACCGGTTCCCGGGGTCGGTCCACCAGTGGGTCAGTCGCAGTCCGGCCGCCCTCAGCTCCCGGGCCACCCGCTCCCGGCGGAACTTGGCCGAGACCTCGGTGCGCAGCTCCTCGCCCCGCTCGAAGTGCACCGGCAGGTCCAGGGCCGGGATCTTCACGGTCTGCGAGCGCAGCGAGCGCAGTCGCATCTCGATCCACTCCTGCTCCGGGTCCCAGAGCGCGACGTGCTCGAAGGCGGTCGGGTCGAAGTCGGCGCCCAGCTCGCGGTTGAGCACGTTGAGCACGTTGAGGTTGAACTCGGCCGTCACCCCGGCGCGGTCGTCGTACGCGGCGACCAGCACCGCCGGGTCCTTGACCAGGTCGGTGCCCAGCAGCAGGAAGTCGCCCGGGTCCAGGGCGGCGCGCAGCCCGCGCAGGAAGGCGGCGCGCTCCGTCGGGAGCAGGTTGCCGAGGGTGCCGCCGAGGAAGGCGACCAGGCGGGGGCCGCCCTCCGGGGGCAGGCCGAGCCGGGCCGTGAAGTCGGCCAGCACGCCGTGCACGGCCAGCCCGGGGTACTCGGCGGCGAGCGCGGAGCCGGCCGCGGTCAGCGCGCTCTCGCTGACGTCCACCGGGACGTAGTCCTCCAGGGTGTCGAGCGAGCGCAGCGCGTCCAGCAGCAGCCGGGTCTTCTCGGAGGAGCCCGAGCCCAGCTCCACCAGGGTCCGGGCCCGGGTGGCGGCGGCGATCTCACCGGCCCGGGCGGTGAGGATGGCCCGCTCCGCGCGGGTCGGGTAGTACTCGGTCAGCCGGGTGATCTCCTCGAACAGCTCGCTGCCCCGCGCGTCGTAGAACCACTTCGGCGGCAGCCACTTGGGGTCGGCGGTCAGGCCCTGTCGAACGTCCTGGTGCAGGGCGGTGCTGAAGTGGTCGGCGGGCAGCAGTCGGGTGAGATCGAATGTGTCCATGACAGGGTGGTCCTCTGTTCAGAAGATGAAGGGAGAGTGGTGGGTCAGAAGTGGCTGGTGCCGGGCAGCTGTCGGACCTGGACGCTCCCGGCGCCGGCCAGCAGCAGGGAGCCGTCCGGGACGGGCGTCCAGCCAGGGTCGTCGTCGTACGGCTCCGAGGCCACCACCGTGCCGAGGCCGGGCAGGCTCCGGTGGTGCAGGGTGTCGCCCCAGGTGGTCGCGGCGAGCGCGGCGCCGTCGGTGAGCAGCAGGTTGAGCCGCCCGGTGGTGTGCGCGGCGACGTCCGCCACCGTGCCCGCGAGCGCCTCGCCGAGGTCCGCACCCCGGCGCAGGCGGTGCAGGGTCAGCGCCCACAACAGGGCCGAGTCGCTGCGGGCCTCGAGCTCCAGCAGCTCGGCGGGCGGCAGCAGGGCGGCCAGCGCGTCCAGCTTGCCGGGCCAGCCCGCCACCGCGCCGTTGTGGCTGAACAGCCAGCGCCCGGCGGTGAACGGAGCGGCCGCGCCCTCGCCCGCCGCGCAGCCCTCGGTGGCGGAGCGGACGGCCGCCAGCAGCGCCCGGGTGCGGATCACCCGGGCGAGGTCGGCGAAGGTCGCGTCCGCCCAGATCGGCCCGGCCCGGCGGTAGCGCGCGGGCAGCTCGTCGCCGTCCGCGTACCAGCCCAGGCCGAAGCCGTCCACGTTGACCGTCCCGTACTGCTGGATCCGCGGCGCCCAGGACTGCCGGTACAGCGCGTACGGCGGATGCACCAGCAGCTCCTGTGGAGCCACCGGCTCCCCGAGGTAGGCGATGTGACGGCACATCAGGCGTCCTCCAGGCTGCGGGCGGTGCGGAAGCCGGAGAAGATCTGCCGCCGGACGGGGTAGTCCCAGTTGCGGAAGGTGCCCCGGCAGGCGACCGGCGCCACCGCGAAGCAGCCGCCGCGCAGCACCTTGTACTCGGGCCCGAAGAAGACCTCCGAGTACTCCTTGTACGGCCAGGCCCGGAACCCCGGGTAGGGGTGGAAGTCACTGGCCGTCCACTCCCACACGTCTCCCATCAACTGCCGTACGCCGTACGGGGACTGGCCGTCCGGGTAGCTGCCCGCGGCGGCCGGGCGCAGGTGGCGCTGGCCGAGGTTGGCCTGCTCGGGGCCGGGCGGGCCGTCGCCCCAGGGGTAGCGGCGGGAGCGGCCGGTGGCCGGGTCGTGCCGGGCCGCCTTCTCCCACTCGGCCTCGGTCGGCAGCCGCCGCCCGGCCCAGCGGGCGTACGCGTCCGCCTCGTACCAACTGACGTGCAGCACCGGCTCGCTCGGCGGGACGGGCTCGACCGTGCCGAAGCGGCGGCGCAGCCACTGGCCGTCCTGGTGCTTCCAGAACAGCGGGGCGCTCAGGTCGGCCCGCCGGCGGTGCTCCCAGCCGTCCTCGGTCCACCAGCGCGGGTCGTCGTACCCGCCGTCGGCGATGAAGTGCTGGTAGGCGGCGTTGGTCACCGGGGTGGTGTCCAGGAGGTACGCCGGCAGGTCGACGGTGTGCGCCGGGCGCTCGTTGTCCAGTGCCCACGGCTCGGTGTCCGTTCCCATGGTGAACGGGCCCGCGGGGATCAGGACTTCGGTCGGCAGGGTGGCCGCGTCGGCGGGAGCGGGAGGTGGCGGGGGAGCGGCCAGGGCCGGTTCGCCCCGGCGGAGCTGATGGGTGATCAGCATCGTCTCGTCGTGCTGCTGCTCGTGCTGGGCGATCATCCCGAAGGCGAATCCGGCGTCCAGCAACGGTGCGCCCTCCAACGGGCTGGCGGCCAGCAGGTCCAGCACCCGGCCGCGCACGTCGTGGGCGTAGCCGCGGGCCTCGGCGGGCGGTAGCAGCGGCAGGCTGGGACGCTCGGCCCGGGGGTGCTGGAACGCGTCGTACAGCGGGTCGATCTCGGGGTGCAGCGGGTCGCGGCCGCCGACGTTGCGCAGCAGCCAGAGTTCCTCCTGGTTGCCGATGTGCGCGAGGTCCCAGACCAGCGGGGACATCAGCGGGGAGTGCTGGGCGGTGAGGTCGGCGTCCTCGACGCAGTCGGTCAGCGCGGCGGTCCGGGCGCGGGCGGCCAGCAGTTCGGCGGCGATGGTCTCGCGCAGCGCCTCGGTGTCCGTCGGGCCCGTCGGGCCCGTTCCCGGGGCGGCGGGCGGTCGGACGTCGGTCATGGTGCCTCCTCCGGCGGAGTGCGTCGGATGCCGGACCGCAGGGCGTCCAGCTGGTCGTCGGCCGGGCAACGGCCGCGTGCGGGGTAGCGTTCGGCGAACTCGGCGACGGCGGCGCGCAGTCGCCCCGCCCCGGGCTTGCGGCCCAGCGCGGCGTCGGCGGCGGCGAAGCAGGCGAGGGCGGCGCGGCGCAGCTCGGGGTCGGCGACGCCCACGGTGGCGGCCCGGCGCCAGGCCGCGCTGCGCGGCGGGCGCGGGGCGGCGGCGCCCTGCTGCCGGTCGGAGGCGTCCAGCGGTTCCAGGGCGGCGAACACGGCGTCGGCGGCCAACGGGTCGTCCAGCAGCGCGGTGACCAGTGCGGTGACCACCATCCAGCCGTCCCCGGGCTGGGCGTCGATCATGCGCAGCTCCAGGTGTCCGCGCGGGCGTACCGGCGGGAACAGGGTGGTGCAGTGGTACTCCAAGTCGGCGAGCGTGGGCGGGCGTTCGCCGCCGCCGCGGATCCAGTCGCGGAAGGTCAGGTCGGGTGGGGCCGTCCAGGGCAGTCCCTCCGCCCTTCGCACGCACAGCACGTGGGCATCGAGCACGTACTGGGCCCAGGCCTCCCGCGGGTCGCCGTGGTCGGGCTCGGGGGCGAGGGTGCGGGACGGGTCCATCCGGGACCAGACGGTCTGCCGGGTGGACTGGTGGCCGGTCGGCTTGCCGTCCAGCAGCGGAGAGTTGGCGAAGGCGGCGACCAGCACCGGGCCCAGCCGGTGGACCAGTTGCCAGCGGCGTTCGGCCGCGTGCGGACCGTCCGCGTCGCCGGCGTCCAGGCACACCTGCACGGAGGCGGTCCCGGTCATCATGACCCGGCCCCAGGGGCCGGCCGAGTCGAAGAAGCGCTCCATCGCGCGGTAGCGGGGGTGGTCCAGCACCATCCGGCGGGGGCGGGCGAGCGGGTCGGTGCCGGTGCCGGTGAGTCGCAGGCCCTGTGCCGCGAAAGCGGCCCGCAGGGCGGTCAGATCGCGACGGGTGTCGTCGACGCAGGCCAGGAGGCCGGTGGCGGGCGGGGAGCTGAGCTCGACCTGTCCGCCGGGCTCGAGCGTGAGGCGCGAACCGGAGGGGAGCGAGGTGCCATCGGGGCCGCCGAGGGGCAGCGATTCCAGCGCGGCGTGGAGGAGTTCCGGCTGGACGGGACGGGTGGGACATCGGTCGTCGTGGACGAACCACTCGACCTCGACACCCACCAGCCTGGGCGGTCCGATCTTGAAACAGACGCCCGACACGTGGCTGCGCGCCCCCGATTCTGTCAGCGGGGTCACCCCCGTGGGGGGCGGTGGTGCGCTCTGCCGGTCGGGCGGAGTGGTGCGGGATGTCGGTATCACCGGACTCACCGTCCTCGGGATCACGATTGCGGCCCGGTCTACCCTGCCCAGTCTGCTACGGAGCATGCGGGGCCGCTCCGCAAATATCGCGTGAATGTTCGTTTCGGCAGGTCAGGAGTGTGGCGATCGGGTGAATGTGGGGATTCGGAGGTGGTGCGCGCGGGGTGCCGAGGGTGGATTCGACGGGGGCACATGCCCCGGTCACAGACGGTCCAGCCGCTCCAGGACGGTGTCCAGCACGGGCGTCGGCAGCGCGTAGTTGAGGCGTAGTGAGCCGGCGCCGGCCGGGCCGAACTCGGCGCCGTCGGAGGCCTCCAGGCCGCAGCGCTCCAGCAGCGCCGCGCGGGCGGTGGCTGGTGGCAGGCCGAGGGCGGCGGCGTCCAGCCAGAGCAGGTAGGAGGCGCGCGGGGTGGAGCGGACGGCGGGGCCGAGGCGGTCGGTGAGCCGGGTGCGGGCGGCGGCGAGGTGGGAGAGCAGCGCGTCCAGCCAGGGGCCGCCCTCGGTCAGCGCGGCCCGCTGCACGGTCTGCTCCAGCAGGCCGCCCTCCCAGAGGCCGTAGCCGGCCATCGTGTCGGTGAGGCGGGCGCGCAGCCCGGGGTCGGGGACGAGGGCGAAAGTGCTGGGGATCCCGGAGCAGTTGAAGGTCTTGCCGACGGAGTTGAGGGTGACCACGTGGCGCCGCATGGCGGGTTCGACGGCGGTGACGGCGACGGGGTGGGATGCGCCCGGGTGGGTGAGGTCGCCGTGCACCTCGTCCGAGACCAGCAGGGCGCCCGCCTCGGCGGCCCATCCGGCCAGGCCCCGCAGGTGGTCGGTCGGCCACACCGTGCCGGAGGGGTTGTGGGGGCTGCTCAGCAGTACGGCGGCCGCGCGGCCGGGGAACGGGCCGTTCGGGGAGCGGTAGCCGTCCGGGCCGAGCCGCAGCGGCAGTTCGCGGTACGGAAGGCCGGCCGCGCGGCAGAGCTGGGCGAAGCCGCCCCACTCGGGGGTGGGGAAGAGGACGGGGGCCCGCGGGTGTTCGGCGTCCTTCCGTACCGTCTCCAGGAGGAGGCGGAGGGTGGTGCGCGGGCCGCAGGGGAGCAGCAGCACCCAGTCGGGGTCCACCTCGGCGCCGTGCCGGGCGCGGTACCAGTCGGCGACCAGGGCGCGCCCGGTCGGGTCGCAGACGGTGTAGCCGTACGCACGGTGGCGGGCGCGCCGTTCCAGCGCCTCGGCGACGGCGGGCGGGCCGGGCAGGTCCATGTCCGCCAGGCCCATCGGGATCGCCTCGGCGACGGCGGCCCGGGCCCACTTGCTGCTGCCGGTGCCGGTGCGGTCGAAGGGGGTGTCGAAGGCGGCGGGGGAGACGCGCGAGCCGCTGACAGATGACAGATTTCGAAATCTGTCATCTGTTCGCTGAAAGTCGTCGGCTGTCATCTGTTCGCCGCCCCTCGTCCGCCGCCGCCCGCCAGATGGGCCGCCAGCCCCCGGCCCCCCCGGCGCATCATCACCGCGTGGTTGGCCCGGAACACCGGGTGCAGCGGCAGTGCGAGGCGGCGCAGCAGCGGCTTGCCCGGCCGGGTGTCCTCCTCGAACAGCACCCGGCACCCCGCGTCGCCCGGCCCGTCCGCCGTGACGGTGAACCGCGACCACCCGTCGAGGTCGCCCCGCATCACCGCCTCCAGTACCCCGGCCGCCGGATCGCGCCGCCGCGTCTCCAGGCCGACCACCAGTCGGTACGGCAGCAGTGCGCGGATCACCACCTCCCCGGTGTCCGGGCCGCTCTCCCGGGCCTCGCGGATCTCCGGCCACCACAGCGGGTAGCTCCGGACGTCCTCCAGCGCCGCGTACACCGCCGACGCCGGCGCCGCGAGCCGCCACACGCCCCGGAAGCGATAGTGGTTGGGATCCACGGGCCCACCCTAGTCGGGCGCCCGTCGCCCGAGGGGCGAACGGGGACGAACACGGGCGGCGAGCCGCCGAGTTGGCGTCCGTGAGCCGGACGTCGTCGCTCGACGCTCCTCGACAACGATCGAACGCCCGGTAACTTCCGGGCAAAGAGTGCAGATCGTGGGGAAGTGTGCACTCCGCTTGCACCCGTTCGGGGTGCGGGGGAGGATCTTCCGTGCTTGTAGTCTCATCAGTCACGGCAGCATCTCCAGACGCTGCGGCCCCCGGAACCGGAGTGAAGGAGTCACAGGCATGCGGCGACCGAGCTGGGTACCGGAAGGTACGGACCTGGACAAACCGAACGCCGCGCGGGTCTACGACTACTACCTCGGGGGCTCTCACAACTTCGAGGTCGACCGGGAGATGGCCCGCAAGGCGCTCGCCCTGTGGCCCGAGCTGCCCCAGATCATGCGCTCCAACCGGGCCTTCCTGCGCCGCGCCGTGACCTTCCTCGCCGAGCAGGGCATCACCCGCTTCCTGGACATCGGCTCCGGCATCCCCACCTTCGGCGCCGTGCACGAGATCGTCCGTGCCATCCGCCCCGGCGCCGAGGTCGTCTACGTGGACCGTGACCCGGTCGCCGTCGCCCACAGCCGCCTGCTGCTGGAGGGCGACCCTCACAGCGCCGTGGTCCAGGCCGACGTGCGCGACGTCGAGGACCTGCTGGACCGCCCCGAGGTGGCCGCACTGCTGGCCGGGGGCGAGCCGGTGGCCGTCCTGCTGGTGGCCGTCGCCCACTTCGTCAGCGACGACGAGGACCCCTGGAAGCTGATCGGCACGATCCGCGACCGGCTCCCGGCCGGCAGCGCGCTGGCCCTCTCGCACGCCTCCCTGGAGGCCCGCCCGGACCAGGCCGAGGACCACCAGAAGCTCTACCGGATGACACCGACGCCGCTGACCATGCGCACCAACGAGCAGGTCACCGCCATGTTCGCCGGCTTCGAGCTGGTCGAGCCGGGCGTGGTCCCGCTGCCGAGGTGGCGCCCGGACCAGCCGGGCACGGTCGGCGAACACCCCGAACGGATCGCCGGGGTGGCGGGCGTGGGGTTCCGCCCTTGAACCGTCGCACCGGGCGCGCAACCGACGGCCGTACGTCCCGAGACACGGCCGCCGGGCGCCCGGCCCTGCGCACCCCCGGAGCCGGCACGCCGCCCAGCACCGGCCACAGAACCGGGGAGGCCGGATGAGCGGCGCGACCCCGGTGAACGACAGCGCCGAGCGGTTCCACGAGGACTGGTCCCGGCTGCTCTCCGCCGACCACGGCATCGCCGTCCACCCCGGACTGCTCGGCCGACTGGTCGCACGCACCGCCGCGCTGCTGCACCGAGCCCAGCAGGACGACCCTTTCCAGCCCCGGCTGGCCGCCAGGGCCGGCGCCGAGCTGGTCGACGCGCACTTCACCGACCCCGTGCTGCTGGCCCGCGCGGTCGAGCTGCTGCAGTCCCAGCCGATCGGTGACGACCGCGGCCCCGCCCTCACCGGCGCCTTCGCGGCCGGCTGGGCGAACGCCCTGCGCGAGCGCACGCTGAGCGAGCAGGAGGCCATCCGGACCGCCGCCGACGCCGCCCGAAAGGAGGCCGAACGGGCCCTGCGCGCCTCCGAGGCCAGGTTCCGCGCCCTGTTCGAGAGCGCCGCGATCGGCATCGGCATCGGCGACACCGACGGCAACATCCTGGCCGTCAACAAGGCCCTCCAGGACCTGTTCGGCGCGGGCCCGGAGGACATGATCGGCCGCCGGGTCGGCGACCTCGTCCACCCCGAGGACACCCCGGGCGTCTGGGAGGCGTACGAGGAGCTGATCAGCGGCAAGCGGGAGTACTTCCAGTTCGACAAGCCGTACTACCGCCAGGACGGCGAGGTGATCTGGACCCACCTGACCGTCTCGCTCATCCGCGACGACGACGGCGTCCCGCAGTACCAGGTCGCGATGCTGGAGGACGTCACCGACCGCTACCGGCTCCAGGAGCGGCTGCGCCACCAGGCCACCCACGACCCGCTGACCGGCCTGCCCAACCGCGCCGCCTTCTTCGAACGGCTGGAGAAGCTGTTCGAGGAGCCGGAGCCCGGCGCCCGCTTCGGCCTCTGCTACGTCGACCTCGACGGCTTCAAGGTGGTCAACGACAGCCTCGGCCACGACATGGGCGACCAGCTGCTGTCCGCCGTCGCCGCCCGGCTGAAGGCCGCCCTCACCCCGCTCGGCCACCTGGTCGCCCGGCTGGGCGGCGACGAGTTCGTCGTCCTGCTGGAGAACTGCCGCGGAGAGCAGGAGGCGGTCGCCGCCGCCAAGACGGTGCTCAAGGCGCTGGCCGGACCGGTGCTGATCGGCGACCACAAGCTCGCCGTCGGCGCCAGCGTCGGCGTGCTGGAGCGGCGGGTGTCCACCACCACCCCCGGCGCCGCCGTCCGGGCCGCCGACCTGACGCTGTACCGCGCCAAGGAGGCCGGTCGTGGCCGCTGGACGCTGTTCGACCCCAAGGAGAACGCCCGCGCGGTCAGCCGCTACGCGGTCTCGGTCCGGATGCCGGCGGCCCTGGACCGCGGCGAGTTCTTCATCGACTACCAGCCGCTCTACCGCCTGGCGGACGGCCGGATGGCCGCCGTGGAGGCGCTGGTGCGCTGGCGCCACCCGCAGCTCGGTGTGCTCGGCCCGGACGAGTTCGTCACCACGGCCGAGGAGACCGGACTGATCATGCCGCTCGGCCGCTGGGTGCTGGAGCAGGCCTGCGGCCAGGCCGCGGAGTGGATCAAGCGTTACGGCGACGCCGCTCCGCAGCTGAACGTCAATCTGGCCGTGCGGCAGGCGCGCAGCGCCGCGCTGGTCACCGACCTCGGCCGGATCCTGGACAGCACCGGCCTGGACCCGGCCCGGCTGCAGCTGGAGATCACCGAGTCGACCGTGGTCGGCCCCGAGGACGAGGCGCTGCGCACCCTGCACGGGCTGGTCGACCTCGGGGTGTC
Source organism: Kitasatospora sp. NPDC017646 (assembly GCF_044329365.1). Classification (NCBI taxonomy): domain Bacteria; kingdom Bacillati; phylum Actinomycetota; class Actinomycetes; order Kitasatosporales; family Streptomycetaceae; genus Kitasatospora; species Kitasatospora sp. NPDC017646. The sequence goes on along the minus strand of NZ_JBIRJC010000003.1, from coordinate 113,000 downwards.
GCTGGCGGTGGACGACTTCGGCACCGGCTGGTCCAACCTCGCCTACCTGCGCGACCTGCCGGTCTCCGGGCTGAAGATCGCCGGCTCCTTCGTCGGCGACCTCCACGACCCGGAGAAGGACGGGGCCACCGGGTGGCGGATCGTCAGCGGCCTGGTGTCGATGGCGCACGCGCTCGGACTGAACGTCACCGCCGAGGGAGTGGAGACCCGCAAGGACGCCGAGCGGCTGCGCGAGATGGGCTGCGACTGGGCTCAGGGCTGGCACTTCGGCCGCCCGGTGCGGCCCGCCGAGATCGCCCGCCGGATCGTCGAGGAGCCGAAGGGACGGCCGGTCGAGGAGGGGTGATCGCGGGGCCCGGTTCCCGAGCGTTGTTTCCCGGGCGTTGTTTCCCGGCCCCTGTTCCCGGGCTTCGTGCGCAGCCCTCCTTCCCGACCATCCTTCCGGGCTCTCGTCCCGGTGCGGCAACCGTTCCGGAAGCGTTGCGGAAAGCGCCCTGCGGGCTTGCCCGGTATGCGGGATGATGACGCGTCAAAATCACCACCCGGCACCGGTGCGCCCGTGGTCACGACCTTCGCACCGGCCCCGGGGAGCGGGGAGGGGAGCGCCGCCATGGGCGCAACGGAGGACGCCGGTCCGGTCGGGGAGGGCCACCGCCAGGGAACGCCGGGGGAGCCGCCGCAGACCAGGGTGGACTGGGGGTCGCGGGAGCGGGGCTCGCGGTTCCGGGGGTCGTGGGACCGGCGGCGCGGTGCGCGGGCCGGTGCGGAGCCAGGCGCGGACCGGGTGTCCCGGCTGGACGGCCGGCGGACCGCCGCCGTGGACCCGGAGGCCGCGACCCGGCGGATGCCCGGCCCCCGCCACGACCCGGAGGCCGCGACCAGGGTCCGTCCCGGAGCCCCGGGCCGGTTCGACCCGGAGGCCGACACCGAGGTCGTACGGCCCCGGTCCGCCCAGGGCCCGTCCTGGCAGGACAACATCGGCCCCGGCCCCAGTCCGGGCGGTGGTCCCGGCCCGGACGGTGGTCCGGACGCCGCCGGTGGTGCCGCGCCGGGTGGCGCCTTCCCCGGGCACGGCGACCCGGCTGAGGACGGCTTCCCCGACGCCCTGCGCGCCCGCTTCACCCCGCTGGGCAGGGCGGGGGCCGGCGCCGAGGGCACGGTCTGGTACGTCCGGCGCACCGACGGCGGCGCCGACGCCGCGGTCAAGGTGTCCGTCGTCGGCCAGCCGATGGACCACGACCTGCTCGCCCACCTGCGCAACGACGGTTTCCGGCGGCACGTCCCGCACCTGATCGACTTCGGCCGGGTCCGCCACCACGGCGCGCTGGTCGACTGGGTGGCGATGGAGTACCTGCCGGTCACCCTCTCCGCGCACGTCGCCGAGCTGCGCCGCAGCGGCGCCCACACCGATCCGCGGACGGCCGAGCAGATCGTCTACGAGCTGGTCTCGCTGCTGGAGTTCTGGCAACGGCGGATCCAGCGCAACCCGTTGGACTTCAAGCCCGCCAACATCCTGGTCCGGCCCGGTCGCGGGCCAGGGGAGTTCGTGATCGCCGACTTCGGCGGCGTCGACCGGCTCACCGACAGCCGCCGCTTCACCTCCGCGATGATGGTCACCGTCGCCTACATGGCCCCCGAGCAACTGGCCGGCAAGAACCACGAGGCCGGGCCGTGGTGGGGGCTCGGCAACGTGCTGTACGAGCTGTTCGTCGGCCGTCCCCGGTTCGTGGGCGCGGACGGCGAGCGTGCCGCCGACCACGACCTGGAGTTGGAACTGGTCATGGGCGAGGAGGTGGACCTCGCCGCCGTCACCGACCCGCGCCAACTGCTGCTGCTCCAGGGGCTGTTCACCAAGAAGCCGGAGGACCGCTGGACCGCCCCGGAGGTCCGCAGCTGGCTGGCCGGCGGCAGCCCGGAGGTGGTCCGGCGCCGCCCGCAGGCCCGCCGGCCGATCACCTTCCTCGGCGACCCGTTCACCGACCCGGTCCGGCTCACCGAGGTGCTGCTGCGCAACTCCGGCGCGGCTGCGCGCTGGCTGGCGGCGGTGGGGTCGGAGCGGCTGCGCGACTGGCTGCGCGACGAGGTCAAGGACACCGTGTTCGACCTGCACTACCTCACGGACGTGGTCCGTGCGCCCGGCTCCCGGCGCGAGGCCGTGGCCGGGGTCGCCGTTCTCGGCCTCGGCGCGGCCTACGCGCCGTCCGCCGTCCCGCACTACCGCGACCGCCCGATCGACCCGGCCGGCCTGGAGCGCATCGCCACCGAACCGGACGGCGCCGCCTTCGTCGACGAACTGGTCCGCGTCGGCGCCCCGGCCGTCGCCGCCCGCTACGACTGCTTCCACCCCGAGTGCTCCGGCGAGCACTGCTCGCGGCTGCTCGCCCTGGCGGCGCTTCCGGAGGTGCTCGCCGAAGTCGAGCGCACTGCCCGTACGGTCGGTGGCGGTCGGCGCGGTGACGGCGGGCTGAGCCCGGAGGAGCGGGAGGAGGCGCACCGGCTGGCGGTCTGGCTGAGCATCCGCCCCGAGGAGCGGTACCGACTGCTCGGCCGGCTCTCCCCGCTGCCCGCGGCGCTGCACCGGCTGCCGCTGCCCGTCCGGGTGTCCGAACTCGCCGCGGTGGTCGCGGCGGCGGTGGTGGACGGGGCGCTGACGGCGGGTGCAGGGGCGCGCACGGCGATGCGCTCGGCGGCTCGGCGGCCTGCGCCCGACCCGGCGGCGGCCACCCCGCGGGAGGTGGTCCGGCGCCGCTGGTCGGAGCTGAGGCGGCGGGCGGTCGGGGCCGACCACGGGCAGGTCGCCGGGCGGGCGGCGATGGTGGCCGCGGAGGCGCTGCGACGGCGCGGCCGCGGGCGCGCCGAGCGGCCCGAAGCCGAGGCGGGCGTGCTGCGGGAGGGGCGGACGCGGGCCGGGCGGGCGGCCCGGCTGTGGCGGGAGCGGCGCCGACGGCCGCCGGTGGACTGGGCGGCCCGACTGCGGCTCTGGTGGCCGTACGCCCGCACCATGCTGCCGCGCCGGGTGGCGGCGGTCGCGCTGCTGGTGGTGGGCCTAGGGCTGCTGCTGTGGGCGGGGGCGGTGCTGCGCCTTCCGATCGAGAGCGGGCACCAACTCGACCTCTCACCGGACCTGTTCGGCGGGCCGCTGCACTCCGGTGGTCAACGCGCGGCCGAGCAGGTGGTCGGCAAACTGGGTGCGGCCTTCGTGGCGGCCGCCGTGCTCGCCTTCTTCCCGGCCGGGGTCGGCTTCGGCACGGCCCTGCTCGCCGGCGTGGGTGCGCTCACGATCGGCTACCTGCGGCTCGGACCGCCGATGACGGCGGTGGAGGCGCCGCAGCCGGTGGCCGACCGGGTGGTCATGTTCGAGGGCGGCATGGGGAGTTGGGCCGGCATCGCGGCGGTGATCGCGATCGTGGTGGCCTTCGTGCTGATCGAGCGGGCGTGCGACCGGCTGCTCAAACCCGCTCAGCGGGCCCGGCGGCAGGTCCGGGAGGGCTGGTGTGACCTCGACCGGCGCGCCGCGCGGGCCGCCGGACAACCGCTGTCGGCGGCGGCCGCCGCCGCCGGGGTGTGGCGGACGGGCCGGGCGGGGACGCGGGACCGGCTGCGGTTCGCGCTCGTCAGCACCGGGGTGCTGGTGCTGCTGCTCTGGGCGGCTGTGGAGGTGCGGCTCGCGGCCACCGTTGTGCACCGGACGCCGGACTCCTGGGGAACGGGGCAGACCGGGGCGTCCTACCAGGCCGGGTTCGTCATCCTGCTGGCGGCGGTGTCGCTGCTGGGCACCTTCGGGACGCTGGTGACGGCGCGGGTGCTGTTCGTCGTCTGGATCCTCGGGACGCTGTTCCTGGGGGCCTGGCCCGGGGCGCTGGGGCCGGTGGAGGCGCTGCGGATCCCGGTGTTCGAGGGGCTGTTCGGCGCGGTCGCGGACTGGTGGGGGCACGGCGCCTTCTGGGCCGCGCTGCTGGTGGCGCTGCCGTTGGCGGCGTACGGGGTGCTGCGGACGGTGCGGGGGCGGGCGGCTGACGGATGACAGGTGACAGATGACAGTGAACAGATGACAGATTGCGAAATCTGTCATCTGTCATCTGTTATCCGTTCGCTGTCATCTGTCAGTCGTCCCCTGTTCGCCGCGCGGGCGGGCCGTCGTCGGCCGCCGTCAGCCGACCAGCCGGGAGAGCTCGATCGAGTGCCCGGTCCGCTCCACCTTGGCCGTCAGGTACCGGACGTTGCTCGCCGACAGGTGGACGCCGGTCGGCACCCGTCGCCGCACGATGACGCCGAGCCCGGCCAACTGCGCTGCCTTGTCCGGGTTGTTGCTCAACAGGTCGATGCCGTCGATGCCGAGTGTGGCGAGCATCTGGGCGGCCGCGGTGTAGTCCCGGCCGTCCTCCGGCAGGCCCAGCGCGATGTTGGCGTCGTACGTGTCCAGGCCGGAGTCCTGGAGCGCGTAGGCGTCGAGCTTGTTGTACAGCCCGATGCCCCGGCCCTCCTGGCGGAGGTAGAGCAGGTAGCCGCCGGCCTCGCTGATCAGCTCCACCGACTCGCGCAGCTGCGGGCCGCAGTCACAGCGGTCCGAGCCGAAGACGTCGCCGGTCAGGCATTCGGAGTGCAGCCGCACCAGCGGCGTCCCGCCGTCCGGGACCGTGCCGAGGGCGAGCGCCACGTGCTCGGCGCCGTCCTCGAGGCCGTGGAAGGTGAAGACCTCCGCCTCGGCGCGGTAGCCGTCGGGGAAGGTCAGCGGGATGCGCACACGCGAGCGCACCGTGGCGGAGCCGGGCTGCGGCATGGGTGGGCCTCCGTCGATCGGGGTTGGACCAGGGCGGATCGGGGTGGATCGGTTGGATCCGAAGGGATCGGATGTTGACCGTACTCGGTTGTTCCAATTTGAACAACTGGATGCGAGTGGTCCCCGGCCGCTGCCCTGCGCCACGCAGAACGAGCTGACCGAGGCCGACGCGCTCGCCCTGGTCCGCAACGGGGTGCTGGCCGTCGGGGAGGGCGCCAACATGCCCGCCACCCCCGAGGCGGTGCGGGTCCTCCAGGAGGCCGGGGTCGCCTTCGGCCCGGGCAGGGCGGCCAACGCGGGCGGCGTCGCGACCAGTGCGCTGGAGATGCAGCAGAACGCCTCGCGCGACTCCTGGACCTTCGAGCGCACCGAGGAGCGGCTGGCCGGGATCATGAAGCACATCCACGACTCCTGCTTCACCACCGCCGAGCGCTACGGGCACCCGGGCGACTACGTGGTGGGCGCGAACATCGCGGGCTTCGAACTGGTCGCGGACGCGATGCTGGCCCAGGGCCTGGTCTGAGCCCTCGACATCGCCGGTCACCCGGCGATCGGCACCCGGCGATCGGCACCCGGGGCTCGGCACCCGGGGCTCGGCACCCGACCGAAGCGGGCACCGATCGTCGGGTACGGCAAGGTGGGTCCTTCCTACGGTGGTGATCAGTAAGGGAAGGACGGGGGCTGGCGTGCTGGAGCACCTGAACCGGGCGATGGAGCGCATCGAACGGAACCTGGACCAGGAGATCGACGTGGCCGAGCTGGCTCGGATCGCGATGACGTCGGAGTACCACTTCCGGCGGCTGTTCTCGATGCTCGCCGGGATGCCGCTGTCGGAGTACGTCCGGCGCCGGCGACTGACCGTCGCCGGGGCCGAAGTGCTCGACGGGGGGCGGACGTTGCTCGACATCGCGGTCCGGTACGGCTACACCTCGGGAGAGGCGTTCGCCCGGGCGTTCCGGTCGATGCACGGGGTCGGGCCCGGGGAGACCCGGCGCGACGGAGCGGCGCTCATCTCCCAGCCCCGGATGTCCTTCCGACTCATCGTGGAGGGAAGCAGCAGTATGGAGTACCGGATCATCGAGAGGGCGGCCTTCCGGATCGTCGGCCGGAAGGCCCGGGTGCCGCTGATCTACCTGGGGGTCAACCCGCACATCGCCGAGTTCATCAAGGGGCTCGGCGTGGAGACCGTCGAGCGGATCACGGCACTGACCGGCGAGGACCCGCTCGGCATCGTGTCGGTGACCGACGACTTCTCGCCCAACCGGGAGGAGGGGTCTGAACTCGACTACTGGCACGCGGTGGTGGCGCGCGAGGACGCCGTCGTCCCGGACGACCTGGAGGTCCTGCACGTCCCGGCCGGGACGTGGGCGGTGTTCACCAACACCGGGCCGTTCCCGCACGCGCTGCAGGAGATGTGGGGGGACACCTACAGCCAGTGGTTCCCGTCCAACCCGTACGAGACCCGGCCGGGCCCGGAGATCCTGCGGACCCGCTTCGTTCCCGGGACTGGGGACGCGGAGGCGGAGCTGTGGATGCCCGTGACGCGGGCCGTGCGCGGCTGACAGCCCGACGGCTGACGCAGAACGGCCGACACGGAGCGGCTGACGGCTGACGGCGAACAGAGGGCGAAGGCGGAAGGCGGATAGCGGCAAACAGATGACAGCAAACAGATAACAGCAAACAGATAACAGCAAACAGCTGACAGATTTCGAAATCTGTCAGCTGTTCGCTGTTGGTTTTCGCCCACCCCCGTTCGGCCCACCAGCGCCCGCCTCCACGCTGCCGCGCCCCGCATGCTGGGGCGGGGGAGCTGGGGGCCGCAGGCCGCTACCCGAGGAGTGGGATCACCGATGGCCAAGGCGTTCGGCTTCGCCGACTACGGCGGAGCGGAGGTGCAGGAGTTCTTCGACCGTCCGGTACTCGCTCCCGGCCCGGGCCGGCTGGCGATCACGGTCCGGGCCGCCGGGGTGAACCCGGTCGACTGGAAGATCCGCCGGGGCCACCTCGGCCGCGAGCGCGAACTCCCCGCCGCTATGGGCCAGGAGGCCGCCGGAGTGGTGCATGAGATCGGCCCCGGCGTCACCGGGTTCACCCCGGGCGACGAGGTGTTCGGTCTCACCGCGGCCGGTGGCTTTGCCGAACAGACCCTGTTGCAGGCCGAGTTGAGTGCTCTCGTGCCCGAGGCCGTCGGCTTCGACAGGGCCGCCGTACTCGGCGTCTCGGTCGCCACCGCCGACGACGCCCTGCGTCAGCTCGCCCTCGGCGCCGGTCGGACGCTGCTGATCCTCGGCATCGCGGGCGGGGTCGGCAGCGCCGCCGCCCAGCTCGCCCGCAGCCAGGGCCTGATCGTGCTCGGCACCGCGAGCGACGCCAACCGCTCGTACGTGGAGTCCTTCGGCGCCACCCAGGTCCGCTACGGCGACGGCGTCGTCGAACGGATCGCCGAGGCGGCCCCCGACGGCGTCGATGCCATCCTCGACCTGGTCGGCGGCGACGCCCTGCGCGCCGTGGCCGCCGTCCGCACCGACCGCACCGAGCTGGTCAGCGCCGCCGACCCCGCCACCGTCGCCGAGCTCGGCGGCCGGCCCGTCACCCGCTCGACCACCTCCGAGACCCTGGCCGCCCTGGCCGCCCTGGTCTCCTCCGGCGACCTCGACCCGCACATCACCGGCCGCTACCCGCTCGACCGCGCCGCCGAGGCGATCGCCGCGGTCGAGTCCGGGCACGCACGCGGCAAGGTCGTCGTCGAAGTCTCCTGATGTCAAAGCCTCCTGACGGCACATCACTCTTACGTCCTCCCCGACAACCCCAGAGAGTCAGAGCCATGAAGCAGACCTCCGTCACCACCAACGCCCCCTGCTGGGTCGAGCTGGGCACCGACGACCCGCCCGCCGCCCGAACCTTCTACACCGAACTTTTCGGCTGGCGCCCCGACGGCGGCGTCCGCCCCGAAGCCGAGGGCTACACCCAGATGTTCCTGGGCGACGCCCCCGCCGCGGCCGTCACCCCGCGGTACGCCCCGCAGCAGCCGACGGCCTGGACGGTCGCCTTCGCGGTCGCCGACGCCGAGGTCACGGCGGCGAAGATCAAGGCGGCCGGCGGCAAGGTCATCAAGGAGCCCGGCGACGTGCTCGACCACGGCCGCTTCTCGGTGGCCGCCGACCCGTCCGGCGCGGTCTTCATCCTCTGGCAAGCCCGCCGCTTCAAGGGTGCCGGGGTGTTCAACGAGCCCGGCTCGCTCGGCTGGGTGGAGCTGGCCACCCGGGACGCGGCCGACGCGAGGGCCTTCTACCCGCAGGTCTTCGGCTGGTCCGTCGCGCCGTCCGAGCACTACACCCAGTGGGGTCTGGACGGCCGGGACTTCGGCGGCATGCTGGAGATGGACGACCGCTACCCGCCCCACGTGCCGCCGCACTGGCTGCCGTACTTCGCGGTCGCCGACGCCGACAACACCGTCAGCCGGGCGGTCGCCATGGGCGGGGAGGTGTTGGTGCCCGTCGTCTCCATGCAGGGCGGCCGGCGGATCGCCGTGCTGCGCGACCCCCAGGGCGCCGCGTTCGGCATCTACCGCGACGCCGCCGAGGGCTGAGTCTCCGGCCCGGCCGCCCGCCGCGCGGCGCGCGAGCGCCAGACGGACACCGCCGCGCCCGCCGTGACCAGCAGGGCGGCCATCGGCACCACGTCGCCGATCCGGTCGTACCAGGTCACCGTGCCGGGCGCGGCGAGCGGCAGCCGCACGGTCAGCGCGCCGGTGCCGTCGGTGCCCAGCCGGGCCAGCTCCCGCCCCTGGGCGTCGAAGGCCGCGGAGACCCCGGTCAGCGACGCCTGGACGGCCGGGCGCCCGGTCTCGGCGGCCCGGATCGCCGCCAGCGAGACGTGCTGCTCGGGCGCCCAGGTGTGCTGGAAGGTCGAGGTCGAGGACTGGTAGACCAGCACCCGGGCGCCGTCCCGAGCGGCGCTGCGCGCCATGTCCGGGAAGGCCGACTCGAAGCAGATCAGCGCGCCCACCGGCAGCGGCCGGCCCGAACGGTCGGCGGCCGGCAGCACGTGGAAGGCCGTGCCGGGCGCCCGGTTCTCGCCCGCCGCCCGGCTGACCCCGGCGATCCAGCCGAGCACCGGCCGCAACGGGATGTACTCGCCGAAGGGCACCAGCCGGATCTTGCGGTAGCGGTCGACCACCCCCGCCGGGGAGACCAGCACCGCGTCCTTGGAGATCCGCCCGTCCGCCTTGCGGGCGTCCTCCCCGGCCATCACCTCGGCGCCGGTGGTGGCGGCGAGTCGGCGCAGTTCGTCCAGCGCGGACGGATCGCGGTCCAGATCGGCGGTGGTGCTGCTCTCGCCCCACACCACCAGGTCCACCGGCTGTCCGACCAGGGCGGCGGTGTCCCGCGTGCTCGCCTCGAACCGGGCCTGCGGGTCCTCGACGACGCCGGGCTGGACCAGAGCCACCGTCACCGCTCCGGCCCCCACCGGAGCCGGGTTCAGCGAGAACAGCAGTGGACCGGCTGCCAGCACCGGTACGGTCACCAGCGCCGCGGCCGCCCGGGGCCGCCAGTGCACCGCCGTCAGCGCGATCAGCACCCCGGTGTTCACCGCCGCCACCGCCGCGCTGACCAGCCAGATCCCGCCCGCCGCGGCCAGCCCGAGGATCGCCGGGTGCTGCCACTGGGTGGCGCCGAGCAGTGCCCACGGCCCGCCGAGCGCGTGCCAGGAGCGCGCGTACTCGGCGGCCACCCACACCGCCGGGACGACCAGCAGCGCGAGCAGCGCCCGACGGGTGGTCAGCGGTGGGTGCAGCAGGCGGTGCACCGCGTACCCGACCACGGCCTGCAGCGCCCCGAACAGCACCGCGAGCACCGGCAGCGCCGGCCCGATCGACGGCACCAGCCAGTACATCGCGGTCAGGATGAACCCCGCCCCGAACCACCATCCGCGCACCGCCGCCTCGCGGCCCGACGGTGCCCGCTGCAACAGCAGCAGCCCCGGGACCAGTGCGACCCAGGCCAGCCACGCCTGCCCCGGCGCCGGGAACGCCACCACCGGTACGGCCCCGGCGGCCAGCGCCCCGAGGCGCGCCCGGTACCGGTGCGGCACGCGCGGCTGCCGCTTCTCGATGGGAGTCGTGCTGGTCGTGCTCAGGGCTGGGCTGGCGGGAGCGATGCGGCGCGACATGCCCCGTATTGTCCGCTCGAGTGGCGGCCGGTGCCAGATGGCGTCACGCGCGGTTGACACCGGTCCGGGGAAGGGGCGTGACGGCGGCGGCTGCCCGCCTCCCCCGGGGAAGGTGGGCAGCCGCCGTACTTCAGCCGCCGTTCAGCAGCCGCCGTTCAGCCGCCGGGCCGCCGTCCTCAGCCCTCGTCACCCTCCAGGTCGCCTTCGGTCTCCAGGAACGCGGCCTGCAGCTGCTCGATCAGCTGCGGGTCCGGCTGCTCCCACAGCCCGCGGCTCGCCGCCTCCAGCAGCCGCTCGCTGATCCCGTGCAGCGCCCACGGGTTGGCACCGGCCAGGAACTCGCGGTTGACCGGATCGAGGACGTACTCCTGGGTGAGCTTCTCGTACATCCAGTCCGCGACCACGCCCGTCGTGGCGTCGTAGCCGAACAGGTAGTCGACCGTCGCGGCCATCTCGAAGGCGCCCTTGTAGCCGTGGCGACGCATCGCCTCGATCCAGCGCGGGTTGACCACCCGGGCGCGGAAGACGCGGGCGGCCTCCTCGGTCAGGGTGCGGGTGCGGACCGTCTCCGGGCGGGTCGAGTCGCCGATGTAGGCGGTCGGGGCCTTGCCGGTGAGGGCGCGCACGGTGGCCACCATGCCGCCGTGGTACTGGAAGTAGTCGTCCGAGTCGGCGATGTCGTGCTCGCGGGTGTCGGTGTTCTTCGCGGCGACGGTGATCCGCTTGTACGCGGTCTCCATCTCCTCGCGCGCCGGGCGGCCGTCCAGCCCGCGGCCGTACGCGTAGCCGCCCCAGACGGTGTAGACCTCGGCGAGGTCGGCGTCGGTGCGCCAGTCCCGGCTGTCGATCAGCTGGAGCAGGCCCGCGCCGTACGTGCCCGGGCGGGAGCCGAAGACGCGGACGGTGGCCTTGCGCTCGTCGCCGTGCACCGCGAGGTCGGCCTGGACGTGGGCCCGGACGTAGTTCGACTCGGGAGCCTCCTCCTGGGCGGCGGCCAGGCGCACCGCGTCGTCCAGCAGGGCGACCACGTGCGGGAAGGCGTCCCGGAAGAAGCCGGAGATGCGCAGCGTGACGTCGATGCGCGGGCGGCCGAGCTCGTCGAGCGGGATCGGCTCCAGGCCGGTGACCCGGCGCGAGGCGTCGTCCCAGACCGGGCGGACGCCGAGCAGGGCGAAGGCCTCGGCGATGTCGTCACCGGCGGTGCGCATCGCGCTGGTGCCCCAGAGCGACAGCCCGACCGAGGGCGGGTAGGCGCCGTCGTTGTCGGCCCGGTAGCGGTCGACCAGCGAGCTCGCGAGTGCCTGGCCGGTCTCCCAGGCGAGCTTGCTGGGGACGGCCTTCGGGTCGACGGAGTAGAAGTTGCGGCCGGTCGGCAGCACGTTGACCAGGCCGCGCAGCGGGGAGCCGGACGGACCGGCCGGGACGAAGCCGCCCTGGAGCGCGTGCAGCACGGCGTCCAGTTCGTCGGTGGTGGCGGCCAGGCGCGGCACCACCTGGGTGGCGGCGAAGTCCAGCACCTCGCGGACGGACCGCTGGACGGCCTCCGGCAGTTCGGCGGTGACCTTCTCCACCGCCGACGGCGCCCAGTCCTCCGCCTCCATCGCCTCGACCAGGGCACGGGCCTGCGCCTCGGCCGCGTCGGTGGCGCCGAGGGTGAGGGCCGCCTCGTCCAGGCCGAGCGCCTCGCGCAGGCCGGGCAGCGCGCGGACGCCGCCCCAGATCTGCCGGGCGCGCAGGATGGCGAGCACGATGTTGACCCGGTCGGTGCCGACCGGGGCCTGGCCGAGGACGTGCAGGCCGTCGCGGATCTGTGCGTCCTTTACCTCGCACAGCCAGCCGTCGACGTGCAGCAGGAAGTCGTCGAAGCCGTCGTCCTCGGGACGCTCGTCCAGGCCGAGGTCGTGGTCGAGCTTGGCGGCCTGGATGAGGGTCCAGATCTGGGCGCGGATCGCGGGCAGCTTGGCCGGGTCCATCGCGGCGATGTTGGAGTGCTCGTCGAGCAGCTGCTCCAGGCGCGCGATGTCGCCGTAGGAGTCGGCGCGGGCCATCGGCGGGACGAGGTGGTCGACGAGGGTGGCGTGGGCGCGGCGCTTGGCCTGGGTGCCCTCGCCGGGGTCGTTGACCAGGAAGGGGTAGATCAGCGGGAGGTCGCCGAGGACGGCGTCCGGGCCGCACTCGGCGGACAGCGCGGCGGTCTTGCCGGGCAGCCACTCCAGGTTGCCGTGCTTGCCGAGGTGGATGACGGCGTGGGCGCCGAAGCCGCCGTCCTCCTGCGTGGCCTCGATCCAGCGGTAGGCGGCCAGGTAGTGGTGGCTCGGCGGCAGGTCGGGGTCGTGGTAGATGGCGACCGGGTTCTCGCCGAAGCCGCGCGGCGGCTGGATGAGCACCAGCAGGTTCCCGGAGCGGATCGCGGCGAGCACGATGTCGCCGTCCGGGTTCTGCGAGCGGTCGACGTACAGCTCGCCGGGGGCAGGGCCCCAGTGCTGCTCGACCTGGTCGCGCAGGCCCTGGGGGAGGGTGGCGTACCAGCGGCGGTAGTCGGCGGCGGGGATGCGGACCGGGTTGCGGCCCAGCTGCTCCTCGGTCAGCCAGTCCTGGTCGTAGCCTCCGGCGGCGATCAGCGCGTGGATCAGCGCGTCGCCCTCGTGGCCGTCGTCCGTGCTCCCGTCCAGGCCGGGCAGGTCCGACCCCAGGTCCATGCCCTCCGCGCGCAGCCGCTCCAGCAGCCGCACCGCGCTGGCCGGGGTGTCCAGGCCGACGGCGTTGCCGACCCGGGCGTGCTTGGTGGGGTAGGCGGACAGCACCAGGGCGAGGCGGCGCTCGGCGGCCGGGATGTGGCGCAGCCGGGCGTGACGGACGGCGGTCCCGGCGACGCGGGCGGCGCGCTCCGGATCGGCGGCGTAGACGGTCAGGCCGTCCTCGTCCAGTTCCTTGAAGGAGAACGGGACGGTGATCAGGCGGCCGTCGAACTCCGGCACCGCGACCTGGGTGGCGGTGTCCAGCGGGGAGAGGCCGTCGTCGCTGGCCTCCCACTGGGCGCGCGACCAGGTGAGGCAGAGCGCCTGGAGGATCGGGCGGTCCAGGGCGGCCAGCGCACCGGCGTCCCAGGCCTCCTCGTCCCCGCCGGCCTGGGCGTCGGCCGGGCGGGTGCCGCCGGCGGCGAGCACGGTGGTGACGATCGCGTCGGCCGCGCCGAGTTCGGCGAGCAGCTCGGGCTCGGCGCCGCGCAGCGAGGCGCAGTAGTAGGCCCGGGCGCGGGCGCCCTGGTCCTCGATGGCCCGGCAGAGCGTCTCCACGAAGGCGGTGTTGCCGCTCATGTGGTGGGCGCGGTAGTAGAGCACCGCGACCGTCGGGCGGTCGGTGCCGCGTTCGTCGGTGCCGCGTTCGTCGGTGCCGCGGGCTTCGCGCTCCAGCGGGCCCCAGGCGGGGGCGGAGGCCGGCGGGGCGAAGCCGTGGCCGGTCAGCAGCACGGTGTCGGAGAGGAAGGCGCCCAGCTCGGCCAGGTTGGCCGCGCCGCCGTGGGCGAGGTAGGCGTGCGCCTCGGCGGCGATGCCTGCGGGGACGGTGGACAGCTCCATCAGCTGGGCGTCGGGGGCCTGCTCGCCGGTCAGCACCACCACCGGGCGGGGGCCGGCCAGCAGTGCGTCCAGGCCCTCCTGCCAGGCGCGGCGCCCGCCGAGCAGACGGACCACGACCAGTTCGGTGCCCTCCAGCAGCGCGGGTAGGTCCTCGGGGGTCAGCCGGGCCGGGTTGCCGAGCCGGTACGGGACCGGGCCCGTCGATGCGCGGGCACTGAGCAAGTCGGTGTCGGACGTCGACAGCAGCAGGATCATGCGAAGGCCCTCCCGGCCTCGTCGGTGGCCAGGATGGCCGCAGTGGTGGCCGGGGCGGCCGTGGTGGGGGCCGGGGGAACGGGCACGGGCGTGCGACAGCGCTGGTGCATTTCTGCCTTCCTCGGGGTCCGCGCCCCGGGCCGGTGGAGGACGGCGGGAGTTCCTGGCTCCCGCGGCCGACCGGCTTCCCGGTGAACCGCGGTCACAGTGGCGGGACCGCACCGGGCTTGCACCGGTTTCCTCCCCTGCGCCGTCGCTGGCGTGTGGACGGCCCGCTGGGGACCGCCCGCCAGCATCGTACGGGGTGCGGCTGAGCTGGGGGAGAGCCAGCTTCACCCCGCCCGGCGCACGGGCGGGCGCACGGTGCTCACGGGCGCCGGGCGTGCTGCCGGGTGTGACGCAGCGGACGGAGGCAGGCGATCGGATCATCTGTATGCTCGCCGCCATGCCACCGACACCCGACGCCACCGCGCCGGGCGCCGCCGTGCCCGACCGGGGGCGCGCGGACGCCTGCCCCGGGGCCCTTCGCCTGCACACCGCCGACGACGGCGGCCTCGCCCGGGTCCGGCTGCCCGGCGGACTGCTGACGGATCGTCAGGCCCTCGCGCTGTCCGAGGCGTCGCAAGCCCTGGGCGACGGGGAGTTGGAGACCACCTCGCGCGGCAACGTCCAACTCCGCGGCCTGGCCCCGGACTGCGCGGCCGAACTCGCCGAGCGCCTGCGCGTCGTCGGCCTGCTGCCCTCGGACACCCACGAGCGGGTGCGCAACATCGTCGCCTCGCCGCTGGCCGGGCTGGACGCCCTCGGCAACGCCGATGTGCAGGCCTGGGTGCGGGAACTGGACGCGCGGCTGTGCGCGAGCGACTGGGCGGCCGGGCTCTCCGGCAAGTTCCTGTTCGCGCTGGACGACGGGCGGGGCGACGTCGCCGCGCTCGACGCCGATGTGACATTGATCGCAGCTTCGGGCGGCCCCGCGCTGCTGCGCCTGGGGCGGGCCGACCGCGGACACTCCGTCGAGGCCGGGCAGGAAGTGACGGCAGTCCTGGACGCGGCCCGCGCCTTCCTGGACGCGCTGCGTGGCAGTGGCCGCAGGGCCTGGCACCTGCGCGAGGTGCCCGACCTGCTGCCCGCGGGCTCCGTGCCGCTGCCGGCCACCTCCGCCGTGGCCGCCCCGGCCGGCGCGCTGCCGGGTGGGCTCTCGGTGGGCATGCGCTTCGGGCGGGCGAGTGCCGTGCAGTGGCGCGAGCTGGTCGCCGCCTCGGCCGGCGAACTGCGGCTGACCCCGTGGCGCGGCGTGGTGCTGCCCGGCGCTCCTGCCGACCGGCTTCCCGCGCTGGCGGCGGCCGGGTTCCGTACCGAGCCGGGTTCGGCCTGGGAGCGGGCCACCGCCTGCACCGGGCTGCCGGGCTGCGCCAAGTCGCTGGCCGACGTACGGGCCGACGCCACCCGGGCGTTGGAGACGGGAACGGGGGCGGGAACAGGGGCGGGGCCGGGAACAGGGTCGGGAACGGGGACCGGGGGACTGCCCGTCCACTGGTCCGGCTGTGAACGGCGCTGCGGCCACCCGGCCGGGCGGTGGGTGGACGTGCTCGCCACGGGGCACGGCTACCGGGTGACGGTGAACGGGCCGACCACGACCGCGGGCGCACCCGTGGACGTGAGGAACGAGGAGATGGCCGAGGCGGTAGCCGAGGCCAGGAGGACCACGAATTGATCGAGTACGAGAAGGACGGCGCGTCCATCTACCGCCAGTCCTTTGCCACCATCCGTGCGGAGGCCGATCTGGCCGCCCTCCCGGCGGACGTCTCCCAGGTCGCGGTGCGGATGATCCACGCCTGCGGGATGACCGACCTGGTCGAGGACCTGGTGTACTCGCCTGGCGTGGTCGCCTCGGCGCGCGCGGCTCTGCACGCCGGTGCGCCCATCCTCTGCGACGTCAACATGGTCGCGAGCGGCGTCACCCGCAAGCGGCTGCCCGCCGACAACGAGGTGATCTGCACCCTCACCGACCCGTCGGTTCCCGAACTCGCCCGCGCGATGGGCAACACCCGCAGCGCGGCGGCCATGGAGCTGTGGCTGCCCCGACTGGAGGGGGCGGTGGTCGCCGTCGGCAACGCGCCGACCTCGCTGTTCCGGCTGCTGGAGATGATCGAGGCGGGCGCGCCGCGCCCGGCCGCGGTGATCGGCGTCCCGGTCGGCTTCATCGGTGCCGCCGAGTCCAAGCAGGCCCTGGCCGAACACCCCTCGGCACTGGAGCACTTGGTGGTGCGCGGTCGGCGCGGCGGCAGTGCGATGGCCGCGGCCGCCATCAACGCAATTGCGAGTGAAGAAGAGTGACGGATCAACAGGTGTCGCATCAGGTGTCTGCTGGCCGGCTGTACGGCGTCGGGCTCGGCCCGGGCGATCCGTCGCTGGTGACCGTTCGTGCCGCCGAACTCATCGGCAAGGCCGACGTGGTGGCGTACCACAGCGCCCGGCACGGCCGGTCCATCGCGCGCTCGATCGCCGAACGCTACCTGACTGGTGGTCAGATCGAGGAGAAGCTGGTCTACCCGCTCACTGTCGAGACCACCGACCACCCCGGCGGCTACCGGGGCGCGCTGGACGAGTTCTACGAGGCCGCCGCCGCCCGGCTGGCCGCCCACCTGGACGCCGGGCGTGACGTCGTCGTCCTCGCCGAGGGCGACCCGCTGTTCTACGGCTCCTACCAGCACATGCACAAGCGGCTCGCGCACCGCTACCCGACCGAGGTGGTGCCCGGCGTGACCTCGGTCAGCGCGGCGGCGGCCCGGCTCGGGCAGCCGCTGACCGAGGCGGAGGAGACGCTCACCGTCATCCCGGGCACACTGCCCGAGGAGGAGCTGACCGCGCGGATCGCCTCCGCCGACTCCGCCGTGATCATGAAGCTGGGTCGCACCTTCCCGGCCGTCCGGCGCGCGCTGGAGCGGGCCGGGCGACTGGACGACGCCCAGTACGTCGAGCGTGCCTTCATGGAGGGGGAGCGCATCGCGCCGCTCGCCGAGGTCGACGGGGAGAGCGTCCCGTACTTCTCGGTGGCGGTGCTGCCGAGCAGGGTCGCGCCGCTGGAGCCGGCCGTCCGGCTCGCGGACGGCGTCGGCAGCGTGACCGTGGTCGGCACCGGTCCGGCCGGGCCGCTCTGGCTCACCCCCGAGGCGCGCGGCGCGCTGGCCGAGGCCACCGACCTGGTCGGTTACACCACCTACCTGGACCGGGTGCCGGAGCGGCCGGGGCAGCGGCGGCACGGCTCGGACAACAAGGTGGAGTCGGAGCGCGCCGAGTTCGCCCTGGACCTCGCCCGGCGCGGGCACCGGGTCTGCGTGGTGTCCTCGGGTGACCCCGGTGTCTTCGCGATGGCCACCGCCGTACTGGAGGTCGCCTGCGAGCCGGACTACCGGGACGTGCCGGTGCGGATCGTCCCCGGCATGACGGCCGCCCACGCGGCCGCCTCCCGGGTCGGCGCCCCGCTCGGGCACGACTACGCGGTGGTGTCGCTCTCGGACCGGCTCAAGCCCTGGGACGTGGTGGCCAAGCGGCTCCGCGCCGCGGCCGAGGCTGACCTCGTGCTCGCGCTGTACAACCCGGGCTCGAAGTCCCGCACCACCCAGGTCGGGTTGGCGCGGGACGTGCTGCTCGAGTACCGGGCGCCGGAGACCCCGGTGGTGATGGCCCGCGACGTGGGCGGGCCGACCGAGCGGATCCGGATCGTCCGGCTCGGCGAGCTGGATCCGGCACTGGTCGACATGCGGACCATCCTGCTGATCGGCTCCTCGCAGACCCAGGCGGTCGGGCGGGGCGGCGGCGTGGAGGTCGTCTGGACGCCCCGGCGGTATCCGGAGGCGTGACGGCGGAAGAATGACAGATGACAGCTAACAGATTTCATCATCTGTTAGCTGTCATCTGGTTCCCGTTTCCTGTTTTCTGTTCGCCGTCAGCCGTCAGCCGTCAGCCGTCAGTCGTCAGTCCCGCCCCGTGCCCGTCACCGGGTCGGCTTGGTGATCAGCAGCTCGGTGTTGTGGTCCTCCCCGGCACCGAGCAGGGCCGAGACCCTGCCGTTCGGGTCGTTGTAGGACAGCTCCCGGTACAGCGCGGCCAGGTTGGCGTCCGAGGTGCTGCCGAAGTCCGTCGTGTACGGCGCGGAGGACTCGATCAGCGTGGTGAACAGCGACAGCGTGCCGTCCCCGTTGTCCGCGATCTCGATGATGCGGCCGTGCTGCGGGTAGTCGATGTGCGAGGCGGTGTTGATCTCCCAGAACGCCCGCTCCGGCACCGCGTGCCCGTGCGCAGTGATCTTGTTCATGTGGGTGTGCCCGTTCACCCAGGCGACCACGTTCGGGTAACGCTGCAGCAGCGCGACCAGTTCGTTGCCGTCGTGCCGCTTCTCGAAGACGTTGCGCGGGTCCGGCAACAGGTTGCCCATCGAGCCGCTGGTGTGGTGGCTGAAGACCAGGATCACGTCGTCGGTGCTGCCGCCCGTGACCTTGTTGCCGTTGGTGTCGTACCAGTGCCCGCTGTGGTCCTTCAACTGCTGCTCCAGCCAGCGCAGTTGCGCGGTGCCGAGCGAACCGTCGGCGAACCCGGCCTGGTTGGTGGTGTCCAGGCTGATGCCGACCACCTTCTCCGAGATCCGGAAGGTGTAGTAGAGCTTGCCGCTGCCCACCATGTCCGAGGTGAAGCCGTGCCCGAACGGACCGGCACCGGTGACGGCCGGGTTCAGGTGGGCCTTGGCGAACTCCTTGAGGGTGAACGGGTGTCGGCGCTCGTCCGGAGTCACCCGGCGCACCGCCTCGCCGGTCCCGAGCAGCTTGGCGAGCAGCAGTACGGCCCCCGCCGGGTCGCGGCGCAGTGAGTCCATCAGCTGGGCGGCGGTCGCGTCGTCGCAGCCCTCCAGCTTGAGCCCGCCCGTGTAGAGGTCGTTCAGCAGCCCGAAGTCCGGCAGCGAGCCCTCGATGCTGTCGTCGTGGTTGCCGACGGTGGTGTACCAGGGGGTCTTCAGGCCCGGTGCGTCGAAGGGCCGGCCGGCCGCGGCCAGGAAGCCGGGCACCTGCGGGAAGCCCTTCGCCTTGTAGATGTCGTTGTAGGCGAGTTCGGGGTTCCAGAAGGCCGAGTTGCCGGAGTTCTGCACGCCCTCGTAGCGGGTCGGGTCACCGGTGTTCTGGGCCATCCGCCCACCGCCCATGACGGTGAGGTACCAGTCGAGCTCGGCCAGCTCGTGGTTGTCGGTGTTGTCACCCGTGGCCATCACCATGCTGAACGGCATCCCGGTGTACGGGCCGCCGGACAGCGAGTTGACCCGCTCGACGAGCGCCGAGACACCCCGGGCGTTCAGGGCCTCCTGCGGCCGGTAGGCGCTGTCGTTGTACTTGGCCAGGAACTCGAAACGCACCGGGGACTCGGTGTCCACCAGGTGCAGGTCGCTGAACTGGACGAAGCTGGCCAGCCCGGTGCGGCGGTCGTCGCGCCCGGAGCCCGGCGCCGCGAGCTCACCGCGCACCACCAGCGGCCACCCAGGCCCGGCCGTCAGCCGCTTGTAGGCGCCGGTGCCGGATGGCGTGGCCACCTGCTCCAAGGTCGTCCCGGCGACGCTGACCGCCCGCGCGGCCGTGGTCGCCAGCGCCCGGTCCCGCCCGGCGGCCGAGGCGAACTGGGCGCCGCCCAACGACAAGGCCGACCAGGCGGCGGCCACCGACGTACCGGTGATGAACGTACGTCGTTTCATGCCTGCCACAAAAACCCCCACATGCTGACGGTCCGGCCGGGAGAAGCGTCCCGCCCACCGGACCTGAGTGTCATGAACCCGCTTCTGGCGGACCGCCAGATTACCCATCGGTAGCCGCCGGGCGTTAGGCCCGGGTGGAGAACTCTTCGGGAACGCGGGGCCGCCCTCCTCTGACCAGCCGGCCGACGGTGGAGCCCGCCGCCACCCCGGTCGGGGCGGAGCCGGACGGATGGGGGAAAATCGGCGGCGACGGCCGGTGCGGCCGCCGACGGGACGAGGGACGGTGCGCGAGCCCCGTCCCGGTGGCGCGGGAGCGAGGGACAGAGTGGCCGCAGCGGGAGCCGAGGAGGGAGGCCGGGCCGGTCAGCTGAAGAGCAGCGGGCTTCGGCACGGCTGGACGACGGGCGCCTGCGCCACCGCCGCCACCAAGGCCGCGTACACGGCGCTGCTCACCGGCGAGTTCCCGGACCCGGTCACCATCACCCTCCCCAAGGGCCAGCAGCCCGCCTTCGCCCTCGCCGTCGAGCAGCTGACCACCGCCGAGCAGCTGACCACTCCCACCCGGCCGACCACCGCCGAGCAGCTGACCGAGAACGGTGAGGGGCCGGTCGGCGCCACGGCCGGCGTGGTCAAGGACGCGGGCGACGACCCCGACGTGACCCACGGCGCACTGGTCCGAGCGACCGTACGACCCGGCGAACCCGGCGCCGGGGTGGTGTTCCGGGCCGGCCCCGGAGTCGGGACGGTCACCAAGGCCGGGCTGCCGCTGGCGGTCGGCGAGCCCGCGATCAACCCGGTGCCCCGGCAGATGATCCGCGACGTCGTGGCAGAGGTGGCGGCGGCGCACGGCGGCAGCGGGGACGTGGTGGTCGAGATCTCCGTCGACCAGGGGGAGGAGATCGCCCGCTCGACCTGGAACCCGCGACTCGGCATCCTCGGCGGCCTGTCCATCCTCGGCACCACCGGGATCGTCGTCCCCTACTCCTGCTCGGCCTGGATCGACTCGATCCGCCGCGGCGTCGACGTGGCCCGGGCCGCCGGGCGCACCCACGTGGCGGGCTGCACCGGTTCGACCTCGGAGAAGGTCGCGGTCGCGGTGCACGGACTGCCCGAGGACGCGCTGCTCGACATGGGCGACTTCGCCGGGGCCGTCCTCAAGTACCTCAAGCGTCACCCGGTTCCGCGGCTGACCATCGCGGGCGGCTTCGCCAAGCTCTCCAAGCTCGCCTACGGCCACCTCGACCTGCACTCGGCGCGCTCCCAGGTGGACAAGAGGTACCTGGCCGAACTGGCCCGGCGCGGCGGCGCGGACGAGGAGTTGGCGGCCGCGGTGGCGGCGGCCAACACCGGGCTGGAGGCGGTGCAGCTGTGCCGGGCGGCAGGGGTGCCGCTCGGGGACCTGGTCGCCGAGGCGGCCCGGGCGACGGCGCTCGGCGTGCTGCTCGGCTCGCCCGTCGCCGTGGACGTCATCTGCATCGACCGCGCCGGCACCGTCGTCGGCCGGGCGGAACCGCTGGGGCCCTGAACGGCGTCGAGTTGAGTGCGCCACCCCGCTCAGCGAACCTCCCGGCGAAAACCTCCCGGCGAAAACCTCTCAGTGAAATCTCTGAGCAAAATTTCTCAGCGGAACCTCAGTGCTATCGCGCGGTGATGTGAAGATCTGACGCTCATACGGGGTGAGAAGCGGACAAAAGTGGCGCTGCACCCGCCGTTGATTCTGCTGCCATCTCAACCATGAGATATCGTCTGCCGAGTGACAGGCGACTACCTCACCCGTATCGGCACCCTCATCCGTACCGCGCGCCAGCACCGCGGCTGGTCCCAGGCGCAGCTCGGAGAGGCACTCGGCACCAGCCAGAGCGCGGTCAACCGCATCGAACAGGGCAAGCAGAACGTCAGCCTTGAGATGATCGCCCGCATCGGCGAAGCCCTCAACAGCGAGATCGTCTCCCTCGGCTACTCCGGCCCGATGCACCTGCGCGTCACCGGCGGCACCCGCCTCTCCGGCGCCATCGACGTCCGCAGCAGCAAGAACGCCTGCGTCGCGATCCTGTGCGCCTCGCTGCTGACCACCGGCCGCACCACGATCCGCAGCGTCGCCCGGATCGAGGAGGTCTACCGCATCCTCGAGGTGCTGACCAGCATCGGCGTCAAGAGCCGCTGGCTCAACGACGGCCGCGACCTCGAACTGACCCCGCCGGCGCAACTCGACCTCGCCGCGATGGACGTCGAGGCCGCCCGCCGCACCCGCAGCGTGCTGATGTTCCTCGGCCCGCTGATGCACCGCGCCCAGCGCTTCGCCATCCCGTACGCGGGCGGCTGCGACCTCGGCACCCGTACCGTCCAGCCGCACCTGACGGCGCTGCGCCGCTTCGGCCTGGAGGTCGCCACCACCGGCGGCGCCTACCACGCCTCGGTCGAGCCGGGCGCCCCGATGGACCGCCCGATCGTGCTGACCGAGCGCGGGGACACCGTCACCGAGAACGCCCTGCTGGCCGCCGCCCGGCACGACGGCGTCAGCGTCATCCGCAATGCCTCGCCCAACTACATGGTCCAGGACCTCTGCTTCTTCCTGGAGAAGCTGGGCGTCAGGATCGAGGGCATCGGCACCACCACCCTCACCGTCCACGGCGTCCCGCAGATCACCTGCGACGTCGACTACACCCCGGCGGAGGACCCGGTGGAGGCGATGAGCCTGCTCGCCGCCGCCGTGGTCACCTCCTCCGAGCTGACGATCCGCCGGGTGCCGATCGAGTTCCTGGAGATCGAACTCGCGGTGCTGGAGGGCATGGGCCTCGACTACGACCGGACCCCCGAGTACCGGGCCCACAACGGCCGGACCCGTCTGGTCGACCTCACCGTGCGCCCCTCCAAGCTGACCGCGCCGATAGACACCATCCACCCGATGCCGTTCCCCGGCATCAACATCGACAACGTGCCGTTCTTCGCCGCCATCGCCGCGGCCGCCCACGGCACCACGATGATCCACGACTGGGTCTACGACAACCGCGCGATCTACCTCACCGACCTGACCCGGCTCGGCGCGGACGTCAAGCTGCTGGACCCGCACCGCGTGCTGGTCCAGGGCCCGACCCGCTGGCGCGCCGCCGAAATGATGTGCCCGCCCGCGCTGCGCCCGGCCGTGGTCATCCTGCTCGCGATGCTCGCCGCCCAGGGCACCTCCGTCCTGCGCAACGTCTACGTCATCAACCGCGGTTACGAGGACCTCGCCGAGCGCCTGAACTCGATCGGTGCCCAGATCGAGACCTTCCGCGACATCTGACGGAGCATCGGATCACTGGCCGGCCTCACCCGTTGAGGCCGGCCAGCAGTACCGCCACGTCCAACCCGGTGTTCAGGTAGTCCACGAACACCGGGTTGTTTCAGCGCCCAGGGCGAACGCCGCTCCCGCACCAGCCGGACCGCCTCCTCCGCGCCGTGCCCGAGATCGACCAGCGTCTGCGTTACCACCAGGCCCGAGCGGTTGTAGCCCGAGTGGCAGCGCACCAGCATCCGGCACCCCGGCGCGGGCGCGGACGTCACTCGCCGGTGCTGCCGTCGAGGTGCTCGCGCAGGAGGTCGGCGTGGCCGTTGTGGCGGGCGTACTCCTCGATCATGTGGGTGAGGATCCAGCGCAGCGAGAACACCTCCTCGCCGTAGCGGCCCAGGACGTCCAACGAGGTTGCGGCGGCGACGAGTTCCCGTGCGTGCTCGCACTCGCGGCGCCAGACGGCGAAGGCCGCCTCCGGGTCGGCGGTCTCGACGTCGAACTCGGCGAAGGTGCCGTCGGGGTGCTTCCAGAAGCCGGGCCGGCCCTCGCCGTCGAGCACGTTGCGGAACCAGCTGCGTTCCACCTCGGCGAGGTGGCGGACCAGGCCGAGAAGGGAGAGTCCGGAGGGTTCCAGCACGCGGGTGCGGAGCTGTTCGGCGGTCAGGCCGGCGCACTTCATCGCCAGGGTGTCGCGCTGGTGGTCCAGGAAGCTTGCCAGGGTGGCCCGTTCGTCGGCCGTCCGCAACGTGGTGGTGCGTTGGTCATCGGTCATCGGGCCATCCTGGCCGGACTCCGGCGCGACCGCCCGGCCGATTCCACGGACCGGACACGCCCCTGAACTCAGACCGTCCGCTCCAGCCAGTGCACCGCGCCCGCCACGTCCGCCGCGACCGGTACGCCCTCCGGCAGTGCCGGGCGCTCCACCACGACCACCGGCAGGCCGAGTTCGCGGGCCGCGGTGAGCTTGGGTGCGGTCGCGGCGCCCCCGCTGTCCTTGGTGACGACCACGTCGATCCGGTGGTCGCGCAGCAGGGCCCGCTCGCCGTCGAGGGTGAACGGGCCGCGGTCCAGCAGGACTTCGAGCGAGGACGGCAGCGGCGGCTCGGGCGGGTCCACCGAGCGGGCGAGGAAGTGCAGTCCGTCCAGGTGGGCGAAGGCGCCGATGCCCTGCCGGCCGGAGCTGAGGAAGACCCGCCGCCCGAGGCCGGGCAGCAGGTCGGCGGCCGCCGCGAGCGAGGACACCGGGTACCAGCGGTCCCCGGGGACGGAAGCGAAGCCGGGGCGCCGCAGCACCAGCAGCGGCACACCGGTGGCGGCGGTCGCGAGGGCGGCGTTGCGGGACATCCCGGCGGCGAACGGGTGGGTGGCGTCCACGACGGCGGCCACCCCTTCGGCGCGCAGCCAGGCGGCCAGCCCGTCCGGGCCCCCGAAGCCGCCGACCCGCACCTCCCCGGCGGGCAGCCGGGGCCGGGCGACGCGTCCGGCCAGCGAGCTGGTGACCCGCAGGGCCGGCCGGCCGTCCAGCGCGGCGGCCAGCGCCCGCCCCTCCGTCGTCCCCCCCAGGACCAGCACGTGCGCGGGGGCCGGCCCGGTCATGCGCCGCAGGGCTCGTGCGGGCGCTCGCGGTCCGCCGAGTACAGGTGGCTGTCGCGAAACTGTTCGGCGGCGAGCGTGCGGCCGACGATGATGACGGCGGTGCGCACCACGCCCGCCTCCTTGACCTGTCCGGTGATGTCGGCGAGCGTGCCGCGCAACACCAGCTCGTCGGGTCGGCTGGCCATCGCGACCACGGCGGCCGGGCAGTCGGCGCCGTAGTGCGGGAGCAGCTGCTCCACCACGTCGTCCACGTAGCCGGCGGCCAGGTGCAGCACCAGCAGCGCGCCGCTGCGGCCGAGCGTGGCGAGGTCCTCGCCTTCGGGCATCGGGGTGGCCCGCTTGGCGATCCGGGTCAGGATGACGGTCTGGCCGACGGTCGGCACGGTCAGCTCCCGCTTCAGCGCGGCCGCGGCGGCGGCGAAGGCGGGCACGCCGGGGACCACCTCGTACGGGACGGCGGCCGCGTCCAGACGGCGCATCTGCTCGGCGACGGCGGAGAAGACGGACGGGTCGCCGGAGTGCAGCCGGGCCACGTCCCGGCCCGCCCGGTGCGCGGCGACCAGCTCGGCGGTGATCTGGTCCAGGTTGAGCTGGGCGGTGTCGATCAGCCGGGCGCCGGGCGGGCACTCCTCCAGCAGCTCGCGCGGGACGAGGCTCCCGGCGTAGAGGCAGACCTCGGCGCGGGCCAGGATGCGCTGGCCGCGCAGGGTGATCAGGTCGGCGGCGCCCGGGCCGGCTCCGATGAAGTAGACGGTCACGAGGCGTCCTCCTGAGGGGTGTCGGGCTTGACGGCGGACCACTGGGTGACCGGCATGGCCTGCCGCCACCCGGTGAAGCCGCCCACCGGTACGGCGTGGGCGACGGCCAGTCTGACCAGCTCCCCGCCGTGGCGCCGGTACCGCTCGGTGAGCAGCGCCTCGGACTCCAGTGTCACGGTGTTGGCGACCAGCCGCCCGCCGGGGCTCAGCGCGGCCCAGCAACTGTCCAGCAGACCGGGGGCGGTGAGGCCGCCGCCGATGAACACGGCGTCAGGCGTGGGGAGTTCGGCGAGCGCGGCGGGAGCGGGGCCGGTCACCACCCGGAGTCGGGACACGCCCAGCGCGGCGGCGTTGCGGGCGATCCGCCCGGCCCGGACGGGATCGCGCTCGATGCTGACGGCCCGGCAGTCCCGGTGGGCGCGCAGCCACTCGACGGCGATCGAGCCGGAGCCGCCCCCGACGTCCCAGAGCAGTTCGCCGGGGGAGGGGGCGAGCACGGCCAGGGTGGCGGCGCGGACGTGCCGCTTGGTGAGCTGGCCGTCGCTCTCGTAGGCGGCGTCGGGCAGGCCGGGGACGAGGGAACTGCGCGGGCCGTCGCCGAGTTCGACGGCGATGAGGTTCAGCGGGTCGCCGGACGGGTGCGGCCAGTCGTCGGCGCGACCGTCGAGGCAGTGCTCGGCGGGGGAGCCGAGCTGTTCGAGGACGCGCAGACGGGCGGCGCCGAAACCGCGCTCGGTGAGCAGCGCGGCGACGGCGGCCGGGGTGGCGGCGTCGGCGCTGAGCACCAGCAGGCGGCGGCCGGGGTTCAGGGCGAGCGTGAGGGTGTCCAGCGGTCGGCCGACCAGGCTGACCACCTCGGTGGCCTCCAGCGGCCAGCCGAGCCGGGCGCAGGCGTAGGAGACGGAGGAGGGGTGCGGCAGGACGCGCAGCCGTCGGGCACCTACGGTTTCGGCGAGGGTGCGGCCGATGCCGAAGAACATCGGGTCACCGCTGGCCAGTACGGCGAGGCGGCGGCCGGCGTGGTCGGCGAGCAGCCCGGGGACCGCCGGGCGCAGCGGTGACGGCCAGGCGACGCGCTCGGCGGTGACCTCGTCGCGGGGGAGCAGCTCCAGCTGCCGGGGGCCGCCGATGACCACCTCGGCGGACTCCAGCGCGGCCCGGGAGCCGGCGGCGAGGCCGGACCAGCCGTCGGCCCCGATCCCGACGACGGTGATCGGAGGGGGCAGCTCGGGCACCGGGTGGCTCCTCGTCGTTGTTCGTTCCTGCTGGCCGGGGCAGCCTACCTGGCGGTACGCGGGCCGGAACCGGCCGCCCTCACCTGTCCGTCCAGTCCCCCGAGGCGATCAGCGCGGGCCGCTCCCGCAGCCGTGCCGTGGCCGCCGGACCGGCCAGGTACACCCAGGCCTCGCGCCGCTCGCCCGCGGTCGTCCGCACCGCCATCCGCCGCCGCAGGTACAGCCCCGTTCCGTCAGCCCGGCAGTCCTCCAGCCGGTCCAGGTCCGCGAGCACCCCGGCGTACGCGCCCGGGCGGACGGTGACCAGCTCACCCACGATCCGGCGCCCGGGGGTCGCGTCCGGCACCGCGTACGGGTACCCCGGTCCGTCGTGGAGGGCGGCGCCGTCCAGCACCGCCGGCAGGATCCCGGCGCAGCGCCCGGCCAGGTGGACGGCGTGGTTGCGGCCGCCGCTGCGCAGGGTGCCGTACACGAAGAACGGCAGGGCCGCCCCGACCGGTGGGGCCTGCTCGGACTCGGGCACGGGTTCGACCTCCTCGCTCCGGGAGCGCCCACGCTACGTTCTGCTGACCGGTTGGTGATACCCACTGGCGCCAGGGCCGCCGATGCGCTGTCATGTCGGGTGTTCAGCCAGCACCGTCCTAGGGGGACACACATGACATCGCCCGCCTCCCCACAACCGGCCACGACCTCCGACAGCGGCACTCCCGGCGCGCCCCCGTCCCCAGCCGCGACCCCTCCTTCCTCCGTCCGTCTGTCCGGTGCCGTCTGGCTCGCCCTCGCGGTGGTCTACGTGGTCTGGGGCTCGACCTACCTGGCGATCCGGATCGCGGTCGAGACGATGCCCTCCTTCTTCTCCGCCGCCGCCCGCTTCCTCACCGCCGGTCTGCTGCTGGCCGGCTACCTGCTGGTCCGCCAGGGCCCGGCCGGTCTGCGGGTGAGCGGGCGCCAGCTGGCCTCCGCGGCCCTGGTCGGCCTGCTGCTGCTGACCGGCGGCAACGGCCTGGTGGTGCTCGGCGAGACCTCCGTCCCCTCCGGGCTGGCCGCCCTGCTGGTGGCCGCCGTCCCGCTGTGGATGGTCGTGCTGACGGCCGTCGGCGGCGGCGAGCGTCCCAAGCGCGCCGAGCTCGCCGGGGTGCTGCTGGGCCTGGTCGGCCTCGGTGTGCTGTCCGCCCCCGCGATCGGCGGGTCGGTCAAGCCGCTCGGCGTGGTCCTGATCATCTGCGCCACGCTGGCCTGGGCGGCCGGCTCGTTCGCCAGCAAGAGGATCCCGATGCCGGGCAACGTGCTCGCCGCGAGCGCCTACCAGATGCTGGCGGGCGGCCTGTGCAACGTGCTGATCGGGCTGGCCCGCGGTGAGCAGCACGGACTGGACCTCGGGGCCGTCTCCGGGCGGTCCTGGCTGGCCCTCGCCTACCTGGTGCTGTTCGGCTCGCTGCTCGCCTTCACCGCGTACGCCTGGCTGTTGCAGTCGGCCCCGCTGACCCTGGTCGCCACCTACGCGTACGTCAACCCGGTGGTCGCGGTGCTGCTGGGCTGGCTGATCCTGGCCGAGCCGCTGACCGGCCCGACGCTGGCGGGCGGGTCGATCGTGGTGGTCGGCGTCTGTCTGGTGGTCAGCGTCAGTCGGCGGCCGGGGAGCCGGCGGCCGGGGAGCCCGTCGAAGTCGGGGGCGACGTCCGCGCGTAGGTGAGGACGACGTTCCCGCGCTCGAAGACCTGGCTGTCGGTGAGCGTGAAGGCGCGCGGCTCGAAACCCGCGCGGAACAGCGGGACACCCGACCCGGCCACCACCGGGTACTGCTTGATGATCAGCTCGTCGATCTCGGGCAGCAGCTGACCGGCCAGGTCGGCGCCCCTGCAGAGCCAGATGCCGAGCCCGTCCTCCTGCTTGAGCCGGCGGACGAGGCTCAGCGGGTCCTCGGTGGTGACCTCCACCGCCGGGTCGGGGCTGGTCTCCAGGGTGCGGGAGAAGACGATCTGCCGCAGGTGGGCGTACGGGCTGGTGACGCCGACGGCCAGCCCGGCGTCGTAGCTGCCGCGGCCCTGGAGCACGGTGTCGAAGCGCTTGTTGGGCGCGTCCGCGATGCCCAACGCCGCCCGGCCGGGGGTGGCGATGGTCTCCGGGTACTCGGTGAAGAGCGTCGGGGCGTAGTCCTCGGTGACGAACGGGGCGAAGAAGTCGTAGCCGCCGTCCGGCGCGGCGATGAAGCCGTCGATGGTGGCGCCGACGAAGTAACTGAGCTTACGCATACGGGTCCTTGGGGTCGCGAGGCGCGCGGACCGGACCGGCCCGCCGCGTAACCACGACAATTATAGTACTTTGTCTGTAGTGGTTGCAAGAGGGGTCGATCGAACGCTCCTCGGACCGCGCCGGACTGAACAGGAGAGAGAATCGCCCCATGGTCCAGAACCCCGCCCGCCGCACCGCCCTCGCCGACGCCGCCATCGAGGTCCTCGCCCGCGAGGGCGCCCGCGGCCTCACCTTCCGCGCGGTCGACGGACAGGCCGGCGTCCCCAACGGCACGGCCTCCAACTACTTCGCCAACCGGGACCACCTGCTCCACCAGACCGCCCGGCACATCCACGAACGGCTCACCCCCGACCCGGCGATCCTCGCCGAACTGCTGCGCGCACCCCGCGACCGCGCGCTGGTCACGGCGCTGATGCACGACCTGATCCGCCGCATCACCGCCGACCGGGCCGGCTACCTCGCGATGCTCGAACTGCGCCTGGAGGCCACCCGCCGCCCGGACCTGCGGGCCCAGCTCGCGGGCACCGTCCGGGACGATCTGGAGGCCAACATCGCCTACCACCTGGGCGAGGGCCTGCCCGGCGACCGCGAGACCGTCCTCGTCCTCTACCTCGCCATGACCGGACTGATCCTCGAACACCTCACTCTGCCCGAGGTGTTGGGCGCCGACGGCCTCGCCGCGCTGATCGACACCATCGTCGAGCGGACCGTCCCGGCCGCCTGACGGCGCGCGCCCCGGCGCCCCCGCCCCCGCCCCCGCCGGCCGCGGCCCCGCCCCGCTGCCCGCGCTCCCGCCTCCGCGTGCACGTCGGGGCCCGAACACGCGAAAGGCCTCCGCCGGCCCGGAGCGGGTCGGCGGAAGCCCGTGTATCGGAGCGCTCAGGTCGGAGCGCGCGGGTTCGGGGCGCGCGGACTCAGAGCGCGTGGGGCGGCTTCCCCGTCCACCAGTTCCCCGGCGCCTCCGGGTCGCGGCTGGTCCAGAACTCGATGATCGCGCTGGTGAACTCCGCCGCCGACAGCGTTCCGTCCCCGTCCAGGTCGAGGTGGCGGAAGGCCTCGTCGGCGTCGTCGCGGCAGAGCCCGGCGAAGTGGCCGCGCTGGAACACGAAGAACTCGCCGGCGTCCACCGTTCCGCTCCGGTCGGCGTCGGCGACGGCGAGGAAGGCCTCGGCCAGGGCGCCGAGGATCTCCCGGGCGGCGTCCGGGTCGTCGGCGAGCGCGCCGGTCGAGGCGACGAACTCCTCGCGGGTGATCGCCTCCGTCCCGGCGGGCTTTCCGGCGAGGTGGAGGTCGTGCCAGACCGTCAGGTAGGCGCGGACGATCACGGCCTCCGCCTCCGAGCCCTCCTGGTGGCCGAGCGAGCGGGCCACCGAGTGGCCCATCAGGACGTGGTCCCGCTCGGTGAGCAGCCCGTCCCCGTCGGCGTCGAGGTAGTCGAAACCGTGATTGATCTTTGCGATGAGCAGGTCGTCCGACAATGTGCCCCCTCCGGTGGCGATCCCGCGGCTCCGGGCGGGCCGCGGCACGTTGAGCGACGTCACGTCGCCAGCACGCTAACGCTTTGAGCCACACTCGCGCAGCCGAACGAAGGGCGACACGGCGGGGCACGGCCGCCCCGGCTCGTTCCTCCTGGCGGTCGGCCCGGGCGTACACCGCCGGCAGCAGGTTCGGGTTTCCGCAAATCACCGGAAGGGGCTCCGGTGGAATTCCTTCCGGACTCTTTCGGGAATTGTGGCGGCTTCGTCTCCCCGCAACACGCCCGTCGCACGGGAACATATCGAATCGAACCGGACCGCCCGTTCCGCATTTCGAGACCTCTGCCACGGTCCGCGCGGTGTTGGTACGATCCCGGTGGACCGCGACTGGCGCGTAGGGATGGAATCGACCATCGGGAAGCGGTCCCGTGAATCCTCACGTCGGTTGCCGAGCGCCTGGGCCGCCCGCATCCCCATCAGGAGACCGCCATGGCCCAGTCCGAGCAGCCCCAGCAGATCCCCGCGCAGCCGCACACCGCCGCGAGTCCCGCCGCCGACACCGCCTTCCGCAGCGCCCTGGACGTCGTGGCCGGCGTCGAGCCGCGGATCGCCGCCGCCATCGGCCGGGAGCTGGAGGACCAGCGCGCCTCGCTCAAGCTGATCGCCAGCGAGAACTACGCCTCCCCGGCCGTCCTCCTCGCCATGGGCAACTGGCTCAGCGACAAGTACGCCGAGGGCACCGTCGGCCGCCGCTTCTACGCCGGCTGCCGCAACGTCGACACCGTCGAGGCGCTCGCCGCCGAGCACGCCCGCGAGCTGTTCGGCGCCCAACACGCCTACGTCCAGCCGCACTCGGGCATCGACGCCAACCTCACCGCCTTCTGGGCCGTCCTCTCCCGGCGGGTCGAGAGCCCGGCCCTGGAGCGCGCCGAGGTGCGCAACGTCAACGACCTCACCGAGCAGGACTGGGCCCGGCTGCGCCAGGAGCTCGGCAACCAGCGCATGCTGGGCATGTCCCTGGACACCGGCGGCCACCTCACCCACGGCTTCCGGCCCAACATCTCGGGCAAGATGTTCGAGCAGCGCAGCTATGGCACCGACCCGGAAACCGGTCTGATCGACTACGACGCGCTGCGCGAGACCGCCCGCGAGTTCCGCCCGCTGATCCTGGTGGCCGGCTACTCCGCCTACCCGCGGCTGGTGAACTTCCGCAAGATGCGCGAGATCGCGGACGAGGTCGGCGCGACCCTCATGGTCGACATGGCGCACTTCGCCGGCCTGGTCGCGGGCAAGGTGCTGACCGGCGACCACGACCCGGTGCCGCACGCCCACATCGTCACCACCACCACCCACAAGTCGCTGCGCGGCCCGCGCGGCGGCATGGTGTTCAGCAACACCGAGCTCGCCGAACACGTGGACCGCGGCTGCCCGTTGGTGCTCGGTGGCCCGCTCTCGCACGTCATGGCCGCCAAGGCCGTCGCCCTCGCCGAGGCCCGCCGCCCCGAGTTCCAGGCCTACGCCCGCGCCGTGGTCGACAACGCCCGGGCGCTCGCCGAGGGCCTGCTGCGCCGGGGCGGCAAGCTGGTCACCGGCGGCACCGACAACCACCTGGTGCTCGCCGACGTCTCCGGGTACGGCTTGACTGGCCGTCAGGCCGAGGCGGCGCTGCTGGACTCGGGCATCGTCACCAACCGCAACTCCGTCCCCCAGGACCCGAACGGCGCCTGGTACACCTCCGGCGTCCGGCTCGGCACCCCGGCGCTCACCACCCGGGGCCTGGGCACGGCCGAGATGGACGAGATCGCCGCCCTGATCGACACCGTGCTGCGCGGCACCACCCCCACCACCGCCGCCAACGGAGCGCCCTCCAAGGCGAACTACGCCCTCGACGAGTCCCTCCGCGACGGCATCGCCAAGCGCGCCGCCGACCTCCTCGCGCCCTTCCCGCTCTACCCGGGCGTCGACCTGGTCTGACCGGCACCGGACGGAGGCCGAGCACAACCCGGGGCTGCCGAGAACCAGTTCGGCAGCCCCGGGTCAACCCGTCTAGTACTGCAGTGACTTGTACTGCAGGAACTCCTCCAGCCCGTGCCGGCCGAGTTCGCGACCGAGCCCGGAGCTCTTGTAACCGCCGAACGGTGCCAGCGGGTTGAAGCGCCCGCCGTTGAGGTCGACCTGGCCGGTGTCGAGTCGACGGGCGAAGGCGGCGGCGGTGTCGGTGTTCGCGGCCCAGACGCCGCCCGCCAGGCCGTAGGCCGTGCCGTTGGCGATCTCGACGGCGTGGTCCTCGTCCCGGTAGGGCAGGACGGTCAGCACCGGGCCGAAGACCTCCTCCTGCGCCACCGTCATCTCCGGGGTGACGTCGGCGAGGACGGTCGGGCGGACGTAGAAACCGGTGGGGAGCCCCGGCAGCGGATCCGGACCACCGGCCACCAGCCGGGCGCCCTCGGCGAGCGCGCCCTCAAGGTAGCCGCGCACCCGGTCCAGCTGCTCGGCGTTGACCAGCGGGCCGATCCGGGTCCGCGGGTCGGTCGGGTCGCCCGGA
The DNA here is from genome assembly GCF_044329365.1 of Kitasatospora sp. NPDC017646. NCBI lineage: Bacteria > Bacillati > Actinomycetota > Actinomycetes > Kitasatosporales > Streptomycetaceae > Kitasatospora > Kitasatospora sp. NPDC017646. The sequence continues at coordinate 80,345 of NZ_JBIRJC010000003.1, read as the reverse complement.
ACGTACTTCTCGGCGGCCCTGGCGGCGATCGCCACCGCCTCCTCGTACTGGTCCCGGTGCACCAGCAGCCGGGTCCAGGCGCTGCACGTCTGGCCCGAGTTGGCGAAGACGTTGGCGACGTTCACGTTCACCGCGCGGATCAGGTCGGCGTCCGGCAGCACCACGTTGGCGGACTTGCCGCCCAGCTCCAGGGCGACCCGCTTCAGCCCGCGCCCGGCCGTCCCGGCGACCTGACGGCCGACCGCGGTGGAGCCGGTGAACGACACCACGTCCACCTCCGGATGGGCGACGAGCGCCGCGCCCGCGACCGCGCCGGTGCCGGTCACCAGGTTGAACACCCCGGCCGGGAAGCCTGCTTCGTGCACCAGCCGGGCGAACAGCCGGGCCACCAGCGGCGTGTCCTCGGCGGGCTTCAGCACCACCGGGCAGCCGGCCGCCAGCGCCGGTACGACCTTGGCCGTGATCTGGTGCAACGGGTAGTTCCAGGGCGTGATCGCCGCGACCACCCCGGCCGGCTCGGCGAGCACCACCGAGTTGCCGATCCGCTCCTCGAAGGGGTGCTCGGCCAGCAGGCTCAGGTAGGAGGTCGTCACGGTCAGCGGCAGCCCGGCGTGCACGGCCCCGGCGAAGCCGACCGGGGCGCCCAGTTCGGCGACCACGGTCGAGGTGATCTCGCCCTGGGCGTCGGCGATCCCGTCCCGCAGCCGGGTCAGCAGCGCGAGCCGCTCCTCGCGGGTGGTGGCGGCCCAGCCCCGGGCCGCCCGGCGGGCCGCCGCCACCGCGGCGTCGACGTCGGCCGTCCCGCCCGCCGGCACGGCGGCGAGCACCCGCTCGGTGGCCGGGTTCAGTACGGCGATGGACCCGGAGTCCCCGGAGGACCGCCAGGCGCCGTCGATGTACTGGTCGCGGTACTCCGCGCACTCCTGCACGTGTCGTCCTCTCAGCTGGTCAGCCGCACCGACTGACGGGCGCCAGTCGGGAGCTCAGTCAAGGCGGCCGGACGGCCGGGCGCAAGAGCCGGTCCCGCCGCGTGGACCGGCCGGTTACCCCGGAGCGAACCGTGCGGTGTACTCGTCGAACGGTTCGATCCCGACCTGCGCGCGGCGCTCGTCCAGCCGCTCCGGGTCCTCGCAGGGCCACGGCACCGGGCGTCCGTCCGCCACCGCGCCGATCTGGGTCCCGTAGCGCTGCTCGCGCCCCTCGTTCACGGCGAGCCGGTCCTGGAGGAAGGCCAGGTCCCGGGCGCTCGCCGAGCCGGCCGCCACCGCCTCCGCCATCAGATCCACCGCCCTTCGCTGGACGTCCAGTTGACGGTCGGCGTGCTGGGCGATCAGCCAGGCCGCCCGGGCGGCCTCGGCGCCCACGGCCAGCTCGGTCGGCCAGCCGTGCTCCGCCATGATCTCCGAAAGGCGGTCGCCGTGGCGGGCGGTGAGCCGCCGCCAGGCGGCCTGTTCGGCCAGGTCAGCGCTGTGCGCCAGCCGTGCGGCAGTGTTGTCCTCGGCCATCATCGCCACCAACTGCGCCGTGAGCGACGGATCTTGAGAGCCCACTCGGCCGTGCTGCGCCGCCGTCATGTCGGTCCGCTCCCTGCTCTCAGGCCCGCGGGTCGGGCCGCCTGCGACCACGTTAGGCGCGGAAGTCGCGATGAAGATCATCCGCGAGGCCGGTGACACGGGGCGGCCAATCGGGACACAATTGGACGTAGCCCACCCGCCAGACCGTGTTCACCTCCGGTCGTGGTCGGCCAGGTCCGGTATTTCGGCAATTCGGGCCCTGAAAGCCCTCCTCATCGCCCGGGTACCCGCTGTAGATTGCAGCGAACTCCGTGGTGGGGCCTACTGCCGGTGGGGGATCGACCCGCGTACGGCCGGGTGATCCGGCCGGCCCTGAGGCCGGGCAGGCTGCCACCGCGCCGAGAAGTGGCTCAGGACCCGAAGGTCATCCGTACCGCTAAGGAGCATCCCGTGACCGACACCGCGTTGCAGGGGGAATCGCAGCAGCCCGGCGAACCAGCCGTGCTGGACGACGTCCCGGGCTGGTTCTGGGCCCACGACCGGCACTCCTTCGAGTGGTTCCTGGAGCGGCAGACCAAGTGGGGCGTGACCGGCGACCTGTTGGAGATGGGCGCCTACCTCGGCCGCAGCGCGATCGTGATCGGCGAACACCTCCAGCCCGGCGAGACCTTCACCGTCTGTGACCTGTTCGACTCGGACGCGCCGGACGAGGAGAACTCCAACGAGATGGACATCTCCTACCGGAAGACGCTCACCCGGTCGGCCTTCGAGGCCAACTACCTGTCCTTCCACGACGAGCTGCCGGACATCATCCAGGCCCCGACCTCCGTCCTGGCGGGCGGCCGGATCCCTGCCGGGGCCCACCGCTTCATCCACATCGACGCCTCGCACCTCTACGAGCACGTGGTGGGCGACCTCCAGGTGGCCCGGGTCGCGCTCCAGGACCAGGGCGTCGTGGTGCTGGACGACTACCGCGCCCAGCACACTCCCGGTGTCGCGGCCGCGACCTGGGAGGCGGTGTTCAACCACGGCCTCAAGCCGATCCTGCTCACGGAGTGCAAGTTCTACGGCACCTGGGGCGACCCGGAGCCGTTCCAGCGCGACCTGCTCGACCGGGTGGACCTCGCGTCCGGCTGCGGACTCAGCACCGAGACCCTGAACGGTCGGCAGCTGCTGCGAATGACCGGTAGTTCGGAGGGCATCCGGCCGTTCCGCGCCTCCCGCCACCGCCGGGGCCCCGCCGCCGATCAGTCGGAGTCCCGCGACGTGCTCCGCGTCGCCCAGGAAGAGGCCGCGCTCGACCTCGCCGTCCGCCGCGCCCGCGCCGCCGAGGCGCGCCGCCCGGTCAACGTCGCCAAGCGCGCCGCCAGGGACCTCCTCCCGCCGGTCGTCACCTCCGCCATCCGTCGCGCCCGCCGCGGCTGACCGGCCGGCGGGCGCCGTCGGCGAACAGACGACAGCGAACAGACGACAGCGAACAGATGACAGCGAACAGATAACAGATTTCACAATCTGTCAGTTGAACGCTGTTCCCCCACCAACGCCGAAGGGCCGGTCGGAAACCCGACCGGCCCTTCGAAGCGCGTACCCGCTCAGACTCGCGAAGGCTCCGCAGCCCCGTCGGTCCCGGCCCCTCCGGCCGACGCCTCGGCCTCAGCTTCGGCCGCCAGCTCGCGGCGCACCTCCGCCAGCGAGGGGTTCGCCCAGGAGCTGGCGACGCCCCAGTAGTAGAAGGCCAGCCCGATCGCGGCCACGATCAGCAGGTCCCAGCCCTCCGGCAGGTAGCCGTGGCCGCCGAAGTCGGTGCTGCCGGCCCAGGAGATCCCGGCCATCACGAACAGGTAGGAGACCATCCAGGCGCCCGCCTTCAGGTGCGGCTTCAGCTCGGCGAACGGCTTGCGCAGCTCGTAGAAGGCCCAGATCGGCAGACCGGCGGCCATCAGCAGGATGACCTTGCCGGTGAGCGGCCAGCGGGCCCAGTAGAGGACGAGCGAGCCGAACACCATCGCGATCGGCGCGATCACCGGCATGGCCTTGAGCCGCACCGGACGCTTCAGGTCCGGGGCGAGGCGGCGCAGCGACATCACGGCGACCGGGCCGGTGATGTACGAGATCACGGTGGCCACCGAGACGATCTCGGCCAGCGAGCCCCAGCCGCGGAAGACGGCGAGGAACAGGAAGGCGACCAGCAGGTTCAGCAGCAGCGCCGGGCGCGGGATGCCGGTCTTGGCGTCGACCTTGCCGAAGATCTTCGGCAGGTGGCCGTTCTCCTGCACGCCGTGGATCATGCGCGAGGTGGTGGCCGCGTAGATCATGCCGGTGCCGGACGGCGACACGAAGGCGTCCGCGTAGAGCAGCAGCGCGAGCCAGTTGATGCCCCAGGCGATCGCGAGGTCGGCCAGCGGCGAGGTGTAGGAGAGGCTGCTCCAGCCCTTCGACAGGTCGGCGGCCGGGATGGCGCCGATGAAGGCGATCTGCAGCGCGACGTAGATCACCAGGGCGATCAGGATCGAGCCGATGACGGCCTTCGGCAGCGACTTGCCGGGGTTGCGGGCCTCGCCGGCCATGTTGAGCGGGGACTGGAAGCCGTTGAAGGCCCAGACGATGCCGGAGACGGCGACGGCGGTGAAGACCGCGCTCCAGCCGTTCGGCGCGAAGCCGCCCTGCTGGGTGAAGTGCGAGGTGTCGAAGTGCGCGAGGAGCAGCGCACCGGCGGTCAGCGTCGGCACGACGACCTTGAACACGGTGATCGCCGTGTTGGTCTTGGCGAACAGCGTGATCGCGAACCAGTTGAGGACGAAGTACACGACGAGCAGCACGCTGGCGAGCGCCACACCGCTGACGGTGAGCTCCTTGCCGTCGTACAACCCCTTGGCCCAACCGAAGTGCCAGGAACTCATGTACTGGACGGAGGCGGTGGCCTCGCCCGGGATGACCGAGACGATGGCGATCCAGTTGGCCCAGGCGGCCAGGTAGCCGGCCAGCGAGCCGTGCGAGTACTGGCCGTACCGGACCATGCCGCCGGCCTTGGGGAACATCGATCCCAGCTCGCTGTACGTGAGGGCGATGGTCAGCGCCACGGCGGCGCCGATCACCCAGGCGAGGATCGAGGCGGGGCCGGCCAGCTTGGCCGCCCGCTCGGCACCGAACAGCCAGCCGGATCCGATGATCGAACCCAGCCCGACCGCGGTCAGGCTGATCGTCCCGAGCGATCGGCGGTAGTTCTGGTGTGATGCCGTCGACGAAGCGGGCTCACTCAACGTATCGGTCCTCTCGCTCGGGGTTCAGCGGGTGGTGTCGGTGCTTTTACGGTTTTGGGTCGGTATTCCGGACAAACCCCAGCAGCCTATGGTTCGAAAAGGGGCGAATACCTCAGAGGAAGCTCAAACTGCCCGATCGTTGCCATCTCGTGTCCGGTTTTCGGACGCCCGGGCCCGCTCAGCGAGACCGACGCCACACCGCCGACGGCAGCGGATCACGAGGAGGGGTCGGGCTCGGGCCGGGAAAAGGAAATTCCCCGTGGATTCCTTTCGGATTCCACGGGGAATTTCAACTGTGTCCGAGGGGGGACTTGAACCCCCACGCCCGATAAAGGGCACTAGCACCTCAAGCTAGCGCGTCTGCCATTCCGCCACCCGGACAGGGTGTGTGCTTAGGGGGGCTTTTCTCTCGCCCCCTCGGCGACAGAGAGAACATTACCAGGGTTCTGGAGTGCTTCTCACCTGCGTTTCCTCGGCCGCGGTCCGCAGGCCGGTCCCGGTCGTCGTCCGAGCCCGGCACCCGTCCCTCTCCGAGCCCGGCACCCGTCCCTCTCCGAGCCCGGGCCCCGCCCCCGTCGCGCCGCCCCGCGCCGGTGGGGACGCCGGGCCTGGCCGGACTGGCTGGGACGCCTCGCCAAGGCGCTCGAACCCCGCCCGAACCGGTGGCGAGCGCGAAGCAAACGATCGGTTCCACCCCCACCCGCGATCGAATCCGATCGGAACCGATCCGACACGGGCAACTTGTCGACGGTGGCACGGCCGCGCCGACCGCTCTCCTAGCCTCTGTGGACCGAGGGCGCCATGAGCGGATCGCCTGATTCCCGGGTCGCGGACGAAGGGCGGCTGGACGTGGAGCAGATGAGCGGGTCGGCGAAGGCCGAGCCGAGACCCGGCGGCCGGTCGGACGGACGGCGGGCCGCCGACGGCCCCGGCGAGGGCGTGTGGCGCTTCCGGGTGCCCGCCGTCGAGGCCTCCGTTCCGCGCACCCGCCACGCGGTGCGCGACCGCCTGCTGGCCCAGGGCATGACCGGGGTGCGCTACCAGGAGCTGGTCGACGACGTGCTGCTGATCGTCTCCGAGCTGGTCGGCAACGCGGTCCGGCACGCGGCCGAGCTGTCACCCGAGGTGACGACGGAGCTGTCGGTGCGCCGCGGCTGGGTACGGGTCTCGGTCGAGGACGGCGACCCGTACCGGCCGAAGGCCCTGGAGAGCGACACCGCCCGCACCGGCGGGCGCGGCCTGCTGCTGGTGAAGAGCATCACCCTGCAAGCCGGCGGGGTGTGCGACGTCGAGCACACGGGGGAGGGCGGCAAGGTCATCTGGGCCTCGCTGCCCGTCCCCCCGGAGTCCGGGCACTGAGGGCCGGCCCCACGAAGACGGCGGTCGGCACGAAGACGTCCCGCATGAGGACGTCCCTCGCGAACACGGCCCGCACGGACATGCCCGGCACGAACATGCCCCGCACGAACACGGCCGCCCCCGGGAGGACGACCGACCGCGCGGGAGCGCGGCCTCTACCAGTCCCGCCCGGCGATCTCCCGGATCCCCGGCAGCGCCGCCTCGAAGACCGTCTCGAACCAGACCGAGAAGGGCCGCTCCGCCCGCAGCTCACGCAGCTCCTGCGCGGTCACGAAGGCGAAGTCGTCCACCTCCTCCGGATCCGGCTCGACCGGCGCGGTCACCAGCCCGACGAACAGGTGGTTCCACTCCCGCTCGATCAGTCCGGAGGCCTCGTCCGGCAGGTCGTAGCGGACCGTCCCCGCCTCGCACAGCAGCGCCGGTGCGACGCCCAGCTCCTCGGCGGTGCGTCGGGCGGCGGCCACGAACGGGGGTTCGTCCGGGTACGGGTGCCCGCAGCAGGTGTTCGACCAGACGCCGGGGGAGTGGTACTTGCCGAGCGCCCGGCGTTGCAGCAGCAGCCGGCCCTGGCGGTCGAAGAGGAACACCGAGAAGGCCCGGTGCAGTCGGCCCGGCTGCTGGTGGGCCCAGAGCTTCTCGGCCGTGCCGATCGTGACGCCCGCGTCGTCGACCAGTTCCAGCAGGATCTCGGCGCCCGCGGGGGCGGCGGAGGCCCGTGGGTCGACCGTCACGTCGGTCTCCACGTCGAGACCGGTGTCGATCTCGGCGGCGAAGTGCGTCGGGTCGGTCGGCAGACTCTGGGGCATGGGGCCTCTTTCGGGAGCGGGAGCAACGGAAGCATCGGGTGCGTCTCGTGCACCGGGTGGAGTGCACAGGACACAGCGGGGGCACCGGTGCCGGCGTTGGTCTACCAGTCTGCCGTATGGGTGGCGGTCGGGACGGGTCCCACGCACAACCGGGCGGATCATGACCCGGGGTGGACCGGATCCGGGCAGAGAAGGGTCCGGCAAGCCCCCGGAAGGGTCATCCGACCCGCAGACCAGTTCGACGTCCGTTCCAATCCCGTTCGATCACGGCTCCTCCACCCGGCCGTCACCTCACCGCCTCCGGTCGCGTTCGGGAGGGTCGCCCGGGTCGCCTACCATCACTTACGACACGCTGCCCGGATCTGTGCCGGTCCGGCGCGCCGCCACCGGGCCCGACCGAACGCCGGTCCCGAGCGACACAGCGCCGCCGCGCCCGTCGGCACATCCCGCGCACCGCACGACGCACGACGGATCAGGAGACCCCGCATGATCGGCCTCGTTCTGGCAGCCGGCGCCGGCCGCCGGCTGCGCCCGTACACCGACACCCTGCCCAAGGCGCTGGTGCCGGTCGACGGGGAGCGGACCGTCCTGGACCTCACCCTGCGCAACTTCGCCGAGGTCGGCCTGCGCGAGGCGGCGATCGTCGTCGGCTACCGCAAGGAGGCGGTGTACGACCGCAAGGACGCCCTGGAGAACAAGTACGGCGTCAAGCTCCACCTGGTCGAGAACGACAAGGCCGAGGAGTGGAACAACGCGTACTCGCTCTGGTGCGCCCGCGAGCTGTTCGCCGAGGGCCTGCTGCTGGCCAACGGCGACACCGTCCACCCGGCCTCGGTGCAGCGCACCATGCTGGAGGGCAACCGGCAGCTCGCCGAGGCCGGCCGGGCCCCCGGCATCCTGCTCGCCCTCGACACGGTGAAGAAGCTCGCCGACGAGGAGATGAAGGTCGTCGTCGACCCGGCCGCCGGCATGCGCCGGATCACCAAGCTGATGGACCCGGTCGAGGCGACCGGCGAGTACATCGGCGTCACCGTGATCAACCCCGCCGCCGCCGCCGACCTGACCGACGCGCTGCGCGCCACCTACGAGCGCGACCCGCAGCTGTACTACGAGGACGGCTACCAGGAGATGGTCGACCGGGGCCTGCGGATCGACGTGCAGCCGATCGGCGAGGTGTCCTGGGTCGAGGTCGACAACCACGACGACCTGGCGAAGGCGCGGGAGATCGCGTGCCAGTACTGACCCGACTGGTCCCGTCGCCGCTGTTCGCCGAGATCCGCCCGGGCGCGCTGGACGCGCTCGGCGGCATCCTGGCGGACCAGCGGCTGTCGGCGTCGGGCCGGATCGCGGTGGCGATCAGCAACGGCTCCGGCGCCGCGATGCGCGAGCGCCTGGAGCCGGCCCTGCCCGGCGCCGACTGGTACCACGTGGACGACGGCAGCCTCGACAGCGCGGTGCGCTTCGCCGAGGAGATGCGCGGCCGGCACTACGACGCGGTCGTCGGCCTCGGCGGCGGCAAGATCATCGACGCCGCCAAGTACGCCGCGGCCCGGGTCGGACTGCCGGTGGTCGCGGTCGCCACCAACCTTGCCCACGACGGCATCTGCTCGCCGGTCTCCACCCTCGACAACGACGCCGGGCGGGGTTCCTACGGGGTGCCCAGCCCGATCGGCATCATCGTCGACCTGGATGTGATCCGGCAGGCCCCGCAGCGCTTCGTGGCGGCCGGCATCGGGGACGTCGTCTCCAACATCTCGGCCTGCGCGGACTGGGAGTTGTCCCACACCGTCACCGGCGAACCGGTGGACGGACTGGCCGTGGCGATGGCCCGCTCGGCGGGCGAGAACCTGCTGCGGCACCCAGGAAGCACTCAGGACCAGGACCTCCTGACGGCCCTGGCGGAAGCCCTGGTACTGTCCGGCATCGCGATGAACATCGCGGGCAGCACCCGACCCTCGTCGGGCGCCTGCCACGAGATCTCGCATGCCCTGGACGTGCTGTACCCCAAGCGTTCCGCCCAGCACGGCGAACAGGTGGGCCTCGGTGCCGCGTTCGCCAGCTTCCTGCGGGGCGAGCGCGAGCTGACCGGCCTGATCGTGGAGCGCCTGGCGCTCCACGGACTGCCGGTGACCGCAGCTCAAATCGGCTTCACCGAAGCGGAGTTCACCGAAGCAGTGCACTACGCTCCGAACACCCGCCCGGGCCGCTACACCATCCTTGAACACCTCGACCTCTCCCCTTCCGCAATCAGGGACGCGTACGCCGACTATGTCCAAGCCGTCAACAGCTGACCCCTCCACCGCGGGCGCCGAGCGGCCCCCGGTGGACCTGACCCGCCGGCCCTCGATCGAGGAACTGCGCGCGGTGATCCACCCGGAGGGCATGCTCCAGCGCCGCAGCGCCGAGCACTGGGCCGGGCGCCTGTACATGCGGAAGATCTCGCTGCGGATCACCCGCGTGCTGTCCACCATGACGGCGATCACGCCCAACGGCCTGACCTACCTGATGATGTTCACCGGCATCCTGGCCGGTGCCGCGCTGGTCGTGCCGGGCATCACCGGCGCGGTCCTGGGCGCCCTGCTGATCCAGGTCTACCTGCTGCTGGACTGCGTGGACGGCGAGGTGGCCCGCTGGCGCCGGCAGACCTCGCTCACCGGCGTCTACCTGGACCGGGTCGGCCACTACATGTCCGAGGCGGCCCTGCTGACCGGCCTCGGCCTGCGCGCCACCGACCTGCTGCACCGCGAGGGCCACGGCTCCCACTGGGAGTGGGCGTTCCTGGGCACGCTGGCAGCGCTCGGCGCGATCCTGATCAAGTCCGAGACGGACCTGGTGGACGTGGCCCGGGCCCGCAGCGGCATGACGGCGGTCGAGGACAGCGCCTCGGTGCCGCGCTCCTCCTCGGTGGCCAGGGCCCGCCGGGCGGCCTCCTTCCTGAAGTTCCACCGCCTGGTCGGCGCGGTCGAGGCCTCGCTGTTCATCCTGGCGGCCGGGATCGGCGACGCCGTGCACGGCGGGTTGTTCTTCACCCGGCTCGCGGTCGTGGTGCTGGCGGCGATCGCCATGCTGCAGACCGTCCTGCACCTGCTGAGCATCGTCCTTTCGAGCAGGCTCCGATGACCACCACCACTGCGGAGAGCTTCCGCCTCGGCGTCGTCATCATCACGATGGGCAACCGGCCCGCCGAGCTCAACGCCCTGATCGAGTCCGTCCGCGCCCAGGAGGGCCCGGCGGTCGAGCTGGCCGTGGTCGGCCAGGGCGTCGAGCTGCCCCCGCTGGCCGAGGGCGTGCGCACCGTCGAGCTGCCGGCGAACCTCGGCATCCCGGGCGGTCGCAACGTCGGCATCGAGCTGTTCGGGCCGGACGGCCGGGAGGTGGACGCCGTCCTCTTCCTGGACGACGACGGCCTGCTGCCCCGCACCGACTCGGCCCGCCTGCTGCGCGAGGCCTTCACCGCCGATCCGGAGCTGGGCATCGTGTCCTTCCGGATCGAGGACCCGGACACCGGCGTCACCCAGCGCCGGCACGTCCCCCGGCTGCGCGCCAGCGACCCGATGCGCTCCTCCAGGGTGACCACCTTCCTGGGCGGCGCCAGCGCCGTGCGCTGCAAGGTGTTCGAGCAGGCCGGGCAGCTGCCCGCCGAGTTCTTCTACGCCCACGAGGAGACCGACCTCGCGTGGCGCGCCCTGGACGCCGGCTGGGCCATCGACTACCGGGCGGACGTGGTGCTGCACCACCCCGCCACGTCACCGGCCCGGCACGCCGCCTACTTCCACAACGTGGCCCGTAACAGGGTCTGGCTCGCGAGGCGGAACCTTCCGGCCCCGTTGGTGCCTCTCTATCTGGGAACCTGGTTCCTGCTGACCCTGGCCCGACGTCCCTCCGCGGAGGGGCTGAAGGCCTGGATGGGCGGATTCCGGGCGGGCTTCCGCGAACCCTGCGGTCCGCGGCGGCCCATGCGGTGGCGTACCGTCTGGCGACTGACCAGGATGGGCCGGCCTCCGATCATCTGATTGGATCGAGTATCGATCGCCGCGGCCGGTGACCACACACCAGCCGGAACCTCCCCCGTGATCCCAGTGGATCCCCCTCGGCGCAAGGCCGGCGGACCCCCGCCGACCGGCCACCCCGACAGATCCCGCGCGAAGGACGAATGTGTCGACAGTGAGTGAACCCGTCAGCCTCTCAGCCCCCACGGGGGCGGACGCGGGCCTGACCCCCAAGCAGCTTGCGGACAAGTACGGTCTGTCGGTGAGCGGTGCCCGCCCCGGACTGTTCGCCTACACCAAGCAGCTCTGGAACCGGCGCCACTTCATCTGGGCCTTCGCCACCGCCCGCCTGGTGGCCCAGTACACCGACGCCAAGCTGGGCCAGCTGTGGCAGGTGGTGACCCCGCTGCTCAACTGCGGGGTGTTCTACCTGGTCTTCGGTGTGATCCTGTCGAGCAAGCAGGGTTTCCCCGGACACACCTACATCTCCTGGCTGTGCATCGGCGTCTTCGTCTTCCAGTTCACCCAGAACGCGGTGCAGTCCGGCACCCGGGCGATCTCCGACAACCTCGGCCTGATCCGGGCGCTGCACTTCCCGCGCGCCAGCCTGCCGATCGCCTTCACCGTGATCCAGCTCCAGCAGCTCCTGATCTCGATGGTGGTCCTGGTCGTCACCGTGCTGGCGGGCGGCATCAAGCCCGGCAAGACCTGGCTGCTGGTCATCCCGGCGCTGCTCCTGCAGACGCTGTTCAACACCGGCATCTCGCTGATCTTCGCCCGGATCGGTTCCAAGACCAGTGACATCTCCCAGCTGATCCCGTTCGTGATGCGGGCCTGGATGTTCCTGTCCGGCGTGATGTTCAGCATCCAGGACAAGATCCAGACCTGGCCGCACTACATCCAGACGATCATGGCCCTCAACCCGGCCTCGGTCTACATGGACCTGCTGCGCCACGCCTTCGCGCCGGTCATCTACAACAAGCACCAGTCCGTCCACCAGACCCTCCCGCCGCACCAGTGGGCGTACGGCATCGGCTGGGCGGTCGGCATGTTCGTCATCGGATACGTCTTCTTCTGGAAGGCCGAGGAGGAGTACGGCCGTGGCTGACACCGACCTGAGCAAGCGCGACACCGTCCAGGCCACGAGCGTGGCCCGCGAGCCCACCGTCGTCGTCGACGACGTGCACATCGTCTACCGGGTGCACGGTGCCGGTTCCGGCAAGGGCAGCGCCACCTCCGCGATGAGCCGCATCCTCAGCCGCAAGCGCGGCGCCGGGGTGCGCGAGGTGCACGCGGTGAAGGGCATCAGCTTCACCGCGTACAAGGGCGAGGCCATCGGTCTGATCGGCTCCAACGGCTCCGGCAAGTCGACCATGCTGGCCGCCATCGCGGGCCTGCTGCCGACCGAGAAGGGCGGCATCTACACCAACGGCCAGCCCTCGCTGCTGGGCGTCAACGCGGCCCTGATGAACGAGCTCACCGGCGAGCGCAACGTCATCCTGGGCTGCCTGGCGATGGGCATGACCCCGGCCCAGGTGAAGGCGCGCTACCAGGACATCGTCGACTTCTCCGGGATCAACGACAAGGGCGACTTCATCTCCCTGCCGATGCGCACCTACTCCTCCGGCATGGGCGCGCGGCTGCGCTTCTCGATCGCCGCCGCCAAGACCCACGACGTGCTGCTGATCGACGAGGCCCTGGCCACCGGTGACCAGGCCTTCCAGCAGCGCAGCAAGAAGCGCATCGACGAGCTGCGCGGCTCGGCCGGTACGGTCTTCCTGGTCAGCCACGACAACAACTCGATCCGCGAGGTCTGCGAGCGGACCATCTGGATCGAGGCCGGCGAGCTGGTCATGGACGGCCCGACCGAGGAGGTCGTCGGCCGGTACGAGCGCGGCGAGCGCCCGTAGGCCCCGGATTTCGAAAACCCCTGGCTCCCGAGGGCCGGCCCCGGAATACTCCGGAGCCGGCCCTTCGGCGTGCGGCGTGTCGATAGCCCGGCTGGCCGCCGCCGCGGGGGTGAGCGCCACCGTGCGCCGGGCGGGGCGCTCTTCTCGGGCGCGTCGCGTGGTGTCAGGCTGGGGGCGCGGGGGCGGTGTGCCGTGCGTGACGCCCGCGCTCGGACGCGTGTCCGAGTCGGACCGGTGGTACCCAGCGGTGTAGAACGGGGGAGTGACTGCAGTGTCGGCTTCGGCCCAGCCCAGAGATACGCCGGTGAACCCTTCCGCGGGACAGACCCTGGAGAAGGCGGGTGCGGAGAACTTCCCGGTCGCTCCCTTCTTCCTGCCCGCGGCTTGGCGCGACGACCTGATGGGCGTCTACGGCTTCGCCCGGCTCGTCGACGACGCCGGCGACGGCGACCTGGCCGACCCGGCCACCACCGCCGCCCTGCTCGGGGTCGAGCAGCGGCCCCCCGCCACCCCTTCGGCCCAGTCCGGCCCGCCGAGCCCGGCGGAGACCGCCTTCCGGCTCGCCCTGCTCGACGGTCTGGAGCGCGACCTCGACCGGGTGTTCGAGACCGCGCTGCGCGACGCCGACGCCGAACCGCCCCGCCACCCGTTGATGACCGCGCTCGTCCCGCTGGTCGACCGGCACGGGCTGACCCCGGAGCCGTTCCGCCGTCTGATCGAGGCCAACCGGGTGGACCAGACCACCACCCGCTACCCCACCTACGACGACCTGGCCGGCTACTGCACGCTCTCCGCCGATCCGGTCGGCCGCCTGGTGCTGGCGATCGCGGGCGTCTCCACCCCCGAGCGGATCGCCCTCTCCGACGCGATCTGCACCGCCCTCCAGGTGGTCGAACACCTCCAGGACGTGGCCGAGGACCTCTCCCGCGGCCGGATCTACCTCCCCACCGAGGACCTCGAACGCTTCGGCGTCACCGAGGAGGAGCTCGCCGCCCCCCGCGCGAGCGGAGCGGTCCGGGAACTGATCGCCTTCGAGGCCGAACGGGCCCGCACCCTGCTCGACCGCGGCGCACCATTGGTAGGTACGGTTCGGGGGAGGCTTCGACTGCTCCTGGCGGGATTCACCGCAGGCGGCTACGCGGCCCTGGCGGCCGTCGAGGACGCCGGGTTCGACGTGCTCGCCCGGCAGGCGAAGCCGGACAAGCGTCGCCTCGCAGTGAAGGCGGCGGCCATCTTCGCGAAGGGAAGGTGAACGCCCGAGTGGCGGCATCACCACTGGCGTCGGCCCAGGTCATGGCGGCGTACCGGTACTGCGAGGCAGTCACCGGGCTGCAGGCGCGCAACTTCAGCTACGGCATCCGGCTGCTGCCCGAACCCAAGCGGCTGGCCATGTCGGCCCTGTACGCGCTGGCCCGCCGGGTGGACGACATCGGCGACGGCGACCTCCCGGCCGACCGCAAGGCCGAGGCGCTGGTGCGCACCCGGGAACTGGTGGACGAGGTCCGCTCCGGGACGGTCGCCGAGGACGACACCGACCCGATCAAGGTCGCCCTGGCCGACGCGGCCCGGCGCTTCCCGATCCCGCTCGGCGGCTTCGACGAGCTGATCGACGGCGTGGAGATGGACCTCAAGGGCGCCGAGTACCAGACGTACGAGGAGCTGAAGGTCTACTGCCGCTGCGTGGCCGGCGCCATCGGGCGCCTCTCCCTCGGCGTCTACGGCTGCGAGGACCCGGAGCGCGGGGCGCGCTACGCGGATACCCTGGGCCTGGCCCTGCAGCTCACCAACATCCTGCGCGACCTGCGCGAGGACGCCCTGAACGGCCGCACCTACCTGCCCACCGAGGACCTGGTCCGGTTCGGCTGCGAGCAGGGCTTCGCGCTGTCCAAGCCGCCGGTCGGCGCCGACTTCGCCGGACTGGTGGCCTTCGAGGCCGCCCGCGCCCAGGCCGCCTTCGAGGAGGGTCTGCGACTGCTGCCGATGCTCGACCGCCGCAGCCGCGCCTGCACCGCCGCGATGGCCGGGATCTACCACCGGCTGCTCGGGCGGATCGCCGCCGATCCCGAGTCGGTGCTGCGCGGCCGGGTCTCGCTCCCGGGCTGGGAGAAGGCGTACGTGGCGCTTTCCGGGCTCGCCGGGGGGCGTTCTTGATTCTCGCCACGGTTCTGTCACGCTGTGTCAGCGGGGAATCACATCCGGGTAGAGCCGCGTTGACCACGATGCTGACCACGACAGCGCCGGCCGCCAGCGCGCCGGCCACACCGACCGCCGCCGGGCGGTCCAGCGAGGGGGAGGGCCGATGACCGGGCGAGCCGATGCCGCGCGCCCGGCCGCCGTCGTGGTCGGCGGTGGCCTGGCCGGGATCACCACCGCGCTGCGACTGGCCGAGGCCGGCCACGACGTCACCCTGGCCGAGGGGCGTCCCCGGCTCGGTGGCCTGGCGTTCTCCTTCCAGCGCGGCGAACTGACCGTCGACAACGGCCAGCACGTCTACCTGCGCTGCTGCACCGCCTACCGCGGCCTGCTGGAGCGCCTCGGCGCCGCCCGGATGACCCACATCCAGGACCGCCTGGACGTCCCGGTGCTGTCCGTCACCGGCCCCGAGCAGGCTCCGGTGCGCACCCTCGGCCGGCTGCGCCGGGCGGGCCTGCCCGTTCCGCTGCACCTGGCCGGCAGCCTGGCCCGCTACCCGCACCTGTCGCCAGCCGACCGCGCCCGGGTGGTCCGCGGCGCGCTCGCCCTGAAGGGCCTGGACCTCGCCGACCCGGAGCTGGACCGGCTCTCCTTCGGCGAGTGGCTGCGCCGCCACGGGCAGAACGCCGCCACCACGGCCGCGCTCTGGGACCTGGTCGGCGTCGCCACCCTGAACGCCCGGGCCGACGAGGTGTCGCTGGCGCTCGCCGCGATGGTGTTCAAGACCGGCCTGCTCTCCGAGCCGGGAGCCTCCGACATCGGCATGTCTGCCGTCCCGCTCGGCGTGATCCACCACGACCGGGCGCTCGCCGAGCTGGAACGCGCTGGCGTGCGGGTGCTGCTGCGCGCCCGGGTCGCGGAACTCAAGCCGGCCGCCCCCCAGCACGCCGTCCGGCTGGAGGACGGGCGGCTGCTGAGCGCCGACACCGTCGTGCTGGCCGGCGCCCAGGACACCGCGGCCGCCCTGCTGCCGCCCGGCGCCGTCCCGGGGCAGGAGCGGCTGGCCGGGTTCGGCACCACGCCGATCCTCAACGTGCACGTGGTCTACGACCGCAAGGTGCTGCGCCGGCCCTTCTTCGCCGCGCTCGGCAGCCCGGTCCAGTGGGTCTTCGACCGCACCACCCACTCGGGCCTGGCCGGCACCGGACTCGGCCGCGCCCACCCCGGCGCCCAGTACCTGGCGCTCTCGCAGTCCGCCGTCCGGGACGAGATCGACCTGCCGGTGGCCGAGCTCCGCCGCCGCTACCTGCCCGAGCTGGCCCGGCTGCTCCCGGCCGCCGCCGGTGCCGAGGTGCTGGACTTCTTCGTCACCCGCGAGCGCACCGCCACCTTCGACGGGGCGCCCGGCAGCGCCGAGCTGCGCCCCGGGGCCGCGACCGGCGTCCCCGGCCTGCTGCTGGCCGGCGCGTGGACCGCCACCGGCTGGCCCGCGACCATGGAGGGCGCCGTGCGCAGCGGGCACGCCGCCGCCGACGCCGCGCTGGCCGCGGCCGGTGCCAGAGTGCCGGTGGACCGGGGCGACGGGCGGTGGCCCAGGTGACGGCGGGCCCCGTTGCCGGGGAGCCCGCCAGAGCCGACGGGCGTACCGTCGGCCCCATCGGCCGTACGGACACCGTTCGCTCAGCCACCACCCGCATCGTCACCGCCGGCACCGACAGCACCGGCACCGACACCAGCCGCACCGAACAGCACCCGGCCGCCCCGTGCGGTCCGGCACCACGAGGGAGAGGGAACGCACGTGGAGTCACGCACCGGCTTCGCCGTCGGAGGCACGGCGCACGCCGAACCGGTCTCGGTGCCGGAGCTGCTCGCCCGCAGCCGTACGCTCTGCACGCCGCCGCTCCGGGCCGCCGTCGCCCGTCTGGCCGCACCGATGGACACCGTGGCGGCGTACCACTTCGGCTGGATCGACCGGGACGGCACCCCGGTGGAGGGGGACGGGGGCAAGGCCGTGCGCCCCGCGCTGGCGCTGCTCTCGGCCCAGGCCGCCGGTGCGGTGGCCGAGGTGGGCGTGCCCGGTGGGGTGGCTGTTGAACTGGTGCACAACTTCTCCCTGCTCCATGATGATCTGATGGACGGTGACGAGACACGCCGGCACCGGGCCACCGCCTGGACGGTCTTCGGTCCGGCCCAGGCGATCCTGGTCGGTGACGCCCTGGCGACGCTCGGCACGGAGGTGCTGCTCGACGCCGGCGACACCGGCGGCACCAGCCCCGCGGACGCCGCGCGCGCCGTCCGGCTGCTCACCACGGCGACCCGCCGTCTGATCGACGGCCAGGCCATGGACGTCGCCTTCGAACAGCGCGACAGCGTCACAGTCGCCGAGTGCCTGGAGATGGAGGGCGGCAAGACGGCGGCCCTGCTGGCGGCCGCCTCGGCGATCGGCGCCGTCCTCGCCGGGGCCGACGACCAGGTCTCCGGCGCGCTCCAGCGCTACGGCCACCACCTGGGCCTGGCCTTCCAGGCGGTGGACGACCTGCTCGGCATCTGGGGCGAGACCGAGGTCACCGGCAAGCCGCACTGGGGTGACCTGCGCCAGCGCAAGAAGTCCCTGCCGGTCGCCGCCGCGCTCGCCGAGGGAGGGGCGGCCTCGCGCCGGCTCGCCGAGGAGCTCGCGGACCCGAAGGGCCGGGGCGAGGAGAGCGAGGCCGAGCTCGCCGCCCGGGCCGCGCTGATCGAGGAGGCCGGCGGCCGCGCCTGGACCCAGGAGGAGGCCCGCCGCCAGCACACGACTGCCCTCGCCGCCCTGGACGAGGTGCCCATGTCCGACGGGGTGCGCGAGCACTTCGTCGCACTCGCCGAATTCGTGGTGGTACGAGAGAGGTGACGTTACGTTGACAGCAACCGCGGACGGCCGGCTCGACCCTGAGTACGATTCCGAGCCGGTCGCGGTGGGCGACCGTCCTCCGGCCCTGCTGGGTGCGGGGCAGTGGCAGCCCGAGGACACCGACGGGCCGCGGCCGGCCGGTGAGGCGGACCGCCGGCCCGCCGACGCACGCGAGGCCCTGGCGCGCGCCACCACCCACCTGCTCTCGCTGCAGTCCTCCGAGGGCTGGTGGAAGGGAGACCTGGAGACCAACGTCACCATGGACGCCGAGGACTTACTGCTCCGCCAGTTCCTGGGCATCAGGACGGAGGAGCAGACCCGGGCCACCGCCGAGTGGATCCGGTCCCAGCAGCGGGAGGACGGCACCTGGGGCACCTTCCACGGAGGGCCGGCCGAACTGTCCACCACCGTCGAGGCGTACGTCGCCCTCAAGCTCGCCGGTGACGACCCGAGCGCCCCGCACATGCTGGCCGCCGCGCGGTACGTCCGCTCCGCCGGGGGCATCGCGGCCGCCCGGGTGTTCACCCGGATCTGGCTCGCGCTCTTCGGCTGGTGGCCCTGGGAGCGGCTGCCCGAGATGCCGCCCGAGATCATCTTCCTGCCCAAGTGGCTGCCGCTGAACATCTACGCCTTCGGCTGCTGGGCCCGCCAGACCATCGTCCCGCTGACCATCGTCTCAGCCCACCGTCCGGTCCGTCCGGCCCCCTTCGCGCTCACCGAGCTGCACACCGACCCGGAGAACCCGTACCCCGACCGGCCGCTCGCTCCCGCCACCAGCTGGGACGGCCTGTTCGAGCGCCTGGACAAGGTGCTGCACGCCTACCACCGCCGGGCCTTCCGGCCGCTGCGCCGGCTGGCCATCGCCCAGGCCTGCCGCTGGATCGTCGAGCGGCAGGAGGCCGACGGCTGCTGGGGCGGCATCCAGCCGCCGGCCGTCTACTCCCTGATCGCCCTGCACCTGGAGGGCTACGAGCTGGAGCACCCGGTCATGAAGGCCGGGCTCTCCTCCTTCGACCGCTTCACCGTGCACACCGAGGACGGCATGCGCTGGATGGAGGCCTGCCAGTCCCCGGTCTGGGACACCTGCCTGGCCACCATCGCCCTGGTCGACGCCGGGCTGCCGGCGGACCACCCGGCGCTGGTCTCCGCCGTCGACTGGATGCTCGGCGAGGAGATCCGCAAGCGCGGCGACTGGTCCGTCCAGCGGCCCTCCCTGCCGGCCGGCGGCTGGGCCTTCGAGTTCGAGAACGACACCTACCCCGACATCGACGACACCGCCGAGGTGGTGCTCGCGCTGCGCAGGGTCGCCCACCCCGACCCGGCCAAGGTCGACGCGGCGGTGGACCGGGGCGTGCTGTGGAACCTCGGGATGCAGTCCAAGAACGGCGCCTGGGGCGCCTTCGACGTGGACAACACCAGCCTGCTGCCGAACAAGCTGCCGTTCTGCGACTTCGGCGAGGTGGTCGACCCGCCCTCCGCCGACGTGACCGCCCACGTGGTGGAGATGCTCGCCGAGACGGGCCGGGCCCGCGACCCGCGGACCCGCCGCGGCATCGAGTGGCTGCTGCGCAACCAGGAGGCGGACGGCTCCTGGTTCGGCCGCTGGGGCACCAACTACATCTACGGCACCGGCTCGGTGCTGCCCGCCCTGGTCGCGGCGGGCGTCCCGGACGAGCACCCGGCGATCCGACGGGCGGTGCGCTGGCTGGAGGACCGGCAGAACGCCGACGGCGGCTGGGGCGAGGACATGCGTTCCTACGAGGACCCGGCGCGCTGGGCCGGGCGCGGGGACTCCACCGCCTCGCAGACCGCGTGGGCGCTGATGGCGCTGCTCGCGGCCGGCGAGGGCCCGGACGGCCGGGCCAACCCGGCGGTGGAGCGCGGCGTGGACTGGCTGGTGCGCACCCAGCTGCCCGAGGGGACCTGGGACGAGCCGCAGTTCACCGGCACCGGCTTCCCGTGGGACTTCTCCATCAACTACCACCTGTACCGGCTGGTCTTCCCGGTCACCGCGCTCGGCCGCTACTTCAACGGCGCCCCCGGCATGGTGAAGCCCGGCGGTGCCCCGGCGATCGGGGCGGCGAGGTGACCACCGCACCCCTGCTGGTGCTCTGCGCGCTGGGCCCCGAGGTGTGGGCCCTGCGCGGTGGCGACTGGCGCGGCGCGGCCGGCGGGCCTCCCGTGCTGGTGCGCACCGGGGTCGGCCGCCGGCGTGCCGGCACGGCCGTCCGCCGGCTGCTCGGCTCCGCCCCGGGCAGCTACGGCGCGGTCGTGGTGGCGGGCTTCGGTGCCGCCGTCGGGCCGGGCGTGGCCCCGGGCGACGTGGTGGCCGCCGACGGCGTGCGCGACGCCGAGGGCCACCTCTACCCGGTCGACTCCGGGCCCGAGCTGTCCCGGGCGCTCAAGGAGCAGGGCCTGACCGTGCACACCGGGGTGCACCACACCGCCGACCACGTGGTGCGCGGCATCGAACGGCGCGCCCTGCACCTCCAGGGCGCGCTCGCCGTCGACATGGAGGCCGCCGCCGTCCTCGCCGCACTGCGGGAGGTGCGCCCGGCCCTGCCCGTCGCCGTGCTGCGGGTCGTGGTCGACACCCCCGAGCACGAGCTGCTGCGCCCGGGCACCCTGCCGGCCGGGGTGCGCGCCTGGCGGACCCTGCGGGCGACGGTACCCGCCCTGGTCGACTGGTACCGGCAGGAGCCCGACGACGGCTCCGCAGACCTGAACCACCCCACATCCTCGACGCTCCCCCAGGAGGCGAGCTAGCCATGGCCATGCCGTTGCGCCAGACCGTGCGGGTCGGCACCTACCTGATGCAGCAGAAGCTGCTCAAGCGACGGGACAAGTTCCCGCTGATCGTCGAGCTGGAACCGCTGTTCGCGTGCAACCTCGCCTGCGAGGGCTGCGGCAAGATCCAGCACCCGGCAGGCGTGCTCAAGCAGCGGATGCCCGTCGCCCAGGCGGTCGGCGCGGTCCTGGAGTCGGGTGCCCCGATGGTCTCGATCGCCGGCGGCGAGCCGCTGATGCACCCGCAGATCGACGAGATCGTCCGGCAGCTGGTGGAGCGCCGCAAATACGTCTTCCTCTGCACCAACGCGCTGCTGCTGCGCAAGAAGATGGACAAGTTCAAGCCCTCGCCGTACTTCACCTTCGCGGTGCACATCGACGGCCTGCGCGAGCGGCACGACGAGTCGGTGGCCAAGGAGGGCACCTTCGACGAGGCGGTGGCGGCGATCAAGGAGGCCAAGCGGCGCGGCTTCCGGGTGACCACCAACAGCACCTTCTTCAACACCGACACGCCGCAGACCGTCATCGACGTGCTCGACTACCTCAACGACGAGCTGAAGGTCGACGAGATGATGATCTCCCCGGCCTACGCCTACGAGAAGGCCCCCGACCAGGAGCACTTCCTCGGCGTCGAGCAGACCAGGGAGCTCTTCCGCAAGGCCTTCGCCGGCGGCAACCGCAAGCGCTGGCGCCTCAACCACAGCCCGCTCTTCCTGGACTTCCTGGAGGGCAAGGCCGACTTCGAGTGCACCCCCTGGGGCATCCCCAACTACTCGCTGTTCGGCTGGCAGCGGCCCTGCTACCTGATGGCCGACGGCTACGTGCCGACCTACCGCGAGCTGGTCGAGAAGACCGACTGGAGCAAGTACGGACGCGGCAAGGACCCGCGCTGCGAGAACTGCATGGCCCACTGCGGCTACGAGCCGACCGCCGTCCTGGCGACCATGGGCTCGCTGCAGCAGTCGCTGCGCGCGATCACCGAGACCGTCAGCTCCAACCGCGGGCGCTGAGCCGGCTCCCGGCCCTCCGCCCCGGGGGCCGTCCGCCCCGAGCTCCCGTCCGGCCTGGGCCGTGCCCGGGCCGGACGGCCCCGCCCCGTCGGGCGGAGGCACCGCCGCACCGCTTCGAGTCGTGAGGTGTACCCATGTCACTGCTCTCCCGCGTCACGTCCCCGGCCGAGCTGCGCAAGCTCCCGGCGTCCGACGTGCCGCTGCTCGCGGACGAGATCCGCGAATTCCTGATCGACGCCGTCACCCGCACCGGCGGTCACCTCGGGCCCAATCTCGGCGTGGTGGAGCTCACCATCGCGCTGCACCGGGTCTTCGACTCGCCGTACGACCGGATCGTCTTCGACACGGGCCACCAGAGCTACGTCCACAAGCTGCTCACCGGCCGCCAGGACTTCTCCCGGCTGCGGATGAAGGGCGGCTTGTCCGGCTATCCCTCGCGGGCCGAGTCCGAGCACGACCTGGTCGAGAACTCGCACGCCTCCACCGCCCTCTCCTACGCCGACGGGCTGGCCAAGGCCGCGCAACTGCTCGGCCAGAACGACCGGCACACCGTCGCGGTGATCGGTGACGGCGCGCTCACCGGCGGGCTCGCCTGGGAGGCGCTCAACAACATCGCCGACGCCAAGGACCGGCCGGTGGTCATCGTCGTCAACGACAACGAGCGCTCCTACGCCAGGACGATCGGCGGCCTCGCCCACCACCTGGCCACCCTGCGCACCACCCAGGGCTACGAGCGCTTCCTCGCCCTCGGCAAGGGGGCGCTGCAGCGCACCCCGCTGGTCGGGCAGCCGATCTTCGACGCGCTGCACGGGGCCAAGAAGGGCTTCAAGGACGCCTTCGCCCCGCAGGGCATGTTCGAGGACCTCGGGCTGAAGTACCTCGGGCCGATCGACGGCCACGACGTGGGCGCGGTGGAGCAGGCGCTGAGGCAGGCCCGCAACTTCGGCGGCCCGGTCATCGTGCACTGCCTGACCGTCAAGGGGCGCGGCTACCTGCCCGCCGAGCAGGACGAGGCGGACCGCTTCCACGCCGTCAACCCGATCGACCCGTACACCTGCCTGCCGATCTCGCCCAGCGCCGGGGTCTCCTGGACCTCGGTGTTCGGCGAGGAGCTGGTCGCGCTCGGCGCCGAGCGGCCCGACCTGGTGGCGATCACCGCCGCGATGCTCCAGCCGGTCGGGCTGGCGCCGTTCGCCAAGGCGTACCCGGACCGGACCTTCGACGTCGGGATCGCCGAACAGCACGCCGTCACCAGCGCGGCGGGCCTGGCCACCGGCGGGCTGCACCCGGTGGTGGCGGTGTACGCGACCTTCCTGAACCGGGCCTTCGACCAGGTCCTGATGGACGTCGCCCTGCACGGGCTGGGCGTCACCTTCGTGCTCGACCGGGCCGGGGTCACCGGTACGGACGGCGCCTCGCACAACGGCATGTGGGACATGTCGATCCTCCAGGTCGTCCCCGGGCTGCGGATCGCCGCGCCGCGCGACGCCGAGCAGCTGCGGGCCCAGCTGCGCGAGGCCGTCGAGGTCGGGGACGCGCCGACCGTGGTCCGCTTCCCCAAGGGGAACGTCGGGTCGGTCGTCCCGGCGGTCGATCGGATCGGCGGGACGGACGTGCTGCTGCGTACCGGGCCGGCACCGGAGATCCTGCTGGTGGCCGTCGGCAGCACCGCCCCGGCCTGCCTGGACGCGGCCCGGCTGCTGCTCGCCGAGGGCTTCACCGCGACCGTGGTCGACCCGCGATGGGTCAAGCCGGTCGACCCGGTGCTGCCCCGACTCGCCGCCGCCCACCGGCTGGCGGTCACCGTCGAGGACAACGGCCGTACCGGCGGTGTGGGTTCGGCCGTCTCCCAGGCGCTGCGCGACGCCGACGTGGACGTCCCGGTGCGGGTGCTCGGCCTGCCGCAGGAGTTCCTCGGGCACGCCGCGCGCGGCGAGATCCTCGAGGAGACCGGCCTCACCGGCACCGGGGTCGCGGCCCAGACCGCCGTCTTCGCCAAGAACCTGCTACCGACCCGAGGAGCGAACCCTCGCCATGCCGGCTGAACCAGAGCGCCCCGCCTTCGACCTCGCCGCCCTCCTCGCCGAACGCGGCGGTGAACGCTACGAGTTGCACAGCCGCTACCTCAACCCCCAGCTGCCGCGGATGCTGCGCACCATCGGCTTCGACAAGTACTACGAGCGGGCGGAGGGCCAGTACTTCTACGACGCCGAGGGCAACGAGTACCTCGACATGCTGGCCGGCTTCGGCATCTTCGCGCTCGGCCGGCACCACCCGGCGGTGCGCTCGGCGGTCCAGCAGGTGATGGACCTGGACCTGCCCGACCTGGTCCGCTTCGACTGCTCGCCGCTGCCCGGACTGCTGGCCGAGCGGCTGTTGTCGTACGCGCCCGGCCTGGAGCGGGTGTTCTTCGGCAACAGCGGCACCGAGGCGGTGGAGACCGCCCTGAAGTTCGCCCGGTACGCCACCGGTCGCAAGCGCGTCCTCTACACCGACCACGCCTTCCACGGGCTGACCACCGGCTCGCTCTCGGTCAACGGCGAGGGCGGCTTCCGCAAGGGCTTCGACCCGCTGCTGCCGGACACCGCCATACCGCTCGGCGACATCGGGGCGCTGGCCAAGGAGTTGAAGCGCGGTGACGTCGCGGCGCTGATCGTGGAGCCGATCCAGGGCAAGGGCGTCCAGGCGCCCCCGCCCGGTTGGCTGCGTGCCGCCCAGGCGCTGCTGCACGAGCACAAGGCGCTGCTGATCTGCGACGAGGTGCAGACCGGTGTGGGTCGCACCGGCGAGTTCTTCGCCTACCAGCACGAGGAGGGCGTGCTGCCAGACCTGGTGTGCGCGGCCAAGGCGCTCTCCGGCGGGTACGTGCCGATCGGGGCGACGCTCGGAAAGAGCTGGATCTTCGAGAAGGTGTACTCCTCGATGGACCGGGTGCTGGTGCACTCGGCCAGCTTCGGGTCCAACGCCCAGGCGATGGCGGCCGGGCTGGCGACCCTGGAGGTGCTGCGCGAGGAGAAGGTGGTGGAGAACGCCCGGCAGGTCGGCGACCGGCTCCGCGAGCGGCTCACCGAGCTGGTCGACCGGTACGAGCTGGTCGCCGAGGTGCGCGGCCGCGGGCTGATGATCGGCATCGAGTTCGGCCGGCCGAAGTCGCTGAAGCTGCGCACCGCCTGGACGGCCCTCCAGACGGCGCGCAAGGGGTTGTTCGCGCAGATGGTCGTCGTCCCGCTGCTCCAGCGGCACCGGATCCTGACCCAGGTGTCCGGGGACCACCTGGAAGTGATCAAACTGATCCCGCCGCTGATCATCACCGACCGGGACGCGGACCGGTTCCTGGAGGCCTTCACCGAGATCATGGACGAGGCCCACCGCGGCAACGGCCTGATGTGGGACTTCGGCCGGACCCTGGTGAAGCAGGCGGTGGGCAACCGGTAGGGCGGCGCGGAGTGGGAAGCCGGCGGGGCCGACTTCCCACTCCGTGGGAGACACCGCGTCAGAGCTCGGTCCGGCGGCGCCGGATGACCACCACGAGATCGACGACGGCGAACAGGGTGATCAGCCCGAGGGCGATCGCGAAACCGGTCAGGGTGCCCCGGCTGGGCGCGCCGTCCACCGGTGAGGAGGCCGCCCAGAACGCGAAACCCGCCGTCCCCAGGGCGAACAGCGGGGTGAAGGTCGCCGAGAGCAGGTAGCGGAGCTTGAGGTCGCTGCGGGCGGTGGTCGGCTCGGTGCCGCTGTGCCACCGTCGTGGGGTGGTGGTGCGCATCGTCGTCCACCTCCGGGCCGCGCGGGTAGGGGGCTACGATTCCAGCGTACGTCCGAGGCGGAGAGCCGGGGAGGCACGATGACGGGGTCGGACGCCGCGGGGGCGGGCACGCCCGGGGAGGACGCCGAGGGTTACGCGGGGCTGCGGATCGAGCGGGCCCGCGAGCTGGCCCGGCGGCACGGCTGGGCCTCGGTCCGGGTACTGGAGCCGGGGCAGCTGATCACCATGGAGTACCGGGAGGGGCGGCTCAACCTCACGGTGCGGGACGGCGTGGTCGAGCGCAGCTGGGAGGGGTAGCCCCTTCCGTGCGGTGGGGCTCAGCGCGCGAACCGGCGGTGCAGCCGCTGTTCGGCGACGGCGACCAGGGGTTCCAGCAGCGGCAGGGAGAGCAGCACCAGCAGTCCGGCGGCCCAGCCGGCCAGCACGTCGGAGACCCAGTGGGTGCCCAGGTAGACGGTGGTCAGGCCGATCGAGCAGGCGGTGGCGGCGGCGATCACCGCGCCGGTGCGCCGCCAGCGGACGGCGAGGTAGGCGAGCACCCCCCAGGTGACCACGGCGTTGGCGGTGTGGCCGGAGGGGAAGATGGTGCCGCCGGAGAACAGCTCGGGCGAGCCGACGTACTGGGCGTAGTGCGGGCCGAGCCGGCCGGTGACGATCTTGACCGCGCCGACCGTGACGTTGAGCAGCAGCAGCGCGACGCCCATGACCAGCAGCGGGCGCAGCCGGCCGAGCCGGCGGGCGCGCCAGAGCAGCCAGGCGAAGGCCGCGATGGCGCTGGGCCCGCGCTGTCCGACCACCACCCAGGCGTTGAGCAGCGGCTCCAGGCTGGGCCACCGCTCGTACGGGCGCAGCAGGCGGACCGACCAGTCGAGGTCGACCAGGTCGGTGTTGAGCAGGACGCCGGCCAGCACCACCAGATAGACCGCGAAGGTCCCGGCGAACAGGGCGGCCCGGCGCCGGCTCATCGGGGGCCAGCCGGGCTCGCAGCGGTCGGGACCGGTCAGGCCGGGGCGGGTCGGGCCGGGCATGCGGGCCGGGGCGCGGTCGGGGACCGGGAGTTCCCGACGGTCGGCGGTGCGGTGTTCCGGCTCCTGCCGCGGAATGCGAGCGGCGGTACTTCTGGATTGCACGGGCTGACCATACCCATCCAACCGTGGCTATCCAGGAGCGAATTGTCATTTTCCCGGGAAATCGACAATTGGGGCGCTGCCGGGTGACCCGGGGAGTGATTTCGAGTATTCCAGGATCGAATGCCAGTGTGGTCTTCGAATGATTCTGCAAAAGCCCCGGTAAAGAAAACGGAGTGGGAGGCCGGTCCGCCCGGCTTCCCACTCCGTGGTAACCCTGTGTAGGTTCCGTGCTCAGTCGAGGGGGCCGCCCGCGACGTAGATCACCTGTCCGGAGACGAAGCCGGCGCCCTCGCCGGCGAGGAAGGAGATGGTGTTGGCGACGTCCTCCGGCTCGCCGACCCGCTGGACCGGGATCTGGGAGGCCGCGGCCCGCTTGAAGTCCTCGAAGTCCATGCCGACCCGGGCGGCGGTGGCCGCCGTCATGTCGGTGGCGATGAAGCCGGGGGCGACGGCGTTGGCGGTGATGCCGAACTTGCCCAGCTCGATGGCCAAAGTCTTGGTGAAGCCCTGTAGGCCGGCCTTGGCCGCCGAGTAGTTGGCCTGGCCGCGGTTGCCCTGGGCGGACGAGGAGGACAGGTTGACGATGCGGCCGAAGCCGGCGTCCACCATGTGCTTCTGCACCGCGCGGGTCATCAGGAAGGCACCGCGCAGGTGAACGTTCATGACCGTGTCCCAGTCGGACTCGGACATCTTGAAGAGGAGGTTGTCCCGGAGCACGCCCGCGTTGTTGACCAGCACGACGGGGGCGCCGAGTTCCGCGACCACGCGGTCGACGGCGGCCTGGACCTGCTCGGCGTCCGAGACGTCGGCGCCGACGGCCAGGGCCCGTCCGCCGGCGGCGGTGATCCGGTCGACGGTGTCCTTGCCGGCGGCCTCGTCCAGGTCCAGGACGGCGACCGCGTAGCCGTCGGCGGCCAGCCGCACGGCGGTGGCGGCGCCCAGCCCGCGGGCGGCGCCGGTGACGACCGCGACCCGGATGGCGGTGCTCTGCTCGGTCATGCTCGCTCTCGTCTCTCTCGGGGGTGCCTCCGGGGAGTGCCCCCGGGGAGGGTGCCCACACCCTACCGGCGGGTAGGGACGGCGACCAGGGTGGAGAGGCGCAGGTGACGGTCGGTAAGGACCGACCGGTCGGCTTTCTGCTGAGAACGGGTTACTCCAAGGGCGTGGCAGCGCGTAAATATGCCAATGTTGCCGAACCTGCGTCTACTATCCGCCCCTGCCTGCCAGCAAGGGCCTGCCGTTTGTATAGTGTCCGCCAGCAGCCACCGGCTGCACGGCTGGAGCGCCCTCCCTCATAGCTGGACGCCCACTCGCCGTTACTGCCCCACCCGGGTGTCCCACACACACCGGGTGTGACATCGGGACGGATACATGGTGCTGGGGGAGATCCCGACAACCCGCGTGTCCGCGCGACTGCAGCAGTCGCCCGGACACCTGATTCGCGTTGCACAGCAGGTTCACACCCGTCTGTGGTCCGAGCACGTCGGAGCCGATCTCACGGCTCCGCAGTTCGCGGTCCTGCTGGTGCTCGCCCTCGAACCGGGCGCGGACCAGCGGACGGTCGGCGAGCGTGCCTCGCTCGACAAGGCCACGATGGCGGAGATGGTCGCGCGGCTGGTCCGCCGCGGCCTCGTGCTGCGACGGCGCGACCCGGCCGACGGCCGGCGCAAACTGCTTGCCCTCTCGCAGAGCGGCGCCCAGGCGGTGCGCGAGGCCACCGGTGGTGTGGTCCGCGTCCAGCGGGTGCTGTTCGAGCCGCTCACGCCCGAGGAGCAGGTCGAGATCGTCCGGGTGATGGCCAAGATAGCCAGGCTGGAGCCCGCGGCGGTGGCCGTCTTCTCCGACGCGCGGCCCATCCTGGACGCCCAGCGGGCGATCGGCTACCTGATCAGGGTCGGTCAGCAGGTGCACACCAAGCTCTGGTCGGAGCACGTCGGGTCGGAGCTGACGGCTCCGCAGTTCGCCGTGCTGGACGCGCTGGAGCTGGAACCGGGCGCGGACCAGCGCACGGTCGGCGAGCTGGCCTCGCTCGACAAGGCCACGATGGCCGAGATGGTCAGCCGGCTGGTGCGCCGCGGTCTGGTGCAGCGCCGGCGCGACCCCTCGGACGGGCGGCGCAACCTGCTCTCGCTCTCACCGGCGGGTCAGGACCTGTTGCACCGCTCGGTCGCCGGGGTGGCCGAGGTCCAGCGGCTGCTGCTCGCGCCGCTGGCGGAGGAGGAGCACGAGGCTGCGCTCGCGCTCATCGCCAAGGCGGCCAGGCTCTAGCCCAAGCTTTGGTAACAATAGCCAAAACGATTCACCAAAGCTCCTGAAGTCCTCGGTTGTCGGCCCCGGCCGCCGTCGGTACGGGTGAATCCGGACATGCCGAAGCGCCGCTCGTCCCTGCTCGGAATGAGCGGTACTTCGATATGACCGACTGTCAGGACTGCCTGGGACGTCAGAAGTCCCAGAGTCGTCCGGACCGTCGGGGCCGTCGTTGTCGGGGGCGCCGGGCCGGTTCGGCCGGCGCCCCCGCCACCGGCGTCAGTTCCAGTCGAACTCCTGCGGGTCCGGGCCGATCCGCTTGCCGGTGGCGACACCGGCGATCGCCGCGAGGTCCTCGGCGTCCAGCTCGAAACCGGTGACGTCGAGGTTCTCCCGAATGCGGGACGGGGTGACCGACTTCGGGATGGCGATCACGCCGTTCTGCAGGTGCCAGCGGAGCACCACCTGGGCGACCGTGCGGCCGTGCTTCCCGGCGATCTCCGCCAGCGCCGGCTCGGACAGCAGCTCCTTGCCCTGGCCCAGCGGGCTCCACGCCTCGGTGGCGATGCCGTGCCGGGCGTGGAAGGCGCGCAGCTCCTCCTGCGGGAAGTACGGGTGCAGCTCGACCTGGTTCAGCACCGGGACGACCGAGGCCTCGTCCAGCAGGCGGGTCAGCTGCTCCGGGCCGAAGTTGGAGACGCCGATCGACCTGACCAGGCCGTCCGCCTTCAGCTGCTCCAGGCCCTTCCAGACGTTCAGGAAGGTGCCGTGCATCGGGCGCGGCCAGTGGATCAGGTACAGGTCGATGCGGTCGAGGCCGAGCTTCTCCAGCGAGGCGTCGAACTCGCGCCGCACCGCGTCGCGGCCCTGCTCGCCCGACCAGTCGCGGGTGCCCGAGTTCCACAGCTTGGTGGTGACGTAGAGGTCCTCGCGGGCGAGGCCGCCCGCCAGCGCCTCGGTGATGGCCGCGCCGGTGCCGGCCTCGTTCTCGTACACCGCGGCGGTGTCGATGGAGCGGTAGCCCGCCTCGATCGCGGTGCGGACCGCGGGGGTGGCCTCGGCGTCCGGCACCTGCCACACGCCGAAACCGAGCTGCGGGATCTGCGCGCCGTCGTTCAGGGTGACGCTGGGGATGTTGCTCACGGGAAGGGGTGCCTTCCTGGTCGTCCTATTGGTTCCAGAGGGGGCAACTGGTGCCCCGGCACGATTGTTCCCGCCGTTCGGGCGAATCTTTGGCGAAGCTTTACGACGGCGTGGCGTACGCCGGGGCCGCCCGAACAGGGACGACGGAAAACCTGTTGCGCGGATCACACCGGGCTTGGCAGGCTCGCGGACATGACCTCCTGAGACTCGGGTCCTTCGTGCCCATCCCTTGTCCGTCAGCACCTCCGCCGGACGTGTCGACGTCGCCGCGCCACCGCGCCGCGCGTCCATCGCCCGTCCTCGTGCGTGAGCGGGGCGGCCGCGCCGTACGGCCTGCGCCCGTGCCTCCCGCATCCGCGTACCCCCCGTACCTCGGTACCTCCGCACCCCTTTCGCACCTTCCGCATCGGAGTGTCATGCCGCTCACCCCCCTGCCGCTGGCCGACCCCGGCAGTCCCGACCTCTCCTCACCCCTGGCCTTCCTCCGCTGGCTCCAGCGCGCCCAGCGGCGCGGGCAGGTCCGTGCCACCTGCTGGGCGCTGGTCCAGATGGGTGCCCAGGCCGCGGCGCCGGTGGCGCTCGGGCGCGGCGTCCAGGCCGCCGTCGACGGCGACGCCGGCGGGATCTGGCGGGCCGGCGCGCTGGCCCTGCTGCTGTCCGCCGTCGCCGCGTGCAGCTCCGTGCTGCTGCACCGGCAGGCGGTCTGGAACTGGATCCACGCCGCTTGCCACGTACGGCAGTTGGTGGCCGGCCAGGCCTCGCGCCTCGGGGCCGGACTGTCCCGGCGGATCGCCACCGGCGAGGTGGTCGCGGTCGGGAGCGGGGACGTCGAGCGGATCGGCTGGTACGTCGAACTGGTCGCCCGCCTCCGGGCCGCGGTGATCGTCTGGCTGGCCATCAGCTCGGTGGTGCTGGTGGTCGAACCGGTGCTCGGGGTCGGGGTGCTGCTCGGCGTCCCGGTGCTGGCCGCCTCGGTCTGGCCGATGATCGGGCCGTTCGAGCGGCGTTACGAGAAGCAGCGCGAACTCGGCGGCAAGGCAACCGAGCTGGCCGCCGACACGGTGGCCGGGCTGCGGGTGCTGCGCGGCATTGGCGGCGAGGAGCTGTTCCTGGCGCGGTACCGGGCGGCCTCCCAGAAGGTCCGCGCGGCGGCGGTGCGCTCGGCCCGGGTGTGGTCGCTGATGCAGGCCCAACAGGTGCTACTGCCGGGCCTGTTCGTGGTCGGGGTGACGTGGTACGGCGCCCGGCTGGCGGCCTCCGGCGAGCTCGGCGTGGGCACCCTGATCGCGGTCTACGGCGCGACCGCCTTCCTCGCCTCGCCGCTGCGGATCCTGGGCGAGGCGGCGCACGCCTGGAGCGTCGCCCGGGTCTCCGCCGGGCGGGCCGTGCGGGTGCTCTCGCTCAGCCGCACCAGCGGCGGGTCCGAGGGCGTGCTGACCCGGCCGGGCCGGTCCGACCTGCACGACCCGGCCACCGGACTGACCGTCCGGGCCGGTGAGTTGACCGCGGTGGTCTGCGGGGACCCGGACTTCGCCGGGGCGCTCGCCGAGCGGCTCGGCGGGCACGTCCCGCTGGCCGAGGGCGAGCCGGAAGCGCCCTCCGTCCGGCTCGGTGGCACCGAGTTGGACACCGTGCCGCTGGCCGTGGCCCGGGCGGCCGTGCTGGTCCACGACAAGGAGCCGGTGCTGCTCTCCGGGACGCTGGCCGAGCTGTTGGACATCCCGTCCTCCGGCCGGGTCGCGGCGACCGAGGCGCTCGCCGCGGCCCGCTCCGAGGACGTACTGGAAGCGTTGGTGGACGGCTCGCCGGAGTGCGCGGGGGATCCGATGCTCGCCCGGATCACCGAGCGCGGGCGTTCCCTCTCCGGCGGGCAGCGCCAGCGGCTGGCGCTGGCCCGCGCGCTGCTGGCCGACCCGCCGGTGCTGGTGCTGGACGAGCCGACCAGCGCGGTGGACGCCCACACCGAGTCCCGGATCGCCACCGGGCTGCGGGAGACCCGGGCCGGGCGCACCACCGTGGTGTTCGCGACCAGCCCGCTGCTGCTCGACCAGGCTGACCGGGTGGTGCTGGTGCGCGACGGCCGGGTGGCCGCGACCGGTCGGCACCGCGAGCTGATGCGCACCGAACCGGCCTACCGGGCCGTGGTCACCCGGGACGAGGAGGCCGCGTCGGTATGAGCACCACCGTCAACCGTCCGGCCGAACGAGTGAGGAGCACGTCATGAAGCCCCCCGTCCACGAGGAGCAGGGGCCGGCCACCACCCTGCCGGTCGGCTCCCCGGTCGCCGTCCGCCGCTACCTCGGGCTGCTGGCGCGGAGGCACCGGGGCGGGTTCGCCGCCGTGGTGTCGCTGCACTCGGTGGCCACCCTGGCCGGGCTGGTCGGCCCCTGGGTGCTCGGCAGCCTGGTCGAGTCGCTGGCCACCGGCACCGCCGAGGCCACCATCGCGGTGGCGGTCGGCTGGTACCTGCTGGCGCTCGTCGTGCAGTCCGCGTTCACCGGCTGGTCGCGGATGCGCGGGGCCGTGCTCGGCGAGCGGGTGCTGGCCGACCTGCGCGAGGACTTCCTGGTCCGCTCGGTCGCGCTGCCGACCGGCGTGCTGGAGCGGGCCGGCACCGGGGACCTGGTCTCCCGGGGGACCACCGACATCGACCGGCTGGACAAGTCGGTGCGCGAGGCGGTGCCCGAACTCGCCGTCGCCATCGTGTCGTTGCTGCTGGTGATCGGAGCCCTGCTGGTCACCTCGCCGCTGCTCGCGCTGACCTCGCTGGTCGGGCTGCCGCTGCTGCTGGCCAGTTCGCGCTGGTACTTCCGGCGCGCCCCGCAGTCCTACCGCAACGAGTCGGCAGGGTACGCGGCCGTGAGCAACGTGCTGGCCGAGACGGTGGACGCCGGGCGGACGGTCGAGACGCTGCGCCTGGGCGAGCAGCGGATCCGGCTGACGGACCGCAAGCTTCGCGAGTGGCTGGCCTGGGAGCGCTACACCCTGTGGCTGCGTTCGGTCTGGTTCCCGACCATCGAGGCGGTCTACGCCTCGGCGGTGCTGGCGACCCTGGTGGTCGGCGGGCTGCTCACCCTCAGGGGCTGGCTCACCGTGGGCCAGTTGACCACGGGCGTGCTGTACGCCCAGATGCTGATCGGCCCGGTGGACCTGATCCTGCGCTGGTACGACGAGCTGCAGATCGGGCAGGCCTCGCTGGCCCGGCTGGTCGGTGTGCACGAGGTGCCGGAGCACGAGGGGGACGAGACGGCGAGTCCGGAGGGCCGCCGGGTCGAGGCCAGGGACGTCCGTTTCGGCTACCGCGAGGGCGCGGACGTGTTGCACGGGATCAGTCTGGACGTCGCCCCGGGCAGCCGGGTCGCGCTGGTCGGCCCGTCCGGGGCGGGCAAGTCCACCCTCGGGCGGCTGCTGGCCGGGATCTACGCGCCGGGCCGCGGCAGCGTCACCCTCGGCGGAGCGGCGCTGTCCCGGATGCCGGCCGAGCGGGTGCGGTCGCAGGTCGCCCTGGTCAACCAGGAGCACCACGTGTTCGTCGGCACCCTGCGGGACAACCTGCGGCTGGCCGCGCCCG
The DNA here is from genome assembly GCF_044329365.1 of Kitasatospora sp. NPDC017646. Classification (NCBI taxonomy): domain Bacteria; kingdom Bacillati; phylum Actinomycetota; class Actinomycetes; order Kitasatosporales; family Streptomycetaceae; genus Kitasatospora; species Kitasatospora sp. NPDC017646. The sequence goes on along the minus strand of NZ_JBIRJC010000003.1, from coordinate 46,833 downwards.
AGGCGGACGACACCGAACTGCGGGCCGCGCTGGACGCGGTGGACGCCGGGGCCTGGGTGGACGCCCTCCCCGAGGGGCTGGACACCGAGGTCGGCTCCGGCGGCACCTCGCTGACCCCGTCGCAGGCCCAGCAACTCGCCCTGGCCCGGCTGGTGCTGGCCGACCCCCACACCCTGGTGCTGGACGAGGCCACCTCGCTGCTGGACCCGCGGGCTGCCCGGCACCTGGAGCGCTCGCTGTCCCGGGTGCTGGAGGGCCGGACGGTCATCGCCATCGCCCACCGGCTGCACACCGCGCACGACGCGGACGTGATCGCGGTGGTCGAGGGCGGGCGGATCAGCGAGTACGGCAGCCACCCGGAACTGGTCGCGGCCGGCGGCCCGTACGCCGCGCTCTGGCGCTCCTGGCGGGACGAACGGTAGGGCGCGCGTGCCCGGACTGCCCCGGACTCCCGCCCGGGGGCGGTCCAGGGCCAGGCCCGGGCGCGGCGCGGCAGTGTAACGGCGGTTCGAAACCTCTGCGGGGCCGGATTACCCCGTGCGGGTTACTCCATGGTCCGGAAGGGCGCGTAACAGGGCAAACCACCGGCCCGGCCAGCAGACTGCTCCGGTGACCAAGATTTCAGACGGCTCGTCCCGCCCCCGGCGCAGCGAGATCGGCGGGATCCCCGCGCGGTACATCGGGATCGGCGTCATCGTCATCCTCGCGGTGTGGTTCCTCTTCGCCAACCTCGACGAGGTCCGGATCCAGTTCTGGGTTTTCACCGTGACCGCGTCGCTCTGGATCGCTCTGCTGGCGACGCTGCTCGCCGGCGGCGTGCCGGGCTGGATGCTGAAGGGACGACGCGCCCGGTGAGCACCGTTCCCGAACCGGTTCCGACCGGCTCCTCGGCCTTCACCCCACTGATCGAGATGCACGGGGTCAACAAGCACTTCGGTGACCTGCACGTACTGCAGGACATCGAGCTGACGGTCGGCCGGGGCGAGGTCGTCGTGGTGATCGGCCCGTCCGGCTCCGGCAAGTCCACGCTCTGCCGTGCGATCAACCGGCTGGAACCCATCGAGCGCGGCACCATCCTGATCGACGGCCAACCGCTGCCCGAGGAGGGCAAGGGGCTGGCCAGGCTGCGCGCCGAGGTCGGCATGGTGTTCCAGTCCTTCAACCTGTTCGCGCACAAGACCGTGCTGCAGAACGTCTCGCTTGCCCAGATCAAGGTCCGGGGCCGCGGCAAGGCGGAGGCGGACGCCAAGTCCCGCTCGCTGCTGGAGCGGGTCGGCCTCTCGGCGCACGCGGACAAGTACCCGGCCCAGCTCTCCGGCGGCCAGCAGCAGCGCGTCGCGATCGCCCGCGCGCTGGCGATGGACCCCAAGGCGCTGCTGTTCGACGAGCCGACCTCGGCGCTCGACCCCGAGATGATCAACGAGGTGCTGGACGTCATGCGCCAGCTCGCGAGCGAGGGCATGACGATGGTCGTGGTCACCCACGAGATGGGCTTCGCCCGGGCGTCCGCGAACCGGGTGGTGTTCATGGCCGACGGCCGGATCGTCGAGGACCGCGCCCCGGAGGACTTCTTCGGCGCCCCCGAGAGCGAGCGCGCCCGGGACTTCCTGTCCAAGATCCTCAAGCACTGAGGCGGCGCCGTGAACCGTACGACGACACCGGCCGCGCGGGCGTGCGGCCGCCTGACCGCCGCCGTCCTGCTGCTCGCCGTACTGGTGGCCGGCTGCGGCAAGCCCGGCACCCCGCCGCCCAAGGGCCCCCAGCCCAGTGCGCTGCCCAGCTACCAGGTGCAGGACGCCTCCTCGATCACCGGCTCGCCGACCCTGGACGCCGCCCGCAGCCGGGGCCACCTGGTGGTCGGCGCCAAGGAGGACCAGCCGTACCTGGGCCAGAAGAACCCGGCCACCGGTGAGTACTCCGGCTTCGACATCGAGATCGCGAAGATGGTCGGCGCCTCGCTCGGCTTCCCGCCGGACAGGATCCAGTTCAAGACCATCGCCTCGGCCAACCGCGAGACCGCGCTGCAGAACGGTCAGGTGGACTACTACGTCGGCACCTACACCATCAATGACAACCGCAAGAAGCTGGTCGGCTTCGCCGGGCCGTACTTCATCGCCGGGCAGTCGCTGCTGGTGCGCAGGAACGACGACAGCATCCACGGGCCGCAGGACCTGGACGGCAAGAAGGTCTGCTCGGCGTCCGGTTCGACCCCGTACCAGCGCATCCAGTCGCAGTACCCCAAGGCGCACCTGATCGGCTACGACACCTACTCGGCGTGCGTGGACAACCTGATCACCGGCCAGGTCGACGCCGTCACCACGGACAACGCGATCCTGCTGGGCTACGCGGCCAAGGTGCCGGACGAGCTCAAGGTGGTGGGGCCGCTGTTCTCGACCGAGCCGTACGGGATCGGCACGCCGAAGAACGACACCGTGCTGCGCGCGGCGCTGAACGACGCACTGGAGCACCACGAGCAGAACGGTGACTGGAAGAAGGCCTTCGAGGCGACCCTCGGCCTGTCCGGGGAACCCGCTCCGACCCCGCCCGCGATCGACCGGTACTGAGAGGGCCGCGCCGTGAAAACGCTGACCGACAACTGGTCGATCTACTGGGAGGGCTTCCTCGGCACGCTCTCGCTCTTCGCGGTGAGTGCCGTGCTGTCGTTGGTGCTGGGCGTGCTGATCGCGGGCTTCCGGGTCTCGCCGGTCCGGCCGCTGCGGGTGTTCGGAACGGTGTGGGTGACGGTGCTGCGCAACACGCCGCTGACCCTGCTGTTCTTCATCGTGGTGCTGGGCCTGCCCCGGTTCGACATCACCCTGCCCTTCTACACCTTCGCCGTGCTCGCCCTCGGCTGCTACACCTCGGCCTTCGTCTGCGAGTCGATGCGCTCGGGCATCAACACCGTGCCGTCCGGGCAGGGCGAGGCGGCCCGCAGCCTGGGCATGAGCTTCGGGCAGACGATGAACCTGGTGGTGATGCCGCAGGCGTACCGCTCGGTGGTGGCCCCGATCGGCAGTGTGATGATCGCGCTGGCGAAGAACACGGCGATCGCCGGCTCGTTCAGCGTCACCGAGCTGCTGGGCACCTACCGGACCATCAACGAACTGGGTTACAGCATCATCTGGACCTTCTTCTGGATCGCCGTCGGCTACCTGATCATCACCCTGGCCATCAGCGCCGTCTTCAACCTGCTGGAACGACGAGTGGCGGTGTCCCGATGACCGTTGAATCCTCGGCGCTGTACGACATCCCCGGCCCGAAGGCGCTGGCCCGGCACCGGCTCTACGGCGGGATCGCGCTGCTGCTGATCGCGGCGCTGATCGGCTGGGTCGTCTACATGCTGTTCCACACCCAGCAGTTCACCTACGCCAAGTGGGAGCCCTTCACGTACCGGGGCGTGCAGGACCTGTTGTTGCGCGGCCTGGGCAACACCCTCCGGGCCTTCGGCTGGACGGTGCTGTTCGCGCTGCCGTTCGGCGCTCTGTTCGCGGCCGGGCGCCTGTCCGATCACCGGGTGGTGCGCTGGTTCGCCACGCTGGTGGTGGAGTTCTTCCGGGCCATGCCGCTGCTGGTGATGATCTTCTTCATCTTCGTCGCCCTCAAGGTACAGCCGCTGTGGGCGCTGGTGGCCGGGCTGGTGCTCTACAACGGCTCGGTGCTGGCCGAGGTCTTCCGGGCCGGTGTGCTGGCGGTGCCCAAGGGGCAGCGGGAGGCGGCGTACGCGCTGGGCATGCGCAAGACCCAGGTGATGACGTACGTGCTGGTGCCGCAGGCCAACCGGGCCATGCTGCCGGTCATCATCAGCCAGCTGGTGGTCGCCCTCAAGGACACCTCGCTGGGATTCCTGATCACCTTCGAGGAGTTCCTGCACGCGGGCAAGCTGATCGCCACCAACCTGGACTACGACCTGCCGTTCATCCCGGTGGTGATGGTGATCGCGCCGATCTACATCGGGATGTGTCTGCTGCTGTCCTGGCTGGCCCGCTGGGTCGAGCGGCGCAGCCGCCGGAGCCCGAGCGTGCGGGGCGGGGCGCCGGTGGCCAAGGCCGGAGTGGCGATGGGGCTGCCGCCGTCGGTGCAGTAGCGAGTGCGGGGTGACGGGCCCGCGGGCGGTGGTTCGCGTCGTCGGCCCCTCCGGTGTGGGAAGGCTGGTTCGAGGCAGAACCATAGGTGCGGGTGTGGTCGGAGCCTGCACCTCCAAATTCCTCTTATGATTGCGAGGGCAGGCGACAGACGACCGGGTGGAGGGGCCATGGAGCCGGTGTTCGACTCGCGGCACATCAGGACGTTCCACGAGGTCGTCCGGGCCGGTTCCTACTCGGCGGCGGCCCGGGAGCTCGGCTACACCCAGCCGGCCATCACCCAGCAGATGAAGGCCCTCGAACGCACCGTCGGAGTCCCGCTGTTCACCCGGGCCGGGCGCGGGCTGCGGCTCACCGAGGCGGGCGAGGCGCTCTCCCGGCACGCCGAACTGATCCTCGGCAGCCTCTCCGCCGCCCAGCAGCAGCTCGCCGCACTCGCCCGGCTGCGCGCCGGACGGGTCCGGGTCTGCGCCTTCCCCAGCGCCAACGCGACCCTGATACCGGAGGCGATGGCCCGGCTGCTCGCCGAGCACCCCGGCGTCCGGGTCGAGCTGCTGGAGGCCGAGCCGCCGGACTCCGTCCAGCGGCTGCTGCGCGGCGAGTGCGACATCGCGCTGGCCTTCCGCTACCCGGGCCAGGCCACCGAGGTGCCGGACGGGCTGGACGAGATCCCGCTGATGGAGGACCTGCTCACCGTGCTGCTGCCGGTCGGGCACCCGCTCGGCCGCCGGCACGCCGTCCGGCTGGCCGACCTCGACGGCGAGCGTTGGATCGCCGGCTGCCCGCGGTGCCGGGCCAACCTGCTGCACGTCTGCGCGGAGGAGGGCTTCGCGCCGGACATCGTGTTCTCCACCGACGACAACCTCGCGGTGCAGAGTCTGGTCGCCGCCGGGGTCGGCATAGCGCTGATGCCCGCGCTGGTGCTCTCCTTCATGTGCCACCGCAAGGTCACCGGGCGGGCCGTCGAGCCGCACCTGCGGCGGCAGGTGAGCGCGTACGTGCTGCGCGAGCACCGGCGGATCCCGGCGACCGCGTTGGTGCTGGACCACCTGCGGCAAGCGGCGGCGAGCCGGGTCGGGTGCTGAGCGACGCGTGAGCCACAACTGATCCATAAGCTCCAGTAGGGGCGATGCTTAGGAACCCTCGTTGGACGTGATAGGTCGGTAGGTCCGAACCTGCTGGTATGACACCCTCAGCCACGGTCGGCAGCGACCGGCTCACCGAGCGGATGACCGCGCTGGTCAGCGAGATCCGCGCCGTCGTGGACCGCGGACTGCCACCCGAACTCACCGCGTACCTGGTCGGCGAACGCCTCGCCCCGCACCTGCTCACCGCCCCCGACGGGCCCGACGCCCTGCTCACCCCCGCCCAGCGCGAGGGCGACCCGCAGCGCTACCGCCAGCACGTCCTGCACGCCGAGGCGGACGGCAGCTTCTCCGTCGTCGCCCTGGTCTGGCTGCCCGGACAGCACACCCCGATCCACGACCACGTCTCCTGGTGCGTGGCCGGGGTCCACCAGGGCCAGGAGAGCGAGACCCGCTACCGGCTGGTCTCGGACGGGTGCAGCTCCCGGCTGGTCGAGACCGAGCACGTGGCGGGCCCGGCCGGGACGGTCGCCGCCTTCGCCCCGCCCGGCGACATCCACCTGGTGCGCAACGCCTGCGGCACCACCGCCATCTCCATCCACGTGTACGGCGCGGACGTCTCGCGGCTGGGCACCAGCATCCGGCGGGTCTACCGGCTCCCCGCCGACCAGGAGCGGTGAGCGGCGGCGTGGCACTGACCCTCCGGGAGCGGGCCGCCCGCACCCGCTCACTCCCCCCGCTCGGCGGGGACGCCCCCGGACTGCTGCTCGCCGCGGTCGGGGTGGCCGCCGCGATCGCCGTCCACGCGGCCGTCCCGGCCGTGCCCAAGCTCACCGCCGCCGTCGTCCTCGGCATGGCGGCGGCCCACCTGCCCGGGCTGCGCCCGGTGGTCCGCGGGGTCGCCCGGCCGGGACTGTCGACGGCCGGGAAGCGGCTGATGCGGCTCGGCATCGTGCTGCTCGGGCTCAAGCTCAGCCTGGACGACGTGCTCGGGCTCGGCTGGGCCACCGTCGCCATGGTGCTCACCGTGGTCGCCGCCACCTTCGCCGGCACGCTCTGGCTGGGCCGGCGGCTCGGACTGCCCGGGGACCAGCCGCTGCTGGTCGCCACCGGCTACTCGATCTGCGGGGCCTCGGCGATCGGCGCGGTCAGCCAGGCGGCCGGCAGCGAGGAGGAGGACGTCGCCTCCTCGGTCGCGCTGGTCACCCTGTGCGGGACGCTGGCGATCGCCGTACTGCCGCTGCTGCAACACCCGCTGGGGCTCGGCGAGATCGAGTTCGGGCGCTGGGTCGGGGCGAGCGTGCACGACGTCGGGCAGGTGGTCGCCACCGCGCAGACCGGCGGGGCGGGCGCCCTGCGTGAGGCCGTGCTGGTCAAGCTGATGCGCGTGGTGCTGCTGGCGCCGCTGGTCGCGGGCGTCGCCGTGGTGGCGCGGCGCAACGCGCGCGGGGCCGCGGCGGACGGTGCGGCCAGGAGTGGCGGCCGGCCGCCGATCGTGCCCCTGTTCGTGGCCGGGTTCCTGGCGATGATCGTGCTGCGCACCACCGGGGTGCTGCCCGAGGGGGCGCTCACCCTGGCCGGGGACGCGCAGGAACTGCTGCTCGCCGCCGCCCTGTTCGGGCTGGGCAGCGCGGTGCACCTGCCGACCATGGCGCGGACCGGCGGGCGGATCGCACTGCTGGGGCTCGGTTCGTGGGTGGTCGTCGCCGGTGTGTCGTACGCGGGCGTGCTGATCACTACCTGACGGGGCGGCACGCGTTCGGGCCGGGTCCCCCTCGGGGGCCCGGCCCTGTCCGTGGGGCCGGTCGATTTTCACGGGCCTGGCGCGTGCGGACTCGGTTATTGTCGGGCGGGTGACCGCCCGCACCGGGACGATTCCGTTGCCGAGTCCGTCGAGGAGGACGCATGACCACCGCACCGCCCCAACGGGACGGCCACGAGGCCGTCGTCACGCTCGACCGGCGGCAGGGACCGTTCGGCGAGGTGGTGTTGCGGCAGCGCGGACGGCACTACGAGATCATCGCCAACGGGTGCTTCCTGATGGACACCGCCGACGGGCGTTCGGAGCGGCTGCTGATCCAGGCGGCGCTGGACGAGCTGGACCGGACCGGCACGGGCGTGGCCGCGCCGTCCGTGCTGATCGGCGGGCTCGGGGTCGGCTTCTCGCTGGCGTACGCGGTGGCCGAGCCGCGCTGGGGGCGGATCGCCGTCGTCGAGCGGGAGAGCGCGATCATCGACTGGCACCGCAGCGGCCCGCTGGGCGGCTTCTCCGGCGGTGCGCTGGACGACGAGCGGGTCGCGGTGATCCACACCGATCTGCTGGAGTACCTGGCCGGGTCGGGCGGCGAGCGCTACGACGCGCTGTGCCTGGACATCGACAACGGGCCGGACTGGACCGTCACCGACTCCAACTCCGGGCTCTACGGGGCGGACGGGCTCGCGGTGCTGTGGCACCGGCTGCGGCCCGGCGGGGTGCTGGCGGTGTGGAGCGCGCAGCCGTCGCGGGACTTCGAGGAGGCGCTGCGGGCCGCGGGTTTCGCGGACGTGGTCAGCCGGGAGGTCCCGGTGAGCAGGGGCGTGCCGGACGTGGTGCACCTGGCACGGCGCTCCGGCTGAATCCGGATGCCGCACGTTCCTGTTGGTGACGAAGGCCGTCAACGGGGCGGCGGCCCGCGCTGGTCGGACTTCCTCCGCAGCGGGTGAGCGACTGCTAGCGTGGCCGCCTGCGGTGCACTAGTGCGGCTGGTCGAGCGGGCGGTGGTGGTTGTGGTGGACGGCGGGACGCCTTCGGAGCGGATCGCGGCCGAACTCCGACGCCGGATCGCGGCGGGGGAGTTGAAGCCGGGGGCCCGGGTGCCCTCCACCCGGCGGATCATGCGGGACTGGGGCGTGGCGATGGCCACCGCGACCAAGGTGCTGAACCGGCTTCGGGAGGAGGGGCTGGTGCGGGCCGTCCCGGGGGTGGGGACGGTGGTGGCGGCGGCCCGGTCGGCTGCGGTGGCTTCCGCGCAGGCCCGTCCGGCTGCGACGCCCGGTGCGGCGGGCGTGCGGCGGGTGAAGGGCGGGGAGCGGGAACTCGGCCGGGAGCGGATCGTCGAGGCCGCGGTGCGGGTGGCCGACACCGAGGGTCTGGCGGCGCTGTCGATGCGCCGGGTCGCGACCGAGCTGGGGGTCGCCACCATGTCGCTCTACCGCCATGTGCCGGGCAAGGACGAGCTGTTGCGGCTGATGATGGGCAAGGCCTTCGGTGAGCAGCCGTTCCCGGGGGCGCCGGCACCGGACTGGCGGGCGGGACTGGAGGAGGTCTCGCGGTTGCAGTGGCGGATCTACCGGCGCCACCCGTGGCTGGCGTCCACGATGTCCTTCACCCGGCCGGTGCTGGCGCCCGACGCGGCGCTGCACACCGAGCGGGCGATTGCCGCCCTGGCGGGGCTGGGGCTCAGCTGGGAGGAGATGGCCCAGGCCTCGGTCAGTCTGGCGGCCTTCACCTGCGGGTTGGCCGTCCACTTCGAGCGGGAGGCGCAGGCCGAGCAGGACAGCGGGATGTCCGCGGACGAGTGGATGGAGCGGCTGGACGACGAGGACCACGACCGGCTGATGGCGGACCCGGAGCGCTTTCCGATGTTCGACGCGCTGAACCGGGGGCCGGAGCTCGACCTCGGCCTCGACGCGCTGTTCGAGTTCGGGCTGGCGCGGATGCTGGACGGCTTGGGGGCGCTGATCGAGGCGCAGGGCCGGCGGCGAGTGACGGCCGACGACGAACAGATGACAGATGACGACTAACAGATTTCAGCGAACGAAATCTGAAATCTGTTAGTCGTCATCCGTTTTCCGGCGGCGCGCCTGCTGTTCGTCAGCCGAACGGGCGGTGCTCCGGCTCCGCGTCGGCCTCGGTCGTGGCCTCCGCTTCCGGCTCGTCCGCAGTGGGGGCCACGCCCCCGATGCCGAAGGGGTCGAAGTCCGGCGGCGGGATCATGACCGGCGTGCCCTTGCGCTTGGCCGGCTCCTCCGCGTTCCCCGCCGCTGCGGCCGCCGGGGCGGCCGGGGCTGGGATCAGCGGCGGGGCCGAAGGCGGCGGCGGGACGGCCGGGCCCTGGGAGGCGACGGTGGTGCCGAACGGGTCGGGCTTCTCCTCGGCCGCGACCGTCGTCCCGAACGGGTCGGGAGCCGCCGTGCCGGCGCCCGCCGTCGGCGCAGCGGGTCCTTCCGTGGTCGGGACCGTGCCCGCGATGCCGAAGGGGTCGAAGTCCGGTGGCGGGATCATGACCGGCGTGCCCTTGCGTTCGGCCCGCTCCGCGCCGGCGGCGGCGTCCGCCGCGGCCTCCTCCTGCGCGACGGGCGCGAAGGGGTTGAAGTCCGCGGGCGGGATGCGCACCGGTGTGCCGCGCAGGTGCACCGGCTTCTCCTCCGGCCCCTCCGGCCCCTCCGATTCCGTCGGCACCGGCGCGGCGGCAGGAGCAGCGGGAGGCGGCACCGGCACCGGCGCGGCCGTCGGCACGGGGGCGACCGCCGTGAGCGGCACGCCGTCCCAGCCGAACTGGACGCTCTTCAGCAGCTCCGCGAACGCCTCCGTGTACAGCTCCCAGTCCTCCGGCCGGGCGGTGGACAGCTGGGCACAGAGCACCGTTCCGCCGTCCGGCAGCGGCACGAAGGCCTGGACGACCGAGGTGACCACCCAGCGGCGCTGTCCGTCGGCGGCCAGCGGCCCGGGCACCGGGACGGTCCGACCCTCGACCAGGACGGCGGCCGGACCGGCCGGCAGCAGCACCGTCCAGACCTCGGCGTGCCGCCGTACGGTGGCCAGCTCGGTGGCGAACGCGGTGATCGGCAGCGGGTGGCGTGCGAGCGAGATGACCAGCGTGGCCTCGGAGGGGCGCCCGTCGACCTCCAGCGCGCACACGCCCGCGTAGCGGACGCCCGCGTCCTGGACCAGGTCGGTCAGCGTCGCCGAGATCACCGCGAAGTCGCGGCGCGGCTCCGGGCCGGTGGCGCTGAACAACTCCTCGGCGACCTCGGCCAGGTGTCCGGTCAGCTCGGCGGCCGCCGCCATGGTGGCCCGGTCGGCCCCGTCGGCGTCCGCGGTCCCGTCGCCGCCGCCCGGAAGCGGGGGCACCGTACGGGCGGAGGCCCCGGCGGGCCCGCCGGGGGAGGTCAGCGGGTGGAAGCCCGGCGGGACGACCAGCCGGACCTCGGTGCCCGCGCCGGTGGCGAGTTCGACCGGCTGCCGGGTCTGCCGCCCGGCCGCCAGCGCGGCCAGCGCCGGGGCGAACGGCGGGCGCAGCTTGGCGTCGGCGAACTCGCCGGTGACCGGCAGCTGGAACAGCGCGGCCGAGGTGGTGCCCCGGTCGGCGATGGCGCCGCGCACCGCTCCGCCACCGTAGCGGTGGTGCAGTGCGGCCGTCACCCGGTCGGCGATCCGCGCGCCGGTGCCCGGCCGGGCGGTGCCGGCGGTGATCACCGTGCCGAACCGGTCGAGGGCCTCGTGCACCGGCCCGTTGGGGGCCAGCGGCAGACCGAACAGCGCCTCGGCGGCGGGGTGTTCAGCCGACTTCACGGCGCTCAGCACGGCCGCCGGGTGGCGCGAGGTGTGCTCGTCGAAGAGGGCGTCGGTGAGGGTGCCGAGGGTCGCGCAGACCTGCTCGGCCGCCGCGAAGGGGTTGGCCTCCGCGCTGAACTGGACGTCCTGGGTCAACTGGTGAGCCCCCCGCTCTGCTCCGTCTGCCGTCGGTGGTTCGGGTCGGACCGGGCCCGCCCGGGCGGCGCGCCGTCAAGTCCCCGCCCATTCCTATCAGAGCCCACCGTCGTCGCCGAACCGCAGGATCACCCGATGATCACTCCGCTGGTGCCCCGTCGGAACCCTCCATGGCCTGCGCGGACGAGTCGCCCACCGGTTCGCGGGCCTGCGTTCCGGCGGCCAGCGCGGTGACCGCGTCGAGGATGCCGGGCACGGCGAACAGCCCGGCGAGGTCCTGGACCAGCCGACCGGTCGGCCCGTCGGGCCGCTCGTCGGCGAAGAAGGAGGCCAGCTCGGCGGCGAGCGCGGGCTCCCGGGCGGCGGTCAGGGTGAGCGAGGCGACGAACTCCTGCACCAGGTGCAGCTGGAGCTCCTTCAGCGGAACGGACCGCTCGGCCAGCCACTCCAGCGAGGTGATCTCGGCGTTCGCGATCCACGCCCGGACGGTCAGCCGCAGCCCGGGGCTCGGCGCGGGGATCGCCAGGTGGCTGAGGATCTGGTCGTGCGCGGCCCGGCGCACCTCGTCGATCACCGCCGAGGTGCCCGCGCTGGCCGCCACCGAACCGCCCCGCAGCAGCGCGGCGAAGCCCGGCCCGTGGCTCTGCACGAAGTCCAGGTAGCGGCCCATCACCCGGTACAACCGCTCCGACAGCGGCCCCTCCATCGGCTCCTCGAACCGGGCCGAGAGTTCCCGCCCGGCGCGCCGCAGCGACGCCTCGTACAGCGCCTGCTTGCCCGGGAAGTAGTGGTACACCAGCGGCCGGGAGGCGCCCGCGGCGGCGGCGATGTCGTCGATCGACACCTCCTCCGGCGGGCGCCGGCTGAACAGCTCCAGCGCCACGGCGATCAGCTGCTCGCGCCGCTCGTCCACGCTCAGCCGCCGGCGCGGCCGCTCACCCGGGGCGCCCCGGTCGGGGGCGGCGGCGGTCCGTGCTGCGCGGTCGGCCGTCGGCGACGGCGTACGGGAGGCCATGCGCGCCAGCCTATCCGGCGCCCGCCCGCGGGCCCATGCGGCCCGGCCTGGCGATCGCGACGCCGCGAGCCCCAGGACGGGCCGCACGGCCCTGATATGTAGGGCGTTTTGTCAAGTGGTGCATGGTTGGTCGCACCCTCGATGGGGGCGGGGTGCGATGGTGAAGCGATGGCGGCTGGTGGGAGCCCGCTTGGGTGCGTGTGGTGGCGGCGACGCGCGGTCAGCCTGATATGCGCGGGTTGGCTACCGCATGACTAACCCTGCCGGCGCTCCAGGTAGCGGCGGTAGGCCTCCAGGCCGTCCGGGACGAAGGTGTCGCGGGCGAGGCGCTCGGACAGTTCGGCCGGGGTGAGCCAGGCGTGCCAGGCGACCTCGGACTCCTGCGGGGAGACCGGGCCGTCCCACTCCGCCTCGTACATGTCGCACCACCAGGAGAGCTTTCCGCCGTCGGGCTCCCGGAACAGGAACTTGAAGATCGGGCGCGGGGCGATGCCGTGCACCCCGAGCTCCTCCTCGGCCTCGCGGACCGCGGCCTCGGCGTAGGTCTCGCCGGAGCCGACCACGCCGCCGACCCACATGTCGTACGCGCCGGGGGCGAACAGCTTGGTGTCGGTGCGGCGGTGGACGAAGATCCGGCCGGCCGGATCGCGGACCATGACGAAGACGCAGCGGTGGGTCAGCCCCTGCCGGTACACCTCCCCGCGCAGCGCGGTCCCGATCACCCGGTCGTTGTCGTCGACGATGTCCAGCAGCTCTTCGGCGGGGTTGGTCATGAGCGACAGGTTAGGGTTTCGGGGCCCGCTTCGAACGCGGGATCGATCAATTGGGCGGCGACGAACGACCTGAGGACGGCGCGTGGTGGTGGACATCTGGGGCGAAACGGCCGAGGGGTTCGAGCCCGTACGGGAGGCCTTCGCGCGGAACTTCGCCGAATACGGAGAACTGGGCGCGGCGTTCGCGCTGTACCTGCGCGGGCGCAAGGTGGTCGACCTGTGGGGCGGGGACGCCCGGCCCGAGGTCGGCGGGCGGCCCGCACCCGCGGTGCCGTGGACGGCGGACACCGTCCAGGTGCTGCGCTCGGTCACCAAGGGTCTGACCGCGGCCACCGCGCTGCTCCTGGTCGAGCGCGGCCTGCTCGACCTGGACGCGCCGGCGGCCTCGTACTGGCCGGAGTTCGCGGCGGCCGGCAAGGGCGCGGTGCCGGTGCGCTGGCTTCTGTCGCACCAGGCCGGGGTGCCGGCGCTGGACGTGCCGCTGCGCCTGGAGGACGTGCTGACCTGGGAGCGGGCGGTGGCCGCGGTGGCCGCGCAGACGCCCGCCTGGGAGCCGGGGACGGCGCACGGCTACCACCCGTACACCTTCGGCTGGCTGGTCGGCGAGGTGGTGCGCCGGGTGAGCGGCCGCACGGTCGGCCAGTACTTCGCCGAGGAGATCGCCCGGCCGCTCGGGCTGGACCTGTGGATCGGTCTGCCGGCCGGCGCCGCGCCCCGGGTCGGCAAGCTGGTCGACCTGCCCGCCCCGGAGGCGGCTCGGACCGGCCCGAGCGGGCTGCGGCTGCGGCCCAAGCAGTCCGTCCGGGACGCCTACCAGGACCCGACCTCGCTGACCGCCCGGGCCTTCGCCTCGGTGCTGCCCGGAGTGAACATGAACGACCCGGCGGTGCAGGCCGCCGAGATCCCGGGCGCGGGTGGCATCGGGACCGCCCGCTCGGTGGCCCGGTTCTACGCGGCGCTGATCGGCGCGGCCGACCGCCCGGACGGCTCCGGCGAGCTGCTGCCGCCGCTGCTGGGCCCGGAGGTGCTGGCCCGGGCGGTCGGACCGGTGGTGAACGGCCCGGATCGGGTGCTGGTCGTCAACTCGACCTTCGGCCTGGGCTTCTGGCGCCACGGCCCGACCGCGCCGATGACCTCCCCGGCGAGCTTCGGTCACCCGGGCCGGGGCGGCTCGCTGGGCTTCGCCGACCCGGAGCTCGGGCTCGGCTTCGGGTACGTCACCAACGGCATGCAGCCGGGCGTCACCGGGGACGTGCGCTCGCGCAACCTGATCCGCGCGGTTCGGGGCTGCCTGGGGCTGTCCTGAGGCCGGCCGGGTACCGGGTCACGCCTGGCCGGTCTCGAAGCGGCTGATCTTCCCGCCGTCGACGGTGAACCGCCAGGCGGTGCGCATCTCGCCCCAGGTCTCGTTGGTGAAGTTGGCCACCAGCGCGTGGCCGCCGGAGGACTCGGTCTGGACGTCCATCCGGCCGTTCGGCCCGAAGATCTCCCGGTCGACCCACTGGTCCAGGTCGCGGTCGGAGCCGTCGTCGGACATCGTCGCGTCCGGGGTGAGCACGTGGAAGAAGGCTTCGCGGTCGCCCGCGTTGACCGCGGTGACGAAGGCGCGTACGGCGGGGTCGGTGAGCTTGGCTGGGGCGATGGTCATACCGGACTCCCTGGAAGGGATAAGGAACGGGGAGTCCTGTCTACGGCGTTCGCGGGGGCCGTCCGGGCATGTCGGCGGCGCGTCGGGAAAATCAGCCGATTCATGTGCTTGGATCGCGAATCAGGCGAAATTCCCGTAACAGGGGATATGCCCCGAAGGCCCGCCGCGGGGAGTGGCGATGGAGCGGGAGACCGGACGAGGTCTCCCGCTCCACTTCTGTCCGGGGTCCACCGGCGAGGCCGGAAGAGCCGGCCTAGAAGAAGCCGGCCGCGTCGGGGGAGTAGCTGACCAGCAGGTTCTTGGTCTGCTGGTAGTGCTCCAGCAGCGCCTTGTGGTTCTCCCGCCCGATGCCGGAGTTCTTGTAGCCGCCGAACGCCGCGTGCGCCGGGTAGGCGTGGTAGCAGTTCGTCCAGACCCGGCCGGCCTGGATGGCGCGCCCGGCCCGGTGGGCGGTGTTGATGTTGCGGGTCCAGACGCCCGCGCCGAGCCCGTACTGGGTGTCGTTGGCGAGTGCGACCGCCTCGTCGAAGCCGTCGAAGCGGGTGACCGAGACGACCGGTCCGAAGATCTCCTCCTGGAAGACCCGCATGCTGTTGACGTCCTCGAAGACCGTCGGCGTCACGTAGTACCCGCCGGCCAGCGAGCCGCCGAGGTCGGCGCGCTCGCCGCCGACCAGGACCTTTGCGCCCTCGGCCTGGCCGATCTCGAAGTAGGAGAGGATCTTCTTCAGCTGTTCGGCGCTGGCCTGCGCGCCGACCTGGGTCCCGGTGTCCAGCGGGTTCCCCTGGCGCATCGCGCGCACCCGGGCCAGCCCGTCGCCCAGCAACCGCTCGTAGACCGAGGACTCGATCAGCGCGCGGCTGGGGCAGGTGCAGACCTCGCCCTGGTTGAGGGCGAACATCGCGAAGCCCTCGACGGCCTTGTCGTAGAACGCGTCGTCGGCCGCGGCGACGTCCGCGAAGAACAGGTTGGGGCTCTTGCCGCCGAGTTCGAGGGTCGCCGGGATCAGGTTGTCGGCGGCGGCGCGGGCGATCAGCCGGCCGGTGCCGGTCTCGCCGGTGAAGGCGAGCTTGCGGACCCGCTTGCTGGCGGCCAGCGGGGCGCCGGCCTCCTCGCCGAAGCCGGTGACGATGTTGAGTACGCCCGGCGGCACCAGGTCGGCGGTCAGCTCGGCCAGCAGCAGCACCGAGGCCGGGGTCTGCTCGGCGGGCTTGAGCACCACCGCGTTGCCGGCCGCGAGCGCCGGGGCGAGCTTCCAGATCGCCATCAGGATCGGGAAGTTCCACGGGATGATCTGGCCGACCACGCCCAGCGGCTCGTGGAAGTGGTACGCCACGGTGTCCTCGTCCAGCTGGGAGAGGCTGCCCTCCTGGGCCCGCAGCGCGCCTGCGAAGTAGCGCAGGTGATCGACGGCGAGCGGGAGGTCGGCGGCCAGCGTCTCGCGCACCGGCTTGCCGTTCTCCCAGCTCTCCGCGACGGCCAGCTGCTCCAGATTGGCCTCCATCCGGTCGGCGATCCGCAGCAGGACCTGCGCCCGCTCGGCGGCGGAGGTGCGGCCCCAGGCCGGGGCGGCGGCGTGCGCCGCGTCCAGGGCGGCCTCGATGTCCTCGGCGGTGCCGCGGGCGACCTCGGTGAACACCTCGCCGGTGACCGGCGTCGGGTCGCCGAAGTACTCGCCGCGCACCGGGGGTGCCCATCCACCGCCGATCCAGTGGTCGTACCGGGAACGGTAGGCGACGATGCTGCCGGGCGCGCCGGGGGGCTGGTAGACCGTCATGCTCTGTGTCTCCTCGCGACGTCGGGCGCCCCCGGCGCCGATCGGACCGGGGGCGGCGCGCCGGGCCGCCCGGTCAGGGGGCGGTCCGGCGGGAGGGTACGGACACGCAGTCGGGCGGCGCCCCGCCGGGGCGCCCGCCGACGAGCACGATAGCCGCCGGGCACGCGGTGCGGCTACGGTCCGTACGCCGGTCCTGTACGGAGGGTCCGCGTTCCGGCCGTTCTCGCACGGCCGTGCCCGGTGGCGCTACGGCGTTCGAGGTCCGGCGCCGTTCAGACCGCGTGGTACCGGCCGGTGCGGGCTTCCCAGCTCAGGTAGCCGGCCAGCCAGGTGAGCAGGCCGTCGGCGTAGCGCCCGGCGATCGTGCGTTCGATCCGGGACAGGCCCAACCCTCGATAAACGTCCGGCAGTTGCCCGTGCAGCTCGGCGCAGCGCTCGACCATCAGCTGAGCCTCCGCCATGACCGCGGAGCAGGCCTCCTCGGTCGAGCAGTGGCGCTCGCGCTGGACGATCATCACCAGGTTGTTGACGTCGCCGCGCGGGGCTTCGAGCGGGAAGGACCGCACGTCGTTGCTGAGGGACGGTATGTCGGCAGCCAGTTGCCGGATCTGACGCAGCACCGGATGGTGCAGCACGGATGCGGGGACCTCGAACAGGCCGATCCGTTCGACCATGTCGAAGATGGTCTCCATCGCCGCGGTGCCCCGTCTGAGCTCCAGGTAGCCGTCCCGGTCCGGTGGCCGGGTGGAGATCCGGCCCGCCGCCTCGGCCGGGTGACTGGCGAAGTAGTACTCCCAGTTGTAGGCGGCCCTGGCCTGCCAGCGGGCCGGCATGCCGTGCACGCTGCGGCTCCACAGGTCCGCGAAGGCGGTCTCGACCGGGGAGCGCTGGTCGGGCCGGGCGCCGTGCAGGACGGCGATCAGGCGCTCGCAGATCGGGGCGACCTCGGTGGGACGGCGGCCGAGCGGACCGTCGAACTGGTCGTCGAAGAGGAAGTAGAAGCCCATCAGATCGGCGGCCAGGGCGAGTTCGTCCGGTCCGGCGTCCGGGTAGCCGAGCGCGGCGAGGTCGACCACCTCCCAGTGCGCGTAGCCGGGGTGGTCGGCGTCGGGGAGCAGCGGGTGGCGGATCAGCCAGTCCCGGTGCAGCGTGGTGGCGTACGAGCCGTGCGGACTGCGGCGGTACGGGAACGGGATCTGAAGTGAGGTGTCGTCAGACATCGGACTCCCGGTGCAGCGTAAGGGTGGGGGCGCTTGTGGTTCGAGCACTTCTCGTGGGGGAGTTGACGCGACGGGGCGCGGCGGGTGAGGGTGGCTTACGCAAGATCATCCGCGCCTCGCGGCCGTAGGGTATCTGATGCAATGATCGGACGTTAGGGATATAGGGCAATTGCCCTTGGCAAGCCGTCCGAACCCTCACCGTCCGCCCCAGCCTGCACGAATGTCGCACGGTGAGCCGTACACACCGCTAATCTCGGCTCCACGAACAGTGACGGACCGGCTCCCTCCCGCGCGGCGGCGGAGCCGTGCCGCGAGCGGGTGAGGCGGAGGCGCGACGGTGACCGAACAGGGCAACGAACTTCGGACGGGAACCGGTTCCGGCGGGGGCGACGGCGGAGCGTCACCCCGCGTCCGGCTGCGCGACCGCGACGCCGAACTGCGCTCCGTCGAGGCCGCCGTCGACCGCCTCTGCCGCGACTTCGCCGCCGGCGGCACCGAGATCGGCGAACTGCTCGCCTTCTCCGGCCGCCCCGGCATCGGCAAAACCAGTCTGCTGCAGGAGGTCCGACGGATCGCCAGCCTACGCCAGGGCGCCACCGTGCTGTTCGCGCGCGGCGGCGAGCAGCAGTTCAAGGAGCCGTACCACGTCCTGCGCCAGCTCCTCCAGCCCGTCCTGACCAAGCTGGAGGCCGACGAGTTCCGCCAGGTCATGGGCACCTGGGAGGAGGTCGTCGGACCGGCCATGGGCCTCAAGCAGCCCAAGGCCGGCGCCCGCCGGCTCGACCCCCAGGGCGTGCGCGACGGCCTCGACTACGTCCTCACCCAGCTCGCGCCGCGCCGCGCGCCGATGGTGATGATCGTCGACGACCTGCACTGGGCGGACGCCGAGTCCCTCTCCTGGCTCGCCAAGTTCGCGGTCCGGTCCGCCGAACTGCCCGTACTGCTGGTCTTCGCCTTCCGCGAGGACGAGAACGACTGGCCCCCCGGCACCCAGGACCTGCGCCGGGGCGTCCTTAACCTCGCCAGTCGCAAGCACGAGCTCAGCCGGCTCACCCTGAGCTCCGTCACCGACATGATCCGCGCGGAACTCGGCGACAAGGTCGAGGACGCCTTCTGCTACGAGTTCTGGAACGTCGTCAACGGGAACCCCTTCGAGGCCGTCGCCCTGCTCGACCAGGTCCGCGACCAGGAACTCGAACCGGTCGAGGAGAACTCCCGCCAGCTGCGCGAACTCGCCGTCGACGCCACCGGGATGACCCTCAAGAGCTGGCTGGACCGGCTAGGCCCCGCCACCCTGCGCTTCGCCTGGGCCTGCGCCATGCTGGGCACCGACATCCGGGTCGACCTCGTCACCCGGATCTCCACCCAGAGCACCGAGGGCGCGCGAGAGTCCATCAAGCAACTGCGCAAGCAGCGCGTGCTCACCCAGGCCCCCAACGGGAACCTCGAGTTCGTCCACCCGCTGATCGCCAGCTCCATCTACAAGACCATGCCGGAGGCCACCCGCCTCGGCATGCACGGCATCGCCGCCGTCGAGATCGAGAACGCCGGGCTCGGCCTGCTCGCCGCCTCCCGCCACCTGGTCGAGACCCACTCCGGCGAGGGCGACGACCGGATCGTCAAGAAGCTGCGCCGCGCCGCCGTCGAACACCAGCTGATCGGCGCCCCCGAAGCCGCCCAGCGCTGCCTGCACCGCGCGCTCAACGAGCCGCCCGCCGACGACATCAAGGCCGAGGTGCTGTACGAGCTCGGCTGCTCCGCACTGCTCACCGACCCCAGCGCCACCGTCAACCAGCTCCGGCTGGCCCTCGACCCCGACGAGGGGCCGCTGCGCCCCGACCTGCGGGTGGACGCCACCTTCCGGCTCTCCGAGGTGCTCGCCCACAGCGGTGAGCTGGACCAGGCCGCCCTGGTCTGCCAGGAGGAGGCCGAGCAGACCACCGACCCGGTCCGGCGCCAACGGCTCCAGGCGGCCTCGTTCATGTGGCACGCCTTCCGCAAGTCCGAGGAGGACGGCCCCGGCCGCTCCGCCCGCCTCGCCGAGCTCTGTGAGAACCTGACCGGCCGGGAGGCCGCGGACCGGGCCGTGCTAGCGATGCGCGCCTGGGACCTGACCCTGAGCGGGAGTTCCTCCGCCAAGGCACTGGCCCTCGCCGACGAGGTCCTGGACGGCGGCCGGCTGCCCAAGGGCCTCGGCTGGACCGACACCACCTGGGGCTTCGAACTGCCCTCGATGCTCTGCCTGACGTACATCTACAACGACCGCATCGCCCAGGCCGAGCGGCTGGCGGCGGACGCCATCATCCAGTTCGAGGTGGCCGGTTGGAGCGGCGCCCACCGGGGCTTCGCCTACTTCCTGATGGGACTGGCCCGGTTCCGCCGCGGACTGCTCGCCGAGGCCGAGGACTTCCTGCGCCGGGCCTACCGCATCTCCGAGCGGATCGGGGCCAAGCTCCCGTTGGCCTGGGACGCCGTGGGCGTGCTGGTGGACACCCTGATCGCCCGCGGCCGGGTCGAGGAGGCCTGGGAGGAGGCCAACCAGTTCGGCTTCCACCCGCCGTACCACGCGACCGCCATGGTGCTGCCGGACGCCGCCTCGCTGTACGGCAAGCTGCTGGTCGCCAAGAACCGGCACGCCGGAGCGGCCGCCGCGCTCACCGAGGCCGGGGCCCAGCTGGAGGTCCGCGGCTGGCGCAACACCGTCTGGGCGCCGTGGGCCGGGCACCTCGCCGTCGCGATCGCGGCCGACGAGCCCGAGCGCGCCCGCGAGTACGCCCAGAAGGCCGTCCGGGACGCCCGCGACTTCGGCACCGCCTCGGCGATCGGCAGCGCGCTGCGGCTGCAGGCGGAGATCGAGGACGGCCAGCAGGCGGTGGAACTGCTGGAGCAGGCCGTGGAACACCTCGGGCAGTCCCCGGCCGGGTACGAGCACGCCGTCGCGCTGGTCGAACTCGGTGCCGCGCTGCGCCGGGTCGGACGGCTGGAGGACGCCCAGGAGCACCTGTACCAGGGCATCGAGCTGGCCCAGCACTGCTCGGCGGAGAAGCTGGTCGACCGGGCCCGGCGGGAGCTGGCCAACTACGGGCTGCGGCCCAACCGGCTGGGGCTGCACGACTTCCAGGAGACGCTGGAGGCGCTCAGCGGGCCGGAGCGGGAGGTCGCCAACCTGGCGGTCAAGGGTGTGCCGCCGCAGCGGATCGCCGAGCAGCTCGGGGTGCACCTGAGCCTGGTCAACCGGCGGTTGGCGGCGGTCTACCGCAAGGCGGGCACCGGGCCGGACGGCCTGGCCTCGGCGCTGGGACTGCAGCAGCGGC
The DNA here is from genome assembly GCF_044329365.1 of Kitasatospora sp. NPDC017646. Classification (NCBI taxonomy): domain Bacteria; kingdom Bacillati; phylum Actinomycetota; class Actinomycetes; order Kitasatosporales; family Streptomycetaceae; genus Kitasatospora; species Kitasatospora sp. NPDC017646. The sequence goes on along the minus strand of NZ_JBIRJC010000003.1, from coordinate 26,227 downwards.
AGGGCGAGGAGACGGGGGAGTAGCGGCGCGCGACAAGGTGGCGTTCGACAGCGGCCGGTGGCGGCGGCCGTGAGGGGCCCGACGGCCGCTGGCCTTCGGGCGGCGCGCGGAGGCGTGGGAGCGCCTTCGCGCGCCGCCGCCCTCGCTAGGCTGACGGAACACCACGGGGCCGCCGCGACGCCCCTGGACGGACCGGGACCGGGCGGAGGCGGCGTGCTGCCGCCGCCAGTGAGGAGCAGGCCATGGCGAGCGAGGCCACCACGGTGCGCCGCGAACCCCTCGACCCCTCGGGTGCGGGCGCGGCGATCCAGCGCTGGACACTGACGGCCGGCCCGTACGAGGCGAGCGTGCTGAGCCTCGGCGCCACCCTGCACACCCTCAGCGCGCCGGACCGGGCCGGTCGTACCGCCCAACTGCTCTTGTCCACGGATGAGTTGGCGCAGATCCTGGGTCCGGCGCGGCACTACGGCACGGTGGTGGGCCGGTACGCCAACCGGATCGACGGCTCCAGCGTCACCCTCGACGGCCAGGAGCACCCGCTGGCCCCGACCGGCGGCGGGATGACCATCCACGGCGGGCCGGACGGCTTCGCCCAGCGGATCTGGGCGGCCGAGCCGGTCGAGGGCGGGGTGCTGCTGCGGCTGCACAGCCCGGACGGCGACCAGGGCTTCCCCGGCGCGCTGGACGTCACCGTCTCCTACACCCTGTCGTACGCCCCGGGCACGGGCGGCGAGCTGGTGATCGCCTACCGGGCCGTCACCAGCAAGCCTACCGTCGTCAACCTGACCAACCACGCGTACTTCAACCTCGCGGGTGAGGGCAGCGGCGACGTCCTGGGCCACCTGCTCACCCTGGACGCCGACGAGTACACCCCGGCCGACGAGCGGCAGATCCCGTACGGGCGGACCGAGCCGGTGGCCGGAACGCCCTTCGACTTCACCGTGGCCACCCCGGTCGGCAAGTCGGTGCACGACGACCACCCGCAGCTGGCCGGCCCGGGCGGGTACGACCACAACTGGGTGCTGCGCGCCCGCCCGGCGGACGGCGCCCCGGCCCGGGCGGCGCTGCTGGAGGACCCGGTCAGCGGCCGGACCCTGGAGGTGCTGACCACTGAGCCGGGCGTCCAGGTCTACACGGCGAACAAGTTCCAGGGCGCGGTCACCGGTGAGAGCGGGGTGCCGTACGGGCCGTTCGCCGGCATCGCACTGGAGACCCAGCACTTCCCGGACTCCCCGCACCACCCGGCCTTCCCGAGCACCGAGCTGCGGCCGGGGGAGGAGTTCCGCTCGACCACCGTGCTGCGCCTGGGCGTGAACTAGCCGAGCTTCCGGCCGGCGCAGCTCACGCCCTGCCGCTGGTCACGCCCTGCCGCAGGTCCCGGCGCATGCAGAGCCGGGGCCAGCGGTCGAGGCCGTGCTCGGCCTCCTTGCGGCGGATCTCGCGCAGCCCGGGGGTGAGTTCGGCGTCGGCCAGCGGGCGGAAGCCGCAGCGGGCGTAGTAGGGGGCGTTCCACGGGACGTCCGCGAAGGTGGTCAGGGTGAGCGCGGGGGCGTCGGTGTCCTCGGCGAGGTGTTCGATCAGCGCCCGGCCGATCCCCCGGCGGGCGTGGTCGGGGTGGACCGAGACCTGTTCGATGTGCAGCGCGCCGTCCACCGGCCCGGCCAGCAGGTAGCCGGCGATCGTCCCGTCGGGGGCCTCGGCGACCAGGGCGGTGCCGTGCTCCAGGTAGGGCGCCAGTTCCTCCGGGGCCGGGGGTTCGTCCTCGGCGATCTCCGGCATCCCGATACCGGCGAAGGGGGCTCCGGCGGCCCGTTCCAGCTCGCCCAGCAGGGGCAGTTCGTCGACGGTGACGGCTCTGATGCGCATGCGCCCAGTCTGCTGCAAGTGCCTTTCAGCCACCCACGATGGTTGCGTCGGCCATCTCGGACCGGGCTGAAACGGACGAAGGCGGACATAGCGCCGCGCTGTCGACTACCGCGCGGCTACGTCCAGGACACGTGGGCGTAACGATCGCCATTTCTTGCAGAAACTTGCTGCAAGGACTTTCCGCCACTCTTGCGCCGCTGTTAACTTCCTTCCGAGCCCGACGGCAGCAACGGTGCGGTCGGCACGAGGCAGCCATTATGCGCCTGTCTCCCAACATCTCGGGCACCCCCACCCTCCCAAGGAGTTCTCATGCGGCGTGGCATCGCGGCCTCTGCCCTCGTTGTGGCCCTCGCGGTCTCGATGGCTGCCTGTGGCAGCAGTGGCGGCTCCGGCTCGGACAGCAAGGCCGACGGCCCGGTCACCCTCACGTACTGGGACACGTCGAACGCCACCAACGAGGCTCCGAACTACCAGGAGCTGGCCAAGAAGTTCGAGGCGGCCAACCCGAACATCAAGGTCAACTTCGTCAACGTGCCGTTCGACCAGGCGCAGAACAAGCTGCAGACGGCCATGGGGGCCAAGGGCGCACCGGACGTGTTCCGCTCCGACGTCGGCTGGACCGCCGCCTTCGCCAAGGCCGGCTTCCTGGAGCCGCTGGACGGCACCCCGGCCGCCGCCGACACCTCCTCCTTCCAGCCCAGCCTGATCCAGCAGGCCAAGTACGACGGCAAGCTGTACGGCGTCCCGCTGGTCACCGACACCCTCGGCTTCCTCTACAACAAGGACCTGTTCGCCAAGGCCGGCATCACCGACGCTCCCAAGACCTGGGACGAGCTGAAGACCGACGCCGCCGCCATCAAGGACAAGGCGGGCGTCGACGGCTTCTGGCTGAAGGCCGCCGACGGCTACTACGCGATGCCGTTCCTGTTCGGCGAGGGCACCGACACCGTCGACGCCGCCAACAAGAAGATCACCATCACCTCGCCCGAGGCCGTCAAGGGCATCGAGACCTACAAGTCGATGTTCACCTCGCCCGGCACGGCCAAGGCCGACGTCACCACCGACGCCTACGCCCACATGATGGACGCCTTCAACAGCGGCAAGGTCGCGGCGATCATCCAGGGCCCCTGGGAGATCACCAACATCTACAAGGGCTCCGCCTTCGCCGACAAGAAGAACCTCGGCATCGCCCCCGTCCCGGCCGGCTCCAGCGGCAAGGCCGGCGCCCCCACCGGCGGCCACAACATCGCGGTCTACGCCGGTGCCGACAAGGCCCACAAGGCCGCCGCCGAGAAGTTCGCCGCCTTCATGACCTCGGCCGAGAGCCAGGCCTTCATCGCGCAGAAGAACTCCACCCTGCCGACCCGCTCCGACGCCTACACCGCCGACGTCAAGGCCGACCCGGGCATCGCCGGCTTCCAGGCCATCCTCGGCAGCGCCAAGCCCCGCCCCGAACTGCCCGAGTACGGCTCGCTGTTCGACTCGCTCGGCACCAACCTCGGCAAGGCCGTCCAGGGCACCAGCACCCAGGACGCGCTGAACACCGTGGCCACGGACTACGCCAAGCTCCTGCCGGGCTTCGCCAAGTAGTCCCCGCAGCCCGGCCCGCCGACACCGGCGGGCCGGGCCGTCGGCTCCCCCGAGAATTCCCCCCGAGAAGGTGCAAACGATGTCAGTCGCCGTGCAGGGCGCCACCGGCAAGGGCAGCCGGGAGCGCGATCAGCGTCCGGGCCTGCTGGAACGCCTCAAGCGTTCCTACGCCAAGCACTGGTACGCCTACGCGATGATCACCCCGGTCGTGCTGGTGCTCGGCGTCCTGGTGTTCTACCCGCTCGTCCAGGGCGTCTGGCTGACCCTCACCGACGCCAACAGCCTCAACGTCGCCCGCAAGATCGGCGTCAACGAGATCCCGGCCAGCTACCACTACATCGGCTTCCACAACTACGCCGACATCCTCTGGGGCCCCGGCTCGTACGACCGGTTCTGGTCCCACTTCGTGTGGACCATCGCCTGGACGGTCATCTGCGTCTGCCTGCACTACACCCTCGGGCTCGGCCTCGCCGTACTGCTCAACAAGAAGCTGCGCGGGCGTGCCGCCTACCGGATGCTGCTCATCCTCCCGTGGGCCGTCCCGACCTTCGTCACCGTCTTCTCCTGGCGCCTGATGCTCTCCGACGGCGGCGTGGTCAACACCATGCTCTCCGCCCTGCACCTGCCCGAGCCCAGCTGGCTCACCGACCCGTGGGCCCAGAAGGCGGCCGCGATCCTGGTCAACACCTGGGCCGGCGTGCCGTTCATGATGATCTCGCTGCTCGGCGGCCTGCAGTCGATCCCGGCCGAGCTGTACGAGGCCGCCGAGATGGACGGCGCCACCCGCTGGCAGCAGTTCCGCCACATCACCCTGCCCGGGCTGCGCAGCGTCTCCTCCACCGTCGTGCTGCTCGGCGTGATCTGGACGTTCAACCAGTTCAACGTCATCTTCCTGCTGTTCGGCAAGGGCGCTCCCGACGCCCAGCTGCTGGTCACCTGGGCCTACCGCCTCGCCTTCGGCCAGATCCCCCAGGACTTCGCGCAGTCCGCCTCGTACGGCGTGATCCTGCTGTCCATCCTGATCGTCTTCACCGCCTTCTACCGGCGCTGGCTCGCCCGCAACGAGCAGGCCAACGGCTGAGGCCCCGGACCCAGTTGACCCACGAAGGCAGGTAACCCCGATGAGCACCACCACCGAACGCCCCGCCGCCGCGGCGACCGCGGCCCCGGCCGCCCGGCCCGCGAAGTTCCGGCCGCGCGGCGAGAGCAGCCCGCTGTCCAAGGCGCTGTCCCACGGTGTCCTGATCCTGGCCAGCCTGATCGCGCTGTTCCCGGTCGGCTGGATCCTCTTCGTCTCCCTCGGACCGGACAAGACCGACTACCTCCACCCGGGCCAGATCTTCGGCAAGCTCACGCTGTCGAACTACCAGCACGTGCTGGCCGACACCGACTTCTTCACCTGGTTCGGCAACGCCCTGCTGGTCTCCGGCGTCACCACCGTGTTCGGCGTGCTGCTGGCCGCCACCACCGGCTACGCCGTCTCCCGGATGAAGTTCCCCGGGCACAAGCCGCTGATGTGGTCGCTGCTGGTCACCCAGATGTTCCCGATCGCGGTGCTGATCGTGCCGATGTACACCATGCTCTCCGAACTCGGCCTGCTGGACAGCTACACCGGTCTGATCCTGGTCTACTCGACCACCACCGTGCCGTACTGCGCCTGGCTGATGAAGGGCTACTTCGACACCATCCCGGTGGAGATCGACGAGGCCGGCCGGGTCGACGGGCTCAGCCCGTTCGGCACCTTCTGGCGGCTGGTGCTGCCGCTCGCCCGCCCGGGGCTGGCGGTGGCCGCCTTCTACTCCTTCCTCACCTACTGGGCCGAGGTGCCGTTCGCCTCCACCTTCATGCTCAGCTCCGACAAGTACACGCTGGCCGTCGGCCTGCAGAGCTTCGTCAGCGAGCACGACGCCCAGTGGAACCTGATGGCCGCCACGGCGGTGCTGATCGCGATCCCGTCCGCGGCCTTCTTCTACCTGGTGCAGCGCCACCTGGTCACCGGCCTGACCGCCGGTGCCTCCAAGTCCTGAGGCCCAACGCCGTTCCAGCGCTCCCCGACGACCCAGCGCCTACCGCTCCTCTAGTCCCCAAGGGATACCGTCCATGACCCAGAACCTGGCCGACACCTCCCGGCCTGCCGCCGACACCGCTCACGAGGCGAACGCCGGCGCGTCCAGAGGCTGGTGGCGGGACGCGGTCATCTACCAGGTGTACCCGCGCAGCTTCGCCGACTCCAACGGGGACGGCATGGGTGACCTGCCCGGCATCCGCAGCCGCCTGCCGTACCTGCGCGACCTCGGCGTGGACGCCGTCTGGCTCTCCCCCTTCTACGCCTCGCCGCAGGCCGACGCCGGTTACGACGTCGCCGACTACCGCGCCGTGGACCCGATGTTCGGCACCCTGCTGGACGCCGACGCGCTGATCCGCGACGCCCACCAGCTGGGGCTGCGGATCATCGTCGACCTCGTCCCCAACCACTCCTCGGACCAGCACGAGTGGTTCCAGCGCGCCCTGCGCGAGGGCCCCGGCTCCCCGCTGCGCGAGCGCTACCACTTCCGCCCCGGCAAGGGGGAGCAGGGTGAACTGCCGCCCAACGACTGGGAGTCCATCTTCGGCGGCCCGGCCTGGACCCGCACCGAGAACCCGGACGGCACCCCCGGCGACTGGTACCTGCACCTGTTCGCCCCGGAACAGCCCGACTTCAACTGGGAGAACCCGGCCGTCGCCGACGAGTTCCGCTCGATCCTGCGGTTCTGGCTGGACATGGGCGTGGACGGCTTCCGCATCGACGTCGCCCACGGCCTGGTCAAGGCCCCCGGCCTGCCCGACCTCGGCGGCGCCGACCAGCTCAAGCTGCTCGGCAACGACGTCATGCCGTTCTTCGACCAGGACGGCGTGCACGAGATCTACCGCAGTTGGCGCAGGATCCTGGACGAGTACCCGGGGCAGCGGATCGGCGTCGCCGAGGCCTGGACCCCGACCGTCCAGCGCACCGCCAACTACGTCCGCCCCGACGAACTGCACCAGGCCTTCAACTTCCAGTACCTGGGCACCGACTGGGACGCCGCCGCGCTGCGCGAGGTGATCGACCTCTCGCTCGACTCGATGCGCCCGGTCGACGCCCCGACCACCTGGGTGCTCTCCAACCACGACGTCACCCGGCACGCCACCCGCTTCGCCAACGAGCCCGGCCTCGGCACCCAGATCCGCACCCCCGGCGACCGCGAACTCGGCCTGCGCCGCGCCCGCGCCGCCACCCTGCTGATGCTCGCGCTGCCCGGCTCCGCGTACGTCTACCAGGGCGAGGAGCTCGGCCTGCCGGACGTCACCGACCTGCCGGACGAGGTCCGCCAGGACCCGTCCTTCTTCCGCCAGGCCGGCCAGGACGGCTACCGCGACGGCTGCCGCGTCCCGATCCCGTGGTCCGGCAGCGAGGCCCCGTACGGCTTCGGACCGGTCGCGGGCGGGCCGTCCTGGCTGCCGCAGCCGGCCGAGTGGGCCGAGCTGAGCGTCGAGGCGCAGACCGGTGACCCGTCCTCCACCCTGGAGTTGTACCGCAGCGCTCTGGCCGTCCGACGGGCCCGGCCCGACCTCGGCGCCGGCACCGAGGTCGAGTGGCTGGACGGCCCCGAGGGCACCCTCGCCTTCCGGCGCGGCTCCTTCGTCTGCACGGTGAACACCACCGGCGAGCCGGTGCGGATCGCCGCCCCGGGCCGGCTGCTGCTCGCCTCGACCGAACTCGTGGTGGACGGCGGCGAGACGGTCCTCGCTCCGGACGCCACCGGCTGGTGGGCGGTCTGACGTGGTTGCAATAGGCTCTGGGACCGTGACTACGGCGCGACTCTCAGACATCGCGGCGCAGGCGGGGGTCAGCGAAGCCACCGTCTCCCGCGTGCTCAACGGCAAGGCGAACGTCTCAGCCGCCACCAGGCAGACCGTCCTGGCGGCGCTGGACGTGCTCGGCTACGAGCGGCCGACCCGGCTGCGCCAGCGCAGTGCCGGGCTGATCGGGCTGATCACGCCGGAGTTGAGCAACCCGATCTTCCCCGCGCTGGCGCAGGTGATCGAGCAGGTGCTCAGTCGGCACGGCTTCACGCCGGTGCTGTGCACCCAGACCCCGGGCGGGTCTACCGAGGACGAACTGGTCGACATGCTGGTCGACCGGGGCGTGGCGGGCATCGTCTTCGTCTCCGGGCTGCACGCCGACTCCACGGCCGACCACGACCGCTACGCCCGGCTGGCCGGGCGCGGGGTGCCGTTCGTGCTGATCAACGGCTTCAGCGAGAAGATCGACGCGCCGTTCATCTCGCCGGACGACCGGTCCGCGATGTGGATGGCCGTCCAGCACCTGGCCGAACTCGGACACGAGCGGATCGGCCTGGCGGTCGGACAGCGGCGGTACGTGCCGGTGCTGCGCAAGATCGAGGGCTTCACGGTGGCCATGCGCGAGGTGCTCGGGCTCGGGCAGGAGGAGGCGGAAGGCCTCGTCCACCACACGCTGTTCAGCGTGGAGGGCGGGCACGCGGCGGCCGGCGCACTGCTCGACAAGGGCTGCACGGCGATCGTCTGCGGGAGCGACATGATGGCGCTCGGGGCGATCCGGGCGGTGCGCCAGCGCGGGCTGTCGGTGCCGCACGACGTGTCGGTGGTCGGCTTCGACGACTCGCCGCTGATCGCCTTCACCGAGCCGCCGTTGACCACGATCCGCCAGCCGGTCGAGGCGATGGCGACGGCGGCGGTGGACGCGCTGCTGGAGGAGGTCGGTGGGAACGCCGCCCAGCGCGGGGAGTTCATGTTCCAGCCGGAGCTGGTCATGCGGGGCTCCACGGGGGCCTGCGCGCGCTGAGTTCGGCCGGTGCGGGCGTTCGGCGGCCCGCGCCGAATGACGGGCCCCGGAGGGCGGTTGCTCTCCGGGGCCCGTCGGCGTACGCGCTGCCCGGTCAGCCCTCCTGGACGTTCGGGCGGTCGGTGGGGACCTCCCGCCGGCCGTCGGCCGCGTCGCCGGTGCGGCTCTCGGTGCGGCGGCCGCGGGCCAGGTAGTCGCGCACTACCAGTTCGATGGCGTCCTGGGGGTTCTCGGTACCGGAGAGCAGCATCGCGTCGATCGCAAGGTTCGCGTCGAGCGTGATGGTGACCTGGGCCATGGCGACTCCTCCTCGGGTGTGTAGCAGCAGCATGCCCGCTGCGTCGGAGTTCGGCCATACGGAATCCGGCGTGCGGATCGGTGGTGCGGGTGCGCCGAAGCCCCGGGGAGGAGCGACCAGACTCTCCCCGGGGCGGTCGGGCGACGGCTGTCAGCCGTCAGCTGTCATCCGTGTTCTGTCAGCTGTGACCTGTCAGCCGTCCTGTGTTCGCGGTGCTCAGACCCGGCCGGCGAAGTCCGGGGCCCAGTTGGCGATGGTCTGGATGCGGACGCCGGAGCTCGGGTTGGCGGCCTCGACGTACTGGCCGCCGCCGACGTAGATGGCGACGTGGTAGACGCCGGAGTTCTGACCGTTGTTCGACCAGAAGAGCAGGTCGCCCGGCTGCAGGCTGTCCAGCGAGACGTGGGTGCTGGCGGCGGCCTGGTCGGCGGCGACGCGCGGGATGTTGATGCCCGCGGCGCGCAGCGCGGCCTGGGTCAGGCCGGAGCAGTCCCAACCACCGTTCCCGGTGCCGCCGTAGACGTACGCCTGGCCGACCTTCGACTTGGCGAAGGAGACCGCGGCGGCCATGCTGCCGGTGGCGGCCGGGGCCGGGGCCGGGGCCTGGGTCTGCGCCTGGGCGGCCGGCTTCGACGCCGGGGCCTTGCTCTGGGCGACCGGCTTGGCGTCCACGGCACCGCCGTTCGAGGCCTGGCCGGACTTCTGCGAGCGGTCGAACCAGGTGAAGTCCGAGCCGGACCTGGTGGCGGTGGAGGACTGGTCGGCCTGGGTCGAGGTGCCGTCACCCAAGGTCAGCTGCTGGCCCGGGTAGATGGTGTCCGGGCCCTCGGTGAGGGTGCTGCGGTTGAGCTCGTACAGGTGCTGCCAGCCGCCCTGGACGTGGTGCTTGTCGGCGATCGAGGAGAGCCAGTCGCCCGCGACGACGGTGTAGTCGCCGGCCTGCGTCTGGCGCTGCTTGGCCCAGCCGCTGTTGGCGGACTTGGCCGCGGCCGCGGCCGAGGCGGAGTCTCCGGAGGCCTGGGCCTGGGCCTGGGCGGGCGCGGACGGCTTGGCGGGCTTCGCGGCCGGGGCCTGGCCCTGGGCGGGCTTTGCGGCCGTCGAGGTGTCGACCGCGGCCGCGGCGCCGCCCCGGGTCAGACCGGCCTGGACCGAGCAGACCGGCCAGGCGCCGGGGCCCTGCGAGGCGAGGACCTTCTCGGCGACGGCGATCTGCTGGTCCTTGGTGGCGAGGTTGGCCTGCGCGGCGTACGCGGTGCCGCCGAAGGCGGCCCAGGTGCTGGAGGTGAACTGCAGGCCGCCGTAGAAGCCGTTGCCGGTGTTGATGCTCCAGTTGCCGCCGCTCTCGCACTGGGCGACCTTGTCCCAAGTGGCGACGGACGCGGCGTTGGCGGTGCCGGTGGTGAGGCAGGGGACGGTGAGGCCGACGCCCGCGACGCCGACGGCGGCGATCACGCGACGGGTGCGGCTGGACAGGCGGTTGCCGTTGGAAGGCAGCATGAAGACGCGGTCCTCTCCCACGCCTGCGAGGTGAGCTGTCGGATTCGGGCTGGAGTTGCCCGGCCGCGCTGTGGGCGCGGCTTCACCCCTAGCCCTGGACCGTTTCCGGGAATCGGTCCAGGGCGACTTACCTGTGGTTCCCCCGCTCCTGCCGTGATGCGTTTTCGCGCTGCCAGGACATCCGACGGCAGGACTCGGCGTCGCGGATGAACTGGGTCCGTGTGGTCACGAACGGGGAGCACGTTAAGCAGACTTAAGTTCGAACTGCAAATACCTGTGATGCGCATCACGGTTTATGGAAAACGTCGAATGGGTCGTATTCCATGATCGGAAATGATCGTTTTCCGGTAATTTCGCGTCGGATTCCCGAAACTGTCTCCGTCTCAGGAGTGATGTGACGGAGTGTTGAGTTGCATCGGGGGCGCACTCGTCGTGCGGGAGGAGTGCGGACGGATCGAGCGCTGGATGACGCGCCGACTATTTATCGACAAATAGCACCAGAACGGACATTACGGAGCAATGCCTCTTGACTCTCCTAGCGGGCAATCCGAACAAGCGGAAAGGGCCCGGAACTCAGGCGTTCCGGGCCCTTCGGTGGTGCGGGTGGGGCAGTGGGCGGTCCGTGGGGGCCGTCAGCCCTCCACGGGCCCCTCGGCGGCCGCGTGGGCGCGTCGGGAGCCCTCGCCGGCCCCGGCGGTGGCCGCGGCCTCCGCCTCGGCCTCGGCCAGCTCCTCCGCCGACGGCGTAGGCAGCGCGGCCAGGTAGGTGGAGGCGATCAGCTGGCCGACGGTCGGGTACGCGCCCAGCGGCGCCGCCGACGGGCAGCCGGTCTCCTCGGCGGCCGTGGCGAGCAGCTCGGAGTCCGCCTCCGGGCCGATGACGAGCGGGGCCAGCGCCGGGCGCTGGGAGCCGGTCTCCTTGAGGTGGTCGACGGCCCCGGCGACCGAGCCGGGCACGTCGAGTGCCGCGGCGACGACCGGGACGGCCAGTCGGGCGGCCAGCAGCACGCCGGTGATCCCGGCCGCGGCGGCCGCGTCCTCACCGCCGACGGTGGTCAGCACCACGCCGTCGGCGGCGGTCGCGATGGCGAACAGCCGGGCCCGGTCGGCCCGGGCCAGCCCGGCCTCGGACAGCCGTACGTGGACGGCCTCGGCGAGCAGCGGATGCGGGCCCAGCGCGTCGGTGACGGTCGCGCCGAACTCCGCGGCGAGGGCGTGAAGCCCGGTCAGGAAGCCGTGCGGACCGGCCACCAGCGGGACCACGACGGGCGTCGGCAGTCCGGCCTCGGCGGCCGCCGCCAGCAGCTCCGTCACGGTGCGGTCCTCGGAGGCCCCGGTCTCGGCGCCGTCGGCCGGGAGGTAGCCGACCGCGGCCTGGACGCCGGCGTGCTCGCTGCGGACGATCGACAGCAGCTCCTCGACGACCGAACGGGACTCGGGCCCCGCCGTCGCGGGAACGGCGAGCACCAGGGCCGGCGAGCCGGTGCGGATCTCGGGGCGCTCGGGGCGGCGGTGGCGCCCCCGCGCACGGGAGCCTGGAGTGCGGACGGGCAGTGGCGCGCCCGGGATGGCTGCGGTGCTCATGCCGGAGATCGTAGGACATCGGCCCGTCAGGCCTGCAGTCGGCTGCCGTACGGGTTTCGGGTGGTCGTGGTGCGGAGGCCGTGTTGCAGCCGCTCCGCTCCGGGCGGTTTGCCTACAATCCGGACATTCCTCGCCCGGCGCCCGCGCGAGCCCATGCAGTTGCCCTGACGCGCCCCACGGGGTGGCGCGTTGCACCCGGGGCGCGTGAGATGTCTCACAGCCGGAAGGTGGCCTGACGGAGGGTCACGGAGATGCGACTCCCGGCATTCGAAGATCAACATTTAGCGGGGGGCTGCTCACGGCCGGTTATGGACGAGCCGTCGTTTCAATCGGCTATGTCCGTTTACGTACCGTCAGGAGAAGGGTCCGTGAAGAGTTCGGGGCGGCCGACAAAAGGCCTCGTGCACCTGCAATGTCCCGTGCTGATGCACGTGCACTGCGGCTATCATCGCGTCAAGTGAGGCGTTGCGCCGGACCGGTTACGGGGCCGGTCCGTTCGTTCGGCGGGTGCCGGGGGCGCCGCGCTGGACGACAACTCCGGAGCTCTTCGGGAGATTTCTATGCACGACTCGCAGGACACGCACGGCTCGAGCCACACCTACAACGGGATGGCCGCGGCCGATCTCAAGGGGGTGGTCTGGCAGAAGAGCCGGCACAGCAACTCCCAGGGCAACTGCGTCGAGTTCGCGGCCCTGCCCGGCGGCGACGTCGCGATGCGCAACTCGCGCTTCCCGGACGGTCCGGCGCTGATCTACACCCGGGCGGAGATCGCCGCCCTGCTGCTGGGGGCCAAGGACGGGGAGTTCGACCACCTGGCGGTCTGACCGGCCACTGCTCCACCATCGGGGGGCCGTCGTGGGTGCTGACACCACGACGGCCTTTGTCTTTGCCCGGCGACGGCCCTTCGCGCTTGCGTCCGGGCCCGTGGACCGTGCGGCAGGGCCTGCCGGTGTGGCGCGGGTGCTCCCGCGGGCTGCCCGCGTCCTCCGGGGCCGGAGCACCCGGGCGGGTAACCGGTGCCGGGGTCGTGGTCCGGTCCGGCGCGGGGGCCTGGCTGAAGGGCCCGGGGCGTGGTCCTCCCGGGTCGTCCCTCGGCCGGCCGTGCGCCGTGCGGCGCTAGGCCGAGCGCCGGTGCCGTCCACCGATTTCGATTCGGCCGTCGAGCTCGTCGAGCTGGTGGCCGCCCAGTGCGCCGTCGTCGAGCCTGCTGCCGCCGAGCCCGTTGCCGCCGGCCGGTTCCGACTCGAACACGGCCCAGACCACCTTGCCGCTGCCCAGCGGGTGCCAGCCCCAGGAGCGGCTGAACGACTCCACCAGGTGCAGCCCGCGGCCGGATTCGGCGACGAAGTCCGCCTCCCGGGCCACCGGGCCGGTGCTGCTCGGATCGCTCACCGCGCAGACCACCTGCGGCGCGCGGTGCACCAGGCTTATTCGGATCGGCAGCCGTCCCTCCGGAGCCGACTGTGTGGGAAAGTCGTACTCGCCCAGGGCGCAGCCCGACGGGTCGGGCCGTGCGCCGATCGCATGCCGGAGCGCGTTGGTCACGAGTTCCGAGGCCACCAGCGCGACATCGTCGAACAGCTCCATCAGGCCCCAGCGCTGAAGAGCGGTCCGGGCGAAGTCGCGAGCGGTTCTCACGGCTTCGAAGCGAGGAGCGAGCGTACAGGTGACCACATGGGGGTCAACTGCCAAAGCCGTACCGGTGCTCATGAAGAGCTCCTCCCATAAGGGGGCGGACACGGCTGGACCCGCCGGGGTCATGCCGGTCACCTCCGACTCGCTCGGCCGCTCGGCCGCCCCCTCGACCAGGCGCGCGCGCACTCGAACGCCCGATGGCGCGGGGGACGCCGCCGGGTCGGTGCACGGAGTCGCGCGTGGGGTCGACGCGGAGCCCGCGGGATTGCCAGGGATGTGCAGGTGCACGTGCACCATGGTGGTGTGCGCTCACTGCAGATGCAAGAGTCGATTCACGTGCAGTCGCACTATTGGCATATGCAAGCGCCGGATGCACGTGCATCCTGGTGTGCGGAGTGCAGAACTGATAGGAACATCCGTCAGTATCGGCACCGTGAGCGCTCAACTGATGGCAGACTGTGCGCTGTTTGCCCTAGGTGGAGGTTTCGACCGCATGACCACAGTTCAGCCGGGCGGCGGCTCGATGGTCCGCCGGATCCTCCTCGGCTCGCAGCTGCGCCGCCTGCGCGAGGCGCGCGGGATCACCCGTGAGGACGCGGGCTACGCGATCCGCGCGTCCGAGTCCAAGATCAGTCGCATGGAGCTGGGCCGGGTCAGCTTCAAGGAGCGCGACGTCGCCGACCTGCTCAGTCTCTACGGCGTCGACGACGGCCTGGAGCGGGAGGCCCTGCTCGGGCTGGTCCGCGAGGCCAACAAGTCCGGCTGGTGGCACAGCTTCAACGACGTGCTGCCGGGCTGGTTCCAGACCTACGTAGGCCTGGAGGAGGCCGCCCAGCTGATCCGCACCTACGAGGTGCAGTTCATCCCCGGACTGCTGCAGTCCGAGGAGTACGCACGGGCGGTTTTCGGACAGAGTCGGCCGGTCATCAGCGAGGAGGAGGTCGAGCGGCGGGTCAGCCTCCGCCTGCGCCGCCAGAAGCTGCTGACCGAGGGCGCCAGCCCGCGGCTGTGGGCGGTCATCGACGAGGCGGCGCTGCGCCGGCCGGTCGGCGGCCCCCGGGTGATGCGCGGTCAGGTGCAGTACCTGATCGACGTCGCCGAACAGGCCAACGTGGTCATCCAGGTCATGCCGTTCCGCTTCGGCGCCCATGCGGGCGAGTCCGGGGCGTTCACGATCCTGCGCTTCCCGGAGCAGGACCTCGCGGACGTGGTCTACCTGGAGCAGCTCACCAGCGCGCTGTACCTGGACAAGCGGGATGACGTCGACGCGTACATCCAGGTCATGGAGCGGCTCTGCGTGGACAGCCTCACGCCCGAGCGCACGATAGACCTGCTCGCGTCGATCCTGAAGGAGCGTTGAGCAACTCCCGGGCGCGACCCGGGAGACCCTCCACCATCGGCCGTCCGAGCGGGTGCCGGCGGCCGTTCGTGCGAGTGCCCGGCCCTGCCGCCAGGCCGCCCGCCCGCCGTCAACCGCGGGTCGGCGGCCGTTCGCGTTCCGGTGGCAGCGGCTGCGGCGGTCGGCCCAGCTCCCAGGCCAGGCCGTAGCGGCCGAACAGGTCGGCGCGGATCGGTGCCAGCGGGATCTCCGCGCCCGGCAGCAGCACCCCGATGCAGCCGCCCATCAGCGCACTGCGCAGCACGGCGTGCTCGGCGACCGGGTCCGGCGCGCCCCAGTCCTCCAGCAGGCCTTGCAGGATCGCGCCGACCTGCTGCTGCTCCGGGTCCTGGACGAAGGCGCCGGTGTCCGGGTCGAGGATCAGTGCCAGGTGGGAGCGCATCACCCGGGGGTGGTCCATGGCCAGGCTGAGGACGGTGTCGATCGCGCGGGCCAGCCGGGCCTCGGGGGAGGCGCCCGGCGGCAGTTCGGCCAGTTCGCCGGAGAGTGCCTGGTGCATCATCCGGTGCGTGGCGGACTGCATCAGCAGTCGTTTGCCGTCGAAGTAGTAGGAGAGCAGGCCGCGGGCGAGTCCGGCCCGCTCGGCGATGTCGGTCAGCGTGGTGCCCGCGTAACCGCGCTGGTCAACGAGTTCGATGGTGGCTCGCATGATGCGTCGACGGGAGCGTTGCCGCATCTCCTCATTGACCGAATCCCCGCGAGGTGCCATCGTGTCTGCTCCGAACGTTCGTTGGCTCCGGGCCAATATACTTGCGGAGCCGGCAGCCGCGCCGTGGAACCGTGCCCTTGGGGGCACCGCCCGGGCGGCCCGTACAAGGACGGCCGGCTCCACCAACACGGGGGTTTGGTGGAGCCGGCACCAGTGCCCGGCGGTCAGGGGTCGGCCGTGGGCGAGGGCCAGGGGGTCAGCGCTCGGTCAGGACTTCGGTCCGGGCCACGGACGACCCGGCAGGCGGGTAATCATAATCCGGCACCGACACGGGAGTTGAATTTCGGCGCCGGTCCACCAGGGCCCCCACCGCCGCCACGACCAGTCCGACCATCGCGACCGCGGTGACCAGGACCAGGGCCGGCCGGTAGCCGTCCAACTGGGCCCGGGCGCTGTCGCCGCCCGCGCTTCCGGCCGTGATCATCGCGGTCGCCCCGGCCAGGACCACGGCGGTGCCGACCTGGATCGCGGTGTTCACCAGGCCCGAGGCCAGCCCTGCTCCTCGTCGGCCACCCCGTCGGTGGCGGCGATGTTCACCGAGGGGAAGGCCAGCGCGAAGCCCACGCCGAGCAGCAGCATCGAGGGCAGCACCAGGACCGGGTACGAGCTGTGCTCGTCCCGGCGCAGGAACAGGGCGAAGGCGCCGGCCAGGGACAGCAGGCCGATCGGCAGCAGCCGGGCGGTGCCGAAGCGGTCCACGATCGGGCCCATGAACGGTGCGGAGAGGGCGATGAAGGCGCCGGCCGGCAGCAGTCCGAGGGCCATCTGCAGGGCCGACCAGCCGAGCAGGTGCTGCAGGTAGAGCGTGACGACGAACTGGAAGCCGCCGTACGCGCCGGTCATCGCGAAGGCGACCACGTTGGCGCGGGCCACCGAGCCGTTGCGGAAGATGCCGAACCGGACCAGCGGGTGGGCGGTGCGGCTCTCGACCAGAAGGAACGCGGCGGCCAGCGCGGCGACCACGACCAGCGAGCCGATGGTGCGCAGGCTCAGCCAGCCGGCGCCCTGGGCCTCGGTCACCGTGAACACCAGCAGCAGGACGGTCGTGGTGCCGGTGATCGCGCCGAGCACGTCGTAGCCGCCCTTGGCGGGCTCCTCCACCGGGCGGGGGAGCAGGCGCACGGCGAAGACCAGGGCGAGCAGTGCGACCGGTACGGGCATCAGGAAGGTCCAGCGCCCGCCGACCGAGGTGAGCAGGCCGCTGAGCACCAGGCCGAGCGAGAAGCCCTGGCGCCGCAGGTGGTGTAGATCGACAGTGCCCGGTTGCGGGCGGGGCCCTCGGCGAAGGTCGTGGTGATGATCGACAGGCCGGCCGGGGCGGTGAAGGCGGCGCTGACGCCCTTCAGGAAGCGGGCCGCGATCAGCAGGCCGCCGTCGTCGACCAGGCCGCCGACCAGGGACGCGGCGGCGAAGGCGCTGAGGGCGACCAGGAAGACCCGGCGGCGGCCGAGCAGGTCGGCGGCGGGTCCGCCGAGCAGCAGCAGGCCGCCGTAGCCGAGCACGTAGCCGGAGACCACCCACTGCAGGGTGGAGGTGGAGAGGTGCAGTTCGGATCCGATGGATGGGAGGGCGACGCCCACCATCGAGACGTCCAGGGCGTCCAGGAACA
The DNA here is from genome assembly GCF_044329365.1 of Kitasatospora sp. NPDC017646. Classification (NCBI taxonomy): domain Bacteria; kingdom Bacillati; phylum Actinomycetota; class Actinomycetes; order Kitasatosporales; family Streptomycetaceae; genus Kitasatospora; species Kitasatospora sp. NPDC017646. The sequence continues at coordinate 9,198 of NZ_JBIRJC010000003.1, read as the reverse complement.
TGGCGGCGCAGAGCACGACGAGGGTGCCCCAGAGGCGGGGTGTCCAGTGCAGCCCGCTGGTTGACGGGGCGTCGGGTGACGTGGTGGTCGCGGTGGTCATGTGACGCTCGGCGGGTGGTTCGCGCCGCTCTGCGGGGATCCGGCGTCCAGCTGAGGATTCGTCAACTCACCTGCTCGCGTTCGGATTCCCCGTGCCGGCGCGCTCGGTGGGACCGGTCAGAGGAGCGAGTGCAGCCCTGGGGCAACGGCCAGCAGGACGGCCCCGGCGGGCGCGGCCAGGGCTGCGGCGGTGAGCTGCAACCGGTGCGGGACGGACAGCCGGGGACGGCCCGCGAGCAGCCGGTCCACCCGCTTCGGGGACTGCGCCAGGCCGGGCGGGCAGGAGCCGAACACTCCGCGGTCGAGGTTGAGTTCGGCCAGTGCGAGGGCCGTGGTGTGCCGGCCGTGCCGGCGGGCGGCACGGTCGTCGGCCGCCAGCTCCACCAGCTCCGCCACCTGGTCCCGGAAGGCGCGGAACACGCCGATGCCGGGAAAGCCGGAGGCGAGGGCCTGGGCGAACTGCTGGAGCCAGTGGTGCCGGGCCCGGACGTGCCCGCGCTCGTGACTCAACACGGCGGCCAACTCCCGGTCGGTGAGTTGCTGGAGGGCACCGGTGGTGACCACCAGGCGGGAGTTCGGTCCGGGCAGCGACCAGGCCTCGGGGCGGACGTTCTCCAGCACCACCAGCCGCTCCCGACGGCTCCGGGCGGCGTCGATCGCTTCGGGCAACTCCGGTGCTCTGGTAGCCAGTTGGGCGTGCCGACGGTTGCGAAGGGCCTTGGCGGTACGGACCTCGCGGGTGAGTGCCAGCACCGTCTGTAGCGCGCCCGCCGCCAGGACCGCGGCGCACAGCCGGCCCCAGCCCTCGGCGTCCTGGAGTCCGTACGCGGCCTCCACGCCGTGCGGAGCGCCGGAGAACACCCAGGCGCGCAGTTCGGGCTCGGCGGCGGACGCGGCGAGGACCAGACCCAGGGCGCAGCACAGCAGGACGGCCACCACGATGCACTGCCACACCAGCAGGGCCAGCACCGGTTCGCGCTCCACCCAGCGGGCCCGGGCCAGCAGCCGGGGCACCACGGTGGAGAGCAACAGGCCGAGCAGCAGCAGGCCGATCAGGGCAGTCATCGCATGGGCTCCCCGAGTACGCACGGAACGCGACAACGCGCTCCCCGCCAACCTATGCGCTGGCGACGTCCGGTGGAACGGCTTTCGGCCGGCCAGTGACCAACGCCACCCGCGGGGGCGGGCTTTGGTGCGGCTGCGTGAGGGTTTCGGCGCGGGTCGGCGCGGGCTCCGGCGTGGGTTTCGGTGAGGGCTCCGGCGCGGGTTTCGGCGCGGGCTCCGGTACTCGCGCCCTGCCCGCTGGCCTGCGGCTCGTACGGTCGGATCGGGTCACAAGGTCAGGAGCATGGCGAACATCCCGATGCCCATGGTCAGTCGGCAGGCCCGCGGCAGACCGGTGGTGCCGAGCACGAGGGTGCCGGCCGGAGTGCGCAACAGGCGGGAGCCGGCCCACAGGGAGTAGCCGCCGAAGTAGAGCAGCAGGGTGCCGGTCAGCAGGGGGGCGCCGAGCGCGGCGGCGTGGTGGTGACCGCCGGGGGCAGCGCTCATCGCCAGGGCCGTGTACGTCATGGCGAGCGCGCCGACCGCGTGGTGCAGCCGGTGGGCCCGGCCGGCGGGGGCGTGCAGGGCGGCGAGCAGGAAGAGGGCGGTGGGGAGGCCGAACAGGAAGGCCCAGACGGCGGCCGGGACGGTGGCGCCGGTGACGGCCATCGCCGCCATGCCGAGCCCCATCAGGGCTTCGGCGGCGTCGGATTCCCGGGAGAGTGGCGGATGGGCGGGGCGGGCGCCTCCTGCGGCGGTGCCGCAGGAGGCGTGCCGCAGGCGGGTCAGGCAGTAGGCGCCGGCGGTGGCGGTGAGGAGGGCGAGGAGCCAGTTGACCAGGGCGGGTCCGTGCAACGGCGGCCTCCCGGGAGCGGCGGGCGGCGAACGACGGGCGGCCAACAGCTGACAGAAGACAGCTGACAGATGACGGATGACAGAGGTTGAAATCTGTCATCCGTCAGTCGTTGGCTGTCAGCTGTCATCCGCTCCCCGTCATCCCTCCGCCACGACGACGATCGTCCCGTCCACGATCACCGCTACGCCCCCGGCGCGGCCAAGGCGCGTGCAGGGGCGCACAGTGGTGACCACCGTTGTGCGATCCACCCCGGACGCCCCACCGCTCGCGGCCCCGGGCGCACCGCGCTCAGCCCTGGAGCCGCCCCGAGGCGACGACCCGGCTGAGGAACCGCCGGGTCCGCTCCTCCTGCGGATCGCCGAGCACCTGCTCCGGCGGCCCCTGTTCGAGCACCACTCCGCCGTCCAGGAAGCAGACCCGGTCGGCGACCTCACGGGCGAAGCCCATCTCATGGGTGGAGAGGACCATCGTCATGCCCTGCTCCTTGAGGTCCCGCACCACCGCCAGCACCTCTCCGACCAGCACCGGGTCGAGCGCCGCGGTGATCTCGTCGAGCAGCAGCAGCCTGGGTCCGGCGGCCAGCGCACGTACGATGGCGACGCGCTGCTGCTGCCCGCCGGACAGCCGGTCCGGGTACTCCTTCGCCTTGGCCGCCAGCCCCAGTCGGTCCAGCAGTTCCAGCGCCGCGGCCTCGGCCTCCGCCCGTCCGACCCGGTGCACCCGGCGCGGTGCGAGCGTGATGTTCTCCAGCACCGTCATGTGCGGGAACAGGTTGTAGGACTGGAACACCACCCCGATCCGGCGCCGCACCGCGTCCTCGTCCGCGCGCGGGTCGGTGATCTCCTCGCCGTCCAGGAAGATCGCCCCGTCGTCGATCCCCTCCAGCAGGTTGACGCATCGCATCAGCGTGGACTTCCCGGAGCCGGACGCCCCGATCAGTGCCGTCACCGAGTGCTCGGGCACGGCGAGGTCCACGTCGCGCAGCACCACCTGGCCGCCGAAGGTCTTGCGCACCGACTCCAGCCGGAGCACCTCGGTCCCGCTCACACCGCACCTCCCTGCAACTGCCGACGGTTCATCCGCCCGGTCAGCCAGTCGGCGAACCGGGTCAGCGGAATGGTCAGCACGATGAACACCAGCCCCGCCACCAGGTACGGCGTGAAGTTGAAGGAGTGCGCAGCGATGATCTTCGCCGCGTACACGGCGTCGATCGCCCCGCCGATCGAGACGAGTCCGGTGTCCTTCTGCAGGCTCACCAGGTTGTTGATCAGCGGCGGCACCACCCGCCGGACCGCCTGCGGCAGCACCACGTACCGCATCGCCTGGGCGTTGGTCAGCCCCAGCGACCGCGCCGCCGCCCGCTGGCTGGGGTGCACCGACTCGATGCCCGAGCGAAACACCTCCGACACGTACGCCGAGTACGTCAGGACCAGTGCCGCCCCGCCGAGCAGCAGCGGATCGGTGGTCACCCCGGTGAGCCGCAGCGCCGGCACCCCGGTGATCATCACCAGCAGGCAGATGATCATCGGCAGCCCGAGGAAGAAGTCCACGTACGCGGTGGCCAGCAGCCGCACCGGCAGGAAGACGGGCCCGCGCAGCGTCCGCAGCACCGCGAGCAGCAGCCCGAACACCAGGATCAGCACCCCGCAGCCGAGCATCAGCTCCAGGTTGAGCCGCAGCCCCCGCAACACCTCGGGCAGTGCCTGGCGGGCGTAGTCCAGGTTGAAGAAGGTCCGCCGGGTCACCTCCCATCCGGGGGAGTTGACGACCAGCAGGTACAGCGCGACTGCCGTCAGCACGGTCGAGGCGGTCGCGATCAGGGCCGAGCGGCGGGCGCGGGAGCGCCGGTACGCCTCGTGTGCCAGCCGCCGTTCGGACGGGCGGTACCCGTCCTGGTCTGCCGAGTGCGCGGCGTCCTCCGAGGCCGCCAGGTCCTTCGCGACGTCGACCGGTCCGGCCGCGCTCGCCTCCCCGCTCACTTCAGCACCGGCGCCGAAACGGCGTCCGACAGCCACTGCTCCTCCAGCTTGGCCAGCGTCCCGTCCGCGCGCAGCGCGTCCACCGCCCCGGACACGCACGACGTCAGCCGGGAACCCTTGTCCAGCACCAGGCCGAACTGCTCACCCTGCGACGCCGATTCGAACTGCCCCACGACCTGGGCCTCCGGCACCTCGGCGCCGGTGATGTAGAAGGCCGTCGGAAGGTCGACCACCAGCGCCTCGACCTGACCGTTCTTCAGCGCGGCCTTCGCCAGGTCGTTGGAGTCGAACACGGCGGGCCGGCCGCTGGGCTTGATGGTGTTGGTGATGGTGTCCAGGCTCGTGCTGCCGATCTGCGCGCCGAGCTTGGCGTCCCTGAGGTCGGCGATGCTCTTCGCGCCCGCGGCCTTGGAGCCCTTCAGCGCGATGACGGCCTGGCGCACGGCGTAGTAGCCGGAGGAGAAGTCCACCGCCTGCCTGCGCTCGTCACTGATGGACACCTGGTTGATGTCGAAGTCGAAGTCCTTGGCCCCCGGTGCGGTGGCCTTGCCGAACGGCGCCACGACCCAGCCGACCTTGTCCTTCGGGTACCCCAGCTTCTCCGCCACGGCGTACGCCACCGCCGACTCGAAGCCCTTTCCGTTGCCCGGCTCGTCCTCGGAGAACCAAGGGTCGTACGCCGGCTTGTCGGTGCCGATGGTCAGCTTCCCGGCGGTCCGCGTGGCCAGGGCGCCCGGCGCGCAGCTCGCCGCCGTACCGGCCGGACCCGGGGCGCCGGAGGCGGCGGCCCCGTCGGACTTGGCGTCCTGCGGCGCGCACCCGGTGAGGGCGGCGGCGGCCACCACCAGCGCGGCGAGGGGCAGGACGGCGGACGGCTTGCGGAGGCTCATGGCAGGACTCCAGAGAAGGGCCGGGCGGGACAGGGGGAAGGGCGGGCAGGCGCGGCCGGTACGGCCCGGCGGGCCGCTTCCCGGCGGGTCACTTCCCCCGGTGGCGGCGCCGGAACACACACGGCATGGTCGGCGTACGGGCCCGCGTCCGCGGCGCCCCGGGCCGGAACAGCGGCAGTTGGTCGGCCGCAGCCGGGGCGAGGGCCGCGGTCGGGTCAACGACAGCGGCGACAGCGGCCGTGCGCGCGGCAGCGGCAACGACAACAGGCCTGCCGACGGGAGGGCACCCGGTACCGGCTGTCGTGGCGCTCGGCCACCGTGATCACCGTCGGGAGCATGCGGGGAGGTTCGCATCAGGACGGCTCGTCTGTCCAGAACATCCAGAAGACCGTCCACATGTCGGACGGACGCCGCTCCGGCGCAGGTTTTGGGGCCGGGACGGCGGGGGCCGGATTTTTGTCGGTTCTGGCCCCCTTGAACCGGAGAACCTTTCGTACTTATGGTGTCCTCGTTGAAATAACTCCTGTCGAAGTGAGTCCACGATGCAGAATCTTTCGCCAAGGCTCGCAGCGGCGGCCGACGCCCCGGTCTCGACCCTCGCCGTCCACCCGGCGTGGCTGCGCCTGAAGGAGGCCGTCGAGACGCTGCGCCCGCTGCAGTCCAAGGACGGCTCGATCGACCTGTCCGTCGTCCAACGGCAGACCGTCGACCCGCTGGTCGCCACCGTCCGGGCCTCCGTCCAGGAGCTCGCCCCGAACTTCCCGCACGACGCCGCCTACCTGTCCGCCGTCGACGCCGACCTCGCCAAGTGGGCCGACACCGGCTACCGGGAGCCCGACTTCCTGGACTCGCTGCTCGCCTTCCAGCCCGCCGACCAGCGCGAGGACGGCCTGGAGCACCTGGTCGTCTTCCCGATGTACACCCAGAACGGCAACCCGGACCGCAACCTGGAAGCCGTCCTGCTGCGCGTGGTGTGGCCCGAGTGGCTGGACGAGCTGGAGCGCACCCGCTTCGACAACCCGATGTTCGTGCCGATCACCTTCACGGACTTCACGGCCGGCTACGACACCAACTCCGCCGTCCTCTTCCCCGAGACGGTCGCCGTGCGCAAGGCGCCGGAACGTTTCACCTGGGGCGGCATCTTCTGCGACCGCGAGGCCGCCCGCTTCCGCGCCGTCTCCACCACCGCCATCGAGCAGCTCGGCCTGGAGATCCCGGCCGACGCCGAGGGCCTGCTCAAGGACCAGGAGCGCGCGCAGGAGACCTTCGTCCTGTGGGACCTGGTCCACGACCGCACCCACAGCCACGGCGACCTGCCGTTCGACCCCTTCATGATCAAGCAGCGCAGCCCGTTCTGGATGTACGGCCTGGAGGAGCTCCGCTGTGACCTCACCACCTTCAAGGAGGCGGTGAAGCTGGAGACCGAGGGCAACCCGCACGCCCGCGACGTCCAGTACGCGATCCTCTTCGACCGCCTGTTCCGCTTCCCGGTCAGCGGCGACCGCGTCCGCAACTACGACGGCCTCGGCGGTCAGCTGCTCTTCGCGTACCTGCACAAGCACGACGCGCTGCGCTGGCGCGACAACCGCCTCACCATCGACTGGGAGCGCGCCCCGCAGGTCACCAACGCGCTCTGCGGCGAGATCGAGACCCTGTACCGCGACGGCATCGACCGGCCCAAGCCGGCCCACTGGATCGCCGCCTACGAGCTGGTCTCCCGCTACCTCACCCCGCACCCGGCCTCGACCTGGGCCAAGGGCCCGGAGGCCCTCCCGCTCGACATCACCGACGGCAAGGCCCTGAACAAGGCGCTGTGCGACGCCGTGCTCCCGGACGAGTTCCCGCTGAGCATGTTCTACGAGGCCCTGTCCAAGAAACTCCGCGGCGTCATCGCCGCCACCGCCGGCATCACCGGCGCCGGCATCCAGGGAGTCGCCGCGTGACCACCACCCCCTCCACCAAGCTGGCCGGCAAGGTCATCGCCGTCGCCGGAGCCAGCGGCCCGGCCGGCCAGGCCGTGCTGCGCCGCCTCACCTCCGAGGGCGCCACCGTGATCGGCGCCGACATCGACGCCCAGCGCCTGGAGTCCGCCCTCGACGCCACCCGCGTCGCGGTACGCGGAGCGAAGGTGAGCGGCCAGGTGATCGACCTGCTCGACCCGCAGGAGGTCCACGACTGGGCCGACCACCTGGAGGCCGAGCACGGCCACGTCGACGGCCTGTTCCACCTGGTCGGCGGCTGGCGCGGCAGCAAGACCTTCTTCGACACCCGCCTGGACGACTGGGACTTCCTGCACGACACCGTCGTGCGCACCCTCCAGCACACCTCGCTGGCGTTCCAGCCCGCGCTGGTCCGCAGCCCGGCCGGCCGCTACGCCATGGTCTCCGCCGCGGCCGCGCACAAGCCCACCGCCGGCGGCGCCGCCTACGCGGCCGCCAAGGCCGCCACCGAGGCCTGGACCCTCGCCATGGCCGACTCCTTCAAGAAGGAGACCACCGCCCCGGACGGCGAGCCCACCGCGGCGGCTGCGATCCTGGTCATCAAGGCGCTGGTCAGCCCCGAGATGCGGGCCGAGAAGCCGGAGGCGAAGTTCGCCGGCTTCACCGACACCGCCGACCTCGCCGGACACCTGGCGGACCTCTGGGACCGCCCCGCAGCAGAACTGAACGGACAGCACCTGTGGCTGACAGCCCGATGACCGACCCCACCCGTACGGACGCGGTACGGCGGCACGACCCCGCCGTCCGCGGCTTCGCCAGCGACAACTACGCCGGCGTGCACCCCGAGGTCCTCGCCGCGATCGCCCTCGCCAACGGAGGCCACCAGATCTCCTACGGCGAGGACGACTACACGGCGCACCTCCAGGACGTCTTCCGCCGCCACTTCGGCAGCAGGGCCGAGGCCTACCCGGTGTTCAACGGCACCGGCGCCAACGTGGTCGCCCTCCAGGCGCTGCTGCCCCGCTGGGGCGCCGTGGTCTGCGCCGACACCGCCCACATCCACGTGGACGAGGGCGGCGCCCCGGAGAAGATGGGCGGCATCAAGCTGCACACCGTCCCCACCCCGGACGGCAAGCTCACCCCGGAGCTGCTCGACCTCCAGGCCTACGGCTTCGGCGACGAGCACCGCGCGCAGCCGCTCGCGGTCTCCATCACCCAGAGCACCGAGCTCGGCACCCTCTACACGATCGACGAGATCCGCGCGATCGTCGATCACGCCCACCAGCTCGGCATGCTCGTCCACATGGACGGCTCCCGACTGGCGAACGCCGCCGCCTCGCTCGGCCAGCCGATGCGGGCCTTCACGACCGACCTCGGCGTCGACGTCCTGTCCTTCGGCGGCACGAAGAACGGCCTGATCTTCGGCGAGGTCGTGGTGGTGCTCAACCCTGAGCGGGTGCGCAACATCAAGTACCTGCGCAAGACCTCGATGCAGCTCGCCTCGAAGATGCGCTTCGTCTCCGTGCAGTTCGAGGCCCTGCTCGCAGGTGACCTCTACCTGCGCAACGCGGGCCACGCCAATGCGATGGCCAGCCGGCTGGAGGCGGCGGTCCGGAAGATCGACGGTGTCGAGGTCGTCCGCCCGGTCCAGGCGAACGCGGTGTTCGCGATCCTCCCGCGCGAGGTGAGCGAGCGGCTGCAGAAGCGTTACCGCTTCTACTTCTGGAACGAGCACACCGGTGAGGTGCGCTGGATGTGTTCGTTCGACACCACGGAGGCCGACGTCGACGCCTTCGCTGCGGCCATCGCCGAGGAGATGGGCCGCTCCTGACGACGCGCCTGACGTTCGCCCGACGTCGTGTCGAACAGCGATCGCCTCCGTCCGGAGTCCCGGGCGGAGGCGATTTGCATGTGGCGGGTCGGTGCCCGTACAGTTCCGGAGTCGCCGCGGGAGACCGGGGAGACAAAGCGGAAAGCGAATCCGATGAATGAAACTCCGGAAAGCGGAGCGGAAAACATCTGATAAGCTGGAAACACGAAAGAACGAAGCGCCCGGAGGGCCCGCTGAAAGGCGGTCCGAAGGAAGCGTCCGTTCCTTGAGAACTCAACAGCGTGCCAAAAGTCAACGCCAGATATGTTGACATCCCCGGCCTCGATCGTTTGATCAGGGTTGGAGATTCCTTTTGAAATAACACTAGCGAGGACGCAGTGCGCGGGGCCGCCCTATTCCGGTGGTTGCCGTGCCGCTCGACGCGGGTGTCGACCGGCGCTCTTAATTGAGCACTGCCGGGTATACATTCACGGAGAGTTTGATCCTGGCTCAGGACGAACGCTGGCGGCGTGCTTAACACATGCAAGTCGAACGGTGAAGCCCTTCGGGGTGGATCAGT